>NZ_JBIUSS010000010.1:149363-338904 GCF_044741445.1 Kitasatospora sp. NPDC088160 | reverse complement strand
CCGGGGGCCCCCCCCCCGCCCCACCCCGCCCGCGCCCGGGGGGGCGCCGCCCGCCCCCCCCGGCCCCCCCCCCCGGGGGCGGCCCCCCCGGCCCCCCCCGCGCGGGGGGGCCCGACGACGTCGTGCGGCGGAGCGTCAGCCGACGTGGACGCGCGGGCGGCGGCTGCGGTCGGGTTCGGCCTCGCGCAGCACCTCGCGGGTGACCGGGGCCACCTCGCCCTGGCCGAACAGGAAGAACCGCAGGAACTGGGCGAAGGGGTTGCCCTCGGTCCACTCGAAGTAGAGGTGCGGCTGCTGCCCGGTGCGGTCCCGGATGGTGAGGGCCAGCGCGGCGATCGCGTTCGGGATGCTGGAGCTCTCCAGTGTCAGCACCCGGTAGCGGCCGTGCAGCACCTCGCCGCGCACGGTCAGCTCGGTCTCGAAGTCGGAGGCGTCCCGGACGGTCACCTCGACGAAGACCAGGTCGTCCTCACCAGGGATGTCGTTGTCGGCGCGGATCTGGCGGATCTTGTCGCGGTACTCGGCGACGTCGCGGCGGGTCGGCTCGTTGGCGATCAGCCGCAGCGGGCGGTGCGCGTAGTCCCTGACGAAACGTTCCGCCACGTCGTCCAGTACCACGTCGGTGACGCGCAACTCGAAGGCGCGGCGCAGCCGGGAGAGCAGCGAGACCAGGATGATGCCGGCGATGAAGCAGGCGCCGATCTTCAGACCGTCCGGCCGCTCCAGGCAGTTCAGCACGGTGGTGTACAGGAAGATCGCCGCGATGATCGCGAAGGCGGTGGTCCAGCCCCGCTGCTTCGCCTTGTACGCGGCGATGGTGACGGCGATGGCCGCCGAACTGATCAGCACCAGCACACCGGTCGCGTACGCGCCGCCCTGGGCGTCCACGTCGGCGTCGAACAGCCAGGTGACCAGGAAGCCGATCAGGGTCAGCACGATCACCATCGGCCGCACCGCACGCGCCCAGTGCGGGGCCATGCCGTAGCGGGGCAGGTAGCGCGGCAGCAGGTTGAGCATGCCCGCCATGGCGGAGGCGCCGGCGAACCAGAGGATGGCGATGGTGGACAGGTCGTAGACGCTGCCGAAGGTGCCGCCCAGGTACTCGTGGGCCAGGTAGGCGAGGGCGCGGCCGTTCGCGTCACCGCCGGGCTTGAACTGGTCGGCCGGGATCAGCAGGGTGGTGATGAAGCTGGTGGTGATCAGGAAGCAGCTCATGATCACGGCGGCCGTGGTGAGCAGCTTGCGGGTGCCGCGGATCCGGCCGGTGGGCTTCTCCTCGGTGTCGTCCGGGTCCCCCTCGATGTGCGGCATCACGGCGACGCCGGTCTCGAAGCCGGACAGGCCGAGCGCCAGCTTCGGGAAGACCACCAGCGCCACGCCCACCATGATCACCGGGTTGCCGTGCTGGGCGGTCAGCGCAGTGGTCCAGTCCGTGACCACGTGCGGCGCCTCGATGATCTTCCAGATGCCGACGGCCACCACGACCACGTTCAGCGCCAGGTAGACGCCGACCAGGGCCACCGCCAGGCCGATCGCCTCGCTGAAGCCCTTCAGGAACACCGCGCCGAGCAGCGCGACCAGGATCAGCGTGATCAGCACCTGCTTGCCGCCGAGGACGCTGGTCAGGTGCGGGTTCTCCACCAGGTGCGCGCTCGCGTCGGCGGCCGACAGGGTGATCGTGATGAGGAAGTCCGTCGCCGCGAAACCGAGCAGCGCCAGGACGAACAGTTTGCCCTTCCAGAACGACAACAGCCGCTCCAGCATGGCGATCGAGCCCTCACCCCGCGGGCTCTCCTGCGCGACCCGCCGGTAGACCGGCAGCGCGCCCAGCAGGGTGACGACCACCAGCACGATCGTCGCGATCGGCGACAGCACGCCCGCCGCCAGGGCGGCGATGCCCGGCTGATAGCCGAGCGTGGAGAAGTAGTCCAGGCCGGTCAGGCACATCACCCGCCACCAGCGCCGGCCCTTGTGCGCGCCGGAGTCCCCCGCCTGCGCGCCGCCCTGCGAACCGTCCTGACCGGCCTGCCCGGTGGCCGGCTTGTCCGCCGACACGCCCTCCAGCAGCCAGCCCCGCAACCGTATTCGCGCCGACGACGGTTCCGCCGTCGCCGCCTCCGTCGAACCCGACGAAACCACCTTGCACCTCTTGTTAAAGACCCCGTAAAAGCGCCGTCGGGCGACGGCAGTGCGACAGGCTATGCGACCGGCGTTAAGGACGCGTCATCGCCCCGCGTTAAGAAAGCGTCATTGCTCCGCAGGTCGCGGCGGGTGGTGCGGCCGGTGACAGTGCGCCCGCGACGGGGCTCCGACCGGCGGCACGCGGCGTCGGGGCAGGGCCGCTCCCCCGCCCCGACGCCGCGTGCCGCGAAGGTCAGGCCCGGTAACCGAGGACGGTCATCATGCCCGTCTCCGCGTGGTAGACGTTGTGGCAGTGCACCATCCACAGGCCCGGATTGTCGGCGTCGAAGTCGACGGCGAGCGTCGCGCCCGGCAGCACGATCGCGGTGTCCTTGCGGGGCCCGTCACCGGGCAGCGCGAAGGTGTGGCCGTGCAGGTGGACGGGGTGCCACATGCTCGTGGTGTTGCGGAACTCCAGCCGCACCCGCTCCCCCGCCGCCACCGGGTAACGCTGCGCCGGGTCGTACCGGCGGCCGTTGAACGCCCAGTCGGCCTTCGCCATGCCGCCGGTGAGCTCCAGCCGCACCGTCCGGTCCGGCGCCCTGGCGGGCAGTCGCACGCTCGGGTCGGCCTTGAGCTGTGCCGCGCCGAGCAGCCTGCCGTCCAGCTCCGCCGGGCGCACCGAGGCGTCCGGCGCGGCGCCGCCGCCGGTGCGCAGCAGGGCGAGTGCGGAGGCGTTCTTGCCCTCGGCGAGCGCGGTCAGCGGGAACACGCCGTCCTGGACGGTCACCAGCACGTCGTAGCGCTCGCCCATGCCGAGCAGCAGCGCCTGGGTGGTGGCCGGCTCGACCGGGAAGCCGTCGGTGTGGGTGACGGTCAACTCGTGGCCGCCCAGCGCGACCCGGTAGGCGGTGTCGCCGCCCGCGTTGATCAGCCGGATCCGGACCCGGTCGCCGGGCTTGGCGGTGAAGGTCTCGGGCGCGCCGGCGAGCCGGCCGTTGACCAGGTGGAACGGGTGGCCGACATCGCCCGCGTCACCGCCGAGCAGCGCGCTGCGGGCACCCATCAGCATCCGGGACGGGCCGGCGGCGGGCGGGGCGGTGCTCGGGGCGCCGGTTGGAGTGCCGCCCATGGCTGCCATGTCGTGGCCGCCCATCGCCGGGTGGTCCATCCCCGCGCGGTCCATCCCGCCTATGCCCCGGGCGAGTTCGGCGAGCACGGCGTCCGGGGTGCTGCCGTCGACCCCGTCCACCCAGTCGTCCAGGACGACGACCCACTCCTGGGTCGTAGCGCAGCGGCTCCCTCGGGTCCTCGACGATCAGCGGCGCGTACAGGCCGCGGTCCTGCTGGACGCCGGAGTGCGGGTGGAACCAGTACGTCCCCGGGTGGGCGAGCGCGAAGCGGTACTCGAAGCCGGCGCCCGCCCGCACCGCGTCCTGGGTGAGCCCGGGTACGCCGTCCATGTCGTTGCGCAGCGCGAGGCCGTGCCAGTGCAACGAGGTGGGCTGCGGAAGGTGGTTGGCGAGACTGACGGCGAGCGTCTCGCCGACCGTGGCGCGCACCGCCCGGCCGGGCAGGCGGTCGCCGTACGCCCAGCTGCGGACGGTGCGGCCGCCCAGGTCGAGCGTCGTCTCGGTGGCGGTGAGCGCGACCTTGCGCTCCGGCCCGGGCCCGCGCCGCGCCTCGGCGGCGGCGACCTCGGGGCCGCCGGGGGCGACGAAGCCGCCCGGGGTGGTGGGGGCGGCGGCCCCATGGTCCATGCCCTTCATCGGATCGGCGGAACAGGCGGCGAGCAGACCGGTGCCGGCGGCGGCGAGCGCCGCGCCGAGCACGGTACGACGGGTGGGTGTGCGCATGACGGAGTGCACCTCGTGCGGTGGGTGTGGGTGAGCAGGACGTCGCGACGGCCGTCCCGCCCGCGCCGGAGCGCGGACCCGGGGCGGCCGGCGTACGCCTACTGACGCAGCACCGACAACCGGGCGAGGAGGATCCGCCCGCCTCCGGGCGGCGGCAACGCGCGAACGGCCCGCAGCAGCCGGGCCCTCACCTCGGCGGCGGCGTCACCGCCGTGCCGCAGCAGGGGGCCGGCGGCGAGGAGCAGCAACGTCCAGCCGGCGAGCACGGCCAGACACACCGTCATCGGATCCATGCCGTCGGCCGCCGCGGTGTGCACCGTCTCCCCGGCGCCCGCCGGGTGACCGGCGCTCACGGCGTGCCGCGTCGGCCCGTGGTCCGTCCCGTGCTCCACCCCGTGCCCGCCGGCGGCCGGATGGCCGAGCGTGTGCATCGTCACGATGCCGAGCAGGAGCGCCGCGAGGAGCAGCAGGCGCAGGGCCCGGGGGACGGTCGGACGCGGCTCCGCCATCGTCCACCTCCCGACCGACCTCGCCACCAGTTACCCCCGCAGGGTATCCCGAGCCGCGCCCACCGGCCGAGCCGGGGCAGGTCGCCCGGCCCATGCCCTCCCCACCGCCGGAAGATCGATCCGTTAGCATCCGTCAGCAGTTTGTCGACACGGACCCGGGCGGCGCGCCGGCCCGGGAGCTCATCAGCGGGGGAAAGACATGGCAGGTCCTGATCTGGCCTTGGAGTTCAAGGTCAACCCAGCCGAACTGGACGGCTGCGGACAGAGCGCTCAGCACATCGGCGGTCTCATACCGGGCGAGACCTCGAAGATCACCGATCCGTGCAACCAGGCCGCCGGGGGCCTGAAGGGCTGGCTCACCGCCGCCGCCATCCAGAACTGCGGCACGAACTGGAAGACGCTGCTGGACAAGCTCGGCGGCGACATGGGCGACGTCGGCACCAAGCTCGCCACGTCGGCCGCCTACTACCGCCAGGTCGAGAAGGACATCCACGGGAGCATGCGGAACCCGGCCGCACCGGTCCCCGACGAACCGGACCCCTTCAGCACGACCTTCGTCCCGGGCCCCGTGAAGCCCGCTGGCGCGAAGGCGGCCGAGTAGGCGATGGACATCAAGACCCTCCACGACGCCGACCTCATCAACCTCACCACCGCGAAGACCGCCTTCGACACCCTGGCCACCGCCTTCGGCCAGCACGTGGAGAACTGGCAGCACGAGGTCGTCGACCGGCTGAACCACTCGCAGTGGACCGGGAACGCCGCCGGTCACGCCCAGGCCCGGATCCAGCTCCTGGAGAACGAACTCCAGGCCGCCCAACAGGAGATCGGCCTCGTCAGCAGGGCCTTGCACGACGCGGCCGAGGGCTTCGCCGCCGCCCAGGCGCACCTGATCAACGCCCTCGACGACGCCAAGACCCACAAGCTGACCGTCGCCGCCGACGGCGGGATCACCTGGGACAACGACCCCGGATCCGCCGCCTTCGCCGGCACCGACGCCGAGTCGCAGGCCCAGCAGATCAGCAGCCGGATCACGGCCGCGCTCACCGAAGCCGCCCACGCGGACCAGACGATCAGCGCCCGGCTCGCCCACCTGGCCGGCAACGCGAGCGACGGCACCGGGCTCGACGCCGCCACGGCGAAGACCGACCTGGCCGCCGCGAACGCGCTCGAACAGGTCCCCGCCGCCGGCACCGACCCGAACAGCGTCAAGGGCTGGTGGAACGGCCTGACCGACGAGCAGCAGCACCGGATGATCCTCAACCACCCCGATCAGGTCGGCGCCCTCGACGGCGTCCCCGCGCTCGCCCGGGACCAGGCCAACCGGATCAACCTCCAGCGCGGCAAACAGGACCTCCAACACCAGCTCGACAGCCTCGGCCCGGAGCCGAAGCACTACCTGTCCGTCGCCGAGACCAACGGCGGGCCCGTCCAGAACCCCGACTACACGGAGTGGAAGCAGAAGCGCGACGACCTCGAAGACAAGCTGAAGGGCGTGACGGCCATCGAGAACCGGCTGAACACCCCGGTCAACGCCGAACACCCGCCCACCTTCCTGCTGGGCTTCGACACCAACGGCAAGGGCCACGCGATCATCGCGGCCAACAACCCCGACACCGCCGACAACGTCTCCACGTACGTACCCGGCACCGGCGCCCGGCTCGGCAGCATCGGCAGTGACATCAACCGCTCCGATCTGATGGTCAAGTCGGCCAACGACGCCAACCGGAAGGCGCAAGACCCGGGCACCACCTCGTCGATCACCTGGGTCGGCTACGACGCTCCGCAGACGATCATCCCCGAGGCCGCGGACGACAAGTACGCGAAGAACGCGGAGGACAAGCTGCACACCTTCGAGACCGGCCTGCACGCCACGCACGAGGGGAAGCTGTCGAACAACACCGTCCTCGCCCACAGCTACGGCACCACGACCGTGGGCTACGCCATGCGCGACAAGGGCCTTCCCGTCGACAACGTCGTCCTCATCGCCAGCCCCGGCTGCGGCGTCGAAAACGCCAAGGACCTGAACATCGACCCGTCCCGCGTGTACGTGGCGCAGAGCCCGGCCGACGCGATCGGCTGGGCCGCCGCCACCGACCCCGGCGGGATGACGGACAACATCGTCGACAACGTCGCCGGCTCGTGGGGCCTCGGCGACGGTGACCACCACCTGATCCACGGCCGACAGACCACCGTTCCCCAGTTCGGCGCGCAGATCCTGCCCACCAATCCCAACGCGGGGCACTCGGACTACTGGAACGACGATTCGCCCACCCTGACCTCCATGGGTCAGATCATCGCCGGAAAGCGGGTCTCATGAGCACCACCGAGCACACCCCGCTGATCAAACGGGTCACCGCCACCGCCGTACTGGCGGTCGCCGTCCTGGCCCTGAACTCCTGCGGCGTGCAGACCTTGAACGAGCGGTCGAAGTCCACGATCACGCTCGACCAGGCCAAGAAGCAGATCGACGCCTACCTCGCCGACACCCTGGCCAAGCTGCCGGTCAAGCCGACCGCGAGCTCGGACGATTTCTTCGACATGGAATGCGACGCCAACGACATCGGCCCGCACGGCAGGACGCAGACCCGTCGGGGATACGACTTCGGCGACGTCCCGTCCGCGCCCAAAGCCGAGGCGGTGAACGCCTTCCGAACATTCCTGACCGGCCAGGGCTTCCAACCGGTTCAGGATCCCCCCAATTTCCACAACGACTGGATCAGGCTGAAGAACCCCAAGGACGACTTCCTCGCCACCCTGGACGGGGTCTCCGACGCCAGCCACGACCTCACCCTCCGGGTCAGCTCCCCCTGCGTCTGGCCCGACGGCACCCCGCCGGCCTGATCCGAGCCGCCACACCGGGGCCGCACCCTCCGGAGGGTGCGGCCCCGGCACGTCCGCCCGCGCCGACCCCGGAACAAACCCCGAGGAACGTCCCCTAAGGGCGTAGACGCGCCCGGGGGCGGGCATGGCTGGATCGTGGAACCCCGAGCAGCAGCCGTGAGAAGGTGTCGGCCATGAAGGTGATCGAGTTCGTCCTCAATGTCATTTGGCTGATCTTCTGCGGTATCTGGATGGCTATTGCCTATACCGTCGCCGGAATCATCTGCTGCGTGCTGATCGTGACCATCCCGTTCGGCGTCGCGTCCTTCCGGATCGCCGGGTTCATCCTCTGGCCGTTCGGACGGACGACCGTGGAGAAGCCGGGTGCCGGGGCGGCGTCCTGCGTCGGGAACGTCATCTGGCTGATCTTCGCGGGCTGGTGGCTGGCGATCGCGCACCTGGTGACCAGCATCCCGCTGTTCCTGTCGATCATCGGCATCCCGTTCGGCTGGGCGAACCTCAAGATGATCCCGATCTCCCTCATGCCGCTCGGCCGCGAGGTCGTCCCCACCGACCAGGCCTGGGGCGCCCGGTAACCGCAGGAGAAGCAGCCGCAGGACGAACGGCCCCGGGCCGGCGGAAGAACCGCGGCCCGGGGCCGTTCGGCGTGTACGGGCGGGCTCGGACCGGGCGGCGGTGGGGCGGCGGCCCGTCGACCGGTTGCGGGTCGGGTCAGAGGCCGAGCAGGCGCACGGCCTCCGCGCGCATCTCGACCTTGCGGACCTTCCCGGTGACGGTCATCGGGAACTCCTCGACCACGTGCACGTACCGCGGGATCTTGACGTGGGCGAGCCGGCCGGCGCAGTAGGTGCGGACGGTGTCGGCGGTGAGCGGCTCGGCGCCCGCGCGCATGCGGATCCACGCCATCAGCTCCTCGCCGTACCTGGCGTCGGGCACGCCGACGACCTGGACGTCGAGGACGTCGGGGTGGGTGTACAGGAACTCCTCGATCTCGCGCGGGTACAGGTTCTCGCCGCCGCGGATCACCATGTCCTTGATCCGGCCGGTGATGGCGAGGTAGCCGTCCTGGTCCATGACGGCGAGGTCGCCGGTGTGCATCCAGCGGGCGGCGTCGACGGCCTCGGCGGTGCGCTCGGGCTCGCCCCAGTAACCGAGCATGACGGAGTAGCCGCGGGTGCAGAGTTCACCGGGCTCGCCGCGCGGGACGGTCCGGCCGGTGGCCGGGTCGACGACCTTGACCTCCAGGTGCGGGCCGACCCGGCCGACGGTGGAGACCCGGCGGTCGACCGTGTCGTCGGCGCGGGTCTGGGTGGAGACGGGCGAGGTCTCGGTCATGCCGTAGCAGATGGCGACCTCGGCCATGCCCATCCGGCCGATGACGTCCTTCATCACCTCGGCCGGGCAGGGGGAGCCCGCCATGATGCCGGTGCGCAGGCTGGCGAGGTCATGGCGCGCGAAGTCCGGGTCGGCGAGTTCGGCGATGAACATGGTGGGCACCCCGTACAGCGAGGTGCAGCGCTCGGCGGCGACGGCGGCCAGGGTGGCGCCCGGGTCGAAGGAGGGTGCGGGGATCACCGTGCAGGCGCCGTGGGAGATGGCCGCGAGGTTCGCCATCACCATGCCGAAGCAGTGGTAGAACGGCACCGGGACGCAGATCCGGTCCTGCTCGGTGTAGTTGAGCAGTTCGCCGACGAAGTAGCCGTTGTTGAGGATGTTGTGGTGCGACAGGGTCGCGCCCTTGGGGGAGCCGGTGGTCCCGGAGGTGTACTGGATGTTGATCGGGTCGTCCGGCGCCAACTCCCGCTGCCGCTGCGCGAGAAGGCCGGGGTCGGCGCGGCGCCCGGCGGCGAGCAGGGCGTCCCAGTCGGGGCCGCCGATCAGCACCCTGCTCTCCAACTCGGGGCACCGGGGCCGCACTTCCTCGATCATTCCGGCGTAGTCGGAGGCCTTGAAGCGCTCGGCCGCGACCAGCAGGCGGATCCCGGCCTGGTTCAGCACGTACGCCAACTCGTGCGAGCGGTACGCCGGGTTGATGGTGACCAGGATCGCGCCGAGCTTGGCGGTGGCGTACTGGGTGAGCGTCCACTCGGCGCAGTTGGGCGCCCAGATGCCGACCCGGTCGCCCTTGGCGATGCCGAGGTCGAGCAGGCCCAGGGCCAACGCGTCGACGTCGGCGGCGAGTTCGGCGTACGTCCAGCGGCGGGCGGTGGCCCGGTCGATCAGGGCGTCCCGTTCGGGGAAGGCGCGCACCGCGCGGTCGAGGTTCTCCCCGATGGTGTCGCCGAGCAGCGGCACGTCCGAGGTGCCGGAGGCGTAGCTGCGCGGGGTCGGCGTGGTCGGCACGTTCTGGCTCCTGGGTGGGCGCGTGCGGGTCGGACCCCATGGTCTCCACCGCGTGCCCCGCGCCGCCACCCCCGAACGGGGGTGCGGACACGATGCTGGGGCCGTCCGTCGGGTGCGACGGACGGCCCCAGCAGTCGGGTCAGGCGTTGACGCAGGTGTTGCCGAAGGCCGGGTTGAGGATGCTGATGATGCCGATCGAGTTGCCGCAGACGTTGGCCTCGAGGTTGATCGGGATCTGGATCTGGTTGCCGGAGAGCACACCGGGGGAACCGAACGCGACACCGTTCGCGGTGGCGTCGCCCGCGGCGGCGGTGCCGGCACCGGCCAGGACGGCCACGGCGGCGAGTGCGGTGGCGGCGAGGGTGGTACGAATACGCATTGCGTCACTCCTTGTGAGGGCAGCGAACATCCATGTGACGAACACACTCGCACCGATCGAACTCGATGGCAGGCCGGGAACGGCCGAATTGGTCACTCAGAGGGCGTGTCGTCCTCCCGCTCCCCCGGCTCCGGCCCCGCGCACCCGGACGCGCTCACCCATTCCAGCAGGTCCCGGGCCGGTTCGAGCCCCGGTTCGGCCGCCACCGCGCGGTGCAGCAGTCCGAGCGCGAACGCCCCGTCGCCGGCCGCCAGCGCCGCCAGCGCCCGGTTGTAGTCGATCCGAGCGGCGTAACGCAGCCGGAACAGCACGCCGAGATCCTCCCGGCAGGACGGACAGCGCAGGCCCTGCGGGTCCGCCGGGACGGCGCACTGCGGGCAGAGCACCTCGATCGGCGGAACGTCGGCAGCCCGCCCGCCGATCGGGTGCACGTCGGCCGGGGACAGCTCGGACCGGTACACCTCGGACGGAGGTACCTCGGACGGAGTCACGTTGGAGTTCATCGCGGACCGGCCTCCTCCGGGCGGACCGGGCCGAGCGACTCCGCGAGCGGCTCGCTGCCCAGCTCCCGCTGCGCCTGCGCGTACAGCGCCAGCAGCGCCGAGCTGTGCTGGTTGGCGGCCTCCATGTTGGCCGACTCCACCGCCTCGTCCAGCCCGCGCAGCTCGGCCATGATCCGCTGGGCCAGCGCCGGCGAGACCATGTTCTGGTTGACGTAGACGTTGCACATGGTGAGCATCCGGAAGGTGTGCCCGAGCGAGTCGCACAGCTCGTCGGCCCGCTGGGCGGCGCGCATGGCGCCCTCCCAGTCGGCCGCCTCGCGGCGCAGCCGCAGGTCGGCGGCCACCGACCGCAGCCGGTCGAGGTCGCTCGGGTCGAGGTGCTTCTCGCAGTAGTGGATGAACAGGCTGAGGTACGCCTCCGAGCCGCGCACCCAGCGCTGGGCCTTCAGCTGGCGCTGGGCCCGCTCCAGCGCCTCGTCCACCGACTGGCCGCGGGTCTGGCCGGCGGCCAGGTCGTCCAGGCTGTCCATGAGGCGCTGCGCCTCGCGCATCTCGGCCTCGGTGAGCTCGCCGCCCCAGCGGTCGGTGAAGGTCTCGATCTGCCGCTGCTGCTCCTCGACCTGGACCTTGAGCTCGGGGTCGAGGGTGACGCGCTCCAGCTTGACGGTCTTCTCGCCGCCGCCCTGGATCCGCACCGACAGGGTGATGGTGCGGTCCCGGTCGAGACCGAAGGACACCTCCACCGGGGTGCGGCCGCCGAGCCCGGCGGGCAGCCGCAGGGTCAGGTGGCCGATCAGCTCGTTCTGCTGGGCGATCTCGTGCTCGCCCTCGTAGACCGCGATCTCCAGCCGCTGGCGGCCGCTGCCGGAGACCACGAACTCGCGGCTGACCGGCGAACTGGTCGGGTAGCTGGTGTTCTTGGGGATGATGACGGCCAGTCGGCCGTCGTTGAGCTCGATGCCGAGGTTCTTCGGGGTGATGTCGAACGGGTTGGTGACCTGCATCAGCTCGCCGCAGCCCTGGCAGGCCTCGCTGCCGGGCGGGTTGACCACGCCGCAGGCCGCGCAGCGCAGGCCGACGTCCTCGGCGGCGGTCGAGGCGACCCTGGTCTGCCCGGGTGCGGCGGAGTTGAGTGCCTCGCCGCACAGTTCGCAGGCGGTGACGCCGGGGGCGGCGGGTGTGCCGCAGCGCGGGCAGTTGTCGCTGCGTACGGCGGTGGCCGCCTGGGACTGCGCCGGGATGGCCGCGCCGGCGGCCGAACCGCCCAGCTCCTGGCCGCACTTGGGGCAGGCTCCGGCCTCGGCGTCGACCGGGAGGTGGCAGCCGGTGCAGGAGAGCCGGGGCCCGCCGAGCAGCGTGGTGGCGCAGTTGGCGCAGTTGGAGGCGGAGAGGTCGCCGGGGGCCCGGCACTCGGGGCACTCCACCTCGCCGACCAGCGCGGACTGCACGGCCGCGCCGAGCGCCACGCACTGCATCGGGTTGACGCCGCGCCGGATCCGGCGCGGCCCGAAGACCTCGCCGAGCCGCCGGGCCACCAGCGGGATCGCGGTGGAGCCGCCGACCAGCACCACCTCGTCGATGTCCCCGACGGTGAGGTTGGCCTGCATGATGGCCTTGTGGGTCAGCTCGATGGTGCGTTCGATCTGGGCCTCGATCAGCTCCTCGAAGCGGGCCCGCTCGAATTCCGTCTCCAGCACCAGCTGGCCGGCGCCGAGGCCGGGCAGGATCACCTCGGAGGCCTCCTGGTGGGAGAGCTCGATCTTGATGGTCTCGGCCGTGGAGGCGATCTTGGGGCGGTCCCGCAGGTCGGGCTGGTAGTCCGCGCCGTACTCCTCGCGGATGTCCTCCAGCAGTGCGGTGGTGATGGCCCGGTCGAAGTCGTCGCCGCCGAGCAGGTTGTCGCCCTCGATGCCGAGCACCGAGACCGAGCCGGGGACCAGCAGCAGGATGGAGATGTCGAAGGTGCCGCCGCCGAGGTCGTAGACCAGGACGGTCCGGCCCTCGTCGCCGGCCTCGGAGGTGATCCCGTAGGCGAGCGCGGCGGCGGTCGGCTCGTTGATGATCCGCAGCACGTGCAGGCCGGCCATCCGGCCCGCCTCCTGGGTGGCGGCGACCTGCCGTTCGCCGAAGTACGCGGGGACGGTGATGACGGCCCGGTGGAAGGGCTCGCCGAAGCGCTGCTCGGCGTCCTCCTTGAGGCGGTGCAGGATGATCGCGGAGATCTCGATCGGGGTGTAGGAGCGGCCGTTGAACCAGACGTTGACGTCGCCGTCGGTGCCTGCCGTGACCTTGTAGTCGACCTCCTTGAGGGCGGCCTGGACCTGCGGGTCCTTGAACTTGCGGCCCATGAAGCGCTTGACCGAGCGGATCACGTTGGCGCCGTCGATGGCGACCCGGCTGCGCGCCGTGGAGCCGACCAGCAGTTCGCCCTTGCGGCCGCTGCCGACCACGGAGGGCGTGGCCTCCTGGTTCTGCCGGTTGAAGATGATCTCCGGCTCGCCCCGGCGCAGGTGGGCCACCACCGAGTTGGTGGTGCCCAGGTCGATGCCGAGTGTGCGGTACATGTCGTTCCCCTCTTGCCCCTCGTGGTCCTGGCTACTTCTTCCGCTTGCGCCGGCCGCCCGCGGCCGTTCCCTTCCGGCGGGCCCGGGGCGGGGCCGCCGTGGCCCGGGCGGCGGGGTTCACCGGCGCGACGGCGGGTTCGGTGCCGCCGTCCTCCAGCTCGGTGTCCGCACCCTCGGCTTCCGTGGGCCCGGGGTCCGCAGGTTCGGGATCCGCCGGTGCGGGATCCTCGGTGGGCCCGGCCTCCTCGGCCTCGGCCTGCTCCGGTGCGGGCTCCAGGGCCCGCTCGACGTCCTCCGCGAGGACCGGCTCCCCCACCGGGGCGGGCTCGGGCACCGCGGCGACGACGACCTGGGCGCGGCGCAGCACCTCCTCCTCCCAGAAGAACCCGGTGACCACCGTCCGGACGACCGTCTCCGGCGCCACTCCGGGACGCGGCTCGGTGCCGACGATCTCGGTCAGCGCCGGGTCCGCCGCCAGCCCCTCCAGCCGCATCGGGCGCACCCCGGCCTTGGCGAGGCGGCCGAGCAGCCGCCGGCGGGTGGCCTCGATCCCGGTGCCGCGCCCGAGCAGCACCAGCTCCCGGTCCAGGCCGAGCGCGGCGAGGGCGTCGTCCACCTCGACCAGGATGCCCAGCAGGTCCCGCTGGGTGGCCCGGGCGGTCTGCGCCTCCTCGGCCCGCAGGCGCTGCAGGAGGGAGGCCCGGTACAGCAGTTGGCTGAACGCCTGGTCGAGGTCGACCTCCAGGGCGCGCTGCGGGACGTCCAGCGGCCGGTGGCCGGCGGGCGCGGGAGCGGTCGGCGTGTCGGTCATTCGGGTACCTCGATCTGCGGCAGCACGGACAGGTCGGCCGCGTAGCGGGCGGGGACGGGCGGTTCGGGGTCGGCGCCGCCGGGGGCGGGTTCGGCGAAGTCGGCCGCCGCCTCGGCCCGGTGCAGCACCAGGAGGGCGGCGGCGGGCGGCAGCGGCGGGCGTTCGACGACCAGCAGCGGTTCGGCGAGGGCGGGCGCCAACAGTTCGGCGGCCTGGTCGACCGGCTCCGGCGGCAGGGGCCGCTGGAGGTCCAGCTCCAGCCGCCGGTCGGGGTTGCGCAGCAGGGCGGCGGCGTCCTGGATCTGCTGGCGACTGTAGCGGCCGGCCTTCATCGCCGGGCCGACGGCGAGGTTGATCTCGCGCACGCCGGCCGTGAGCGCAACGCCCAGGACCTCGTACGGCGACGGTTCGTGCAGTGGCATGGCGGGCGGCTTCTCTCCTCACGGCTGACGGGGGCTCAGGGGTCGGTTGTGGCTCAGGGATTGGCTGCGACTGCGGATCAGGAACGGGTGCATGGGCTACGACGACGACGGCGGCGCCGCGGTTGCCGTCAGCGCAGCGCGCCGATCCTCCGTTGCAGGGCGCGCAGGTCGCGGTCGTCCGGGTTGTACTCGACGGCCTTGCCGATCAGCGAGCGGGCCTCCCGGAACTGGCGCAGGTTGGCCCGGCTGACGGCGTAGGAGCTGTAGACGACGCTGAGTTCGACGTGCAGCTTGGCGACGTCCTCCGGGGTGCGGGAGAGCGCGAGCGCCTCCTCCAGCAGCCGGATCGCGTCGCGGTAGCGGTGGGCCTCGTAGTGGCCGATGGCCTCGCCGCGCCAGACGCTGACCATCAGGCGGCGGATCTCGTCCGAGTCGTCGTAGGACCGGGCCTTCTGGAGCATGGCGGCCTGGGTGGTGAACGGGCTGCCCTGGAGGTTGTCCAGCATGTGGTTGGCCAGCATCACGGCGACCCGGCGCGGGGCCTCCTCCTCGGTGTCGCCGTCCCATTCCGGGTCGGCGCGCAGGGCTTGCGCCATCCGGTCGACGGCGAGGGCGCGGTGGTCCGCGAAGGCGGCGATGCGGGAGAGGTGGCGCAGCACGAAGGCGAGGCCGAGCCGGTGGTCCGGGTCGGGGTTGAGCGCGATCAGCTCCCGCCACGCGTCGGCGGCCTCCTCCAGTTCCGCTTCGGGGGCGTCGGGGCGGCTGAGCTGGCCGGCCCGGTTGCCGAGGGCGGCCTCCAGGAAGTGGACGGCGGTCGGGTCGCCGGGGGCGAGTTCCATGCTCTTGCGCAGCAGGACCAGGGCGCGGGGGTAGTCCTTGTCCTCGTTGTTGATCTTGCGGGCCCACTGGGCGTAGGTGGCGCCGAGGTCGCCGCGCACCTCGGGGTGGTCGGGGGCCAGCGCGAGGGCCTTCTCCAGGAGTTCGGTGGCGCCCGCCTGGTCGTCGTCGCTGCTCTTGAGCAGGGCGCGGGCGGCCCGGACGCCGCACTCGGCGGCGATCGCGGGCGCGTCGGCGGGCAGGACGGCGCCGGGCACGGCCCGGGCGCGGGTGAGGCAGTCCAGGGCCTCGCGCCAGTCCTGGTTGCGGTGGTGCTCGCGGGCCTCGCTGACCAGGCTCTCGCCGAGCAGGTCCCGCCAGCCCGTTCCGCGTTCGGCCTCGGGCACCGCGTCCAGGGCGCCGACCGCGGCGGCCTGGCGGCCCTGGAGGAGCAGGTAGCGCTGCGGGCCGAGGTCGCCGAACAGGCCGAGGGCCCTGGTCAGCGGGTGCCCGTCGGGGGTTTCCGGCTGCCGCCAGGCCCGTACGGCCTCGTCGAACCCGGCTGCCCAGGCTGCGAGTTCGGGCTCCTGGCGGAGCAGCCGGTCGAGCGCGGGGCCGAGGGCGAGGCGCCGGGCGGGGCGGCCGGGCAGGGCGATCCGGACGCCCTCCTGGGCGAAGGCTTCGGCGCTGTGCGCCTCCATGCCGAGGCGCAGGGTCCAGGCGGTGACCTCGTCGCCGGTGCGGCCGGCGGCCCGGTCCAGGGCGCGCAGGTCCTCGCGGAGGCGGTCGGTGAGCGCGCCGCGGGCGGTGGACATCCGCTGCGGTTCGGCCGGGCGGCCGGTGATCCGGGCGGACTCCGCCCACAGGTCGGGCTGGTGCAGGGCGGCGACCAGGCAGCCGAGCGTCCAGGTCCAGATCCGCTCGTCCGGCCCGGCGCCGTCCGGACTCTCCGGGGCTTCCGGGCCAGCCTGGAGGGAGACCGCGAGCCGGTAGCCGGCCAGGCCGAGCGCGTGCAGCAGCCGGGGGTGGGCCGGGTCCTTGAGCAGCAGGGCGTGGTAGCCGTCCCAGGCCTCGCGGTGGCGGCCCTCGACGGCGTGCTGGTGGGCCTCGTGCTCGGCGAGCAGGACGAGCGCGGCGGCGGCCTGCGGCCGGCCCGGGGCGAGGGTGAGGGCCTGGCGCAGGTCGCCGGCCGCGCGTCCGGGCTCCCCGGCGTCGA
This sequence comes from Kitasatospora sp. NPDC088160, assembly GCF_044741445.1. NCBI lineage: Bacteria > Bacillati > Actinomycetota > Actinomycetes > Kitasatosporales > Streptomycetaceae > Kitasatospora > Kitasatospora sp. NPDC088160. The sequence goes on along the minus strand of NZ_JBIUSS010000010.1, from coordinate 322,523 downwards.
GGGCGGCGCCGGCCCGGCGGATCAGGACGGCCCCGCGCGCGGCGGCCGCGTCCGCCGGCAGGTCGGCCAACGCCTCGTCCAGTCGGCCGAGTTCGGCCCGCAGCAGGGCGAGGTCCAGCCGTGCGGGCGCGGCGGCGGGGCTGTCGCCGAGGGCCTGCGCCCAGGCGGCGAGGACGGGTTCGGCCTGCTCGGGCACCCCGGCCCGGCGGGCGCAGTCCAGGACGGCGCGCAGTGCGGGGCCGACGCAGCGCACGCAACGCGGCGAGGCGTCGTCGGCGGGGCGGTGCAGGTGGGCGGCGCAGACCTCCCGGCCGCAGCCGGCGCAGGTGCCGGTGGCGGGGACGGGGCAGGTGCCGGTGGCGGTGGCGGTGGCGGGGGCGGGGCAGATGGCGCAGTCGGCCGTCGCGGGCGGGGGCTGCGGCGGTTCGGGGGCCTGGCCGGCGGTCAGGAAGTGGCGGTACCAGTCCAGTGCGGCGGCCCAGTTGCCGGCCCGTTCGGCGAGCAGCGCCCGCAGCCGGGCGAGGGCCGGGTCACCGGCCGGGTCGGGGGCGAGCGGGGCGAGCAGGGCGATGGTCTGGACCGGACGGCCGGTCAGCAGGGCGGCGGCGGCCAGGTGGTAGCGGTCGCGCGGCCCGGTGGCGGCGTCGAGCAGGGTGCCCAGCGGTTCGGTGGAGCCCCCGGCCAGGGCGAGGGCGGCGCGCAGCCGGGCCTGCCGGTGGGTGACGGAGCCGGGCAGGGTGTCGGCGAGGGCGAGGGCGGCGGCGGCCCGCTCGCGGGGTTCGGGCCGGTCGCGGCCGGTGATCAGCAGGTGCGCGGCCTCGCGCAGGGCGGCCTCGCGCAGCGCGGCCCGGTAGCCGGGGGCGGCCGGGTGGTCGGCGGCGGCCTGCTGCCAGAGCTCCCGGGCGGCCACCGGGTCGTCGGCCAGCCGGGTGCGGGCGAGCCGGTCGCGGGCCAGGGCCTGCCGTTCGCGCAGGTCCTCGTCGTGCAGCGGCTCCCATCGGGCCAGGGCGCCGGCCGGGTCGTCGGTGCGGGCGAGGGCGAGACCGTGGTGGAAGGCGGCGATCCGGGCCCAGCGGGAGTCCGGTTCGACGTCCGCCTCGGCGCCGAGGACGGGCGCGGCCTCGGCGGCCTGCCCGGCGGCGAGCAGGGCCGCGCCGAGCCGGACCCGGGCGGGGCGCCAGTCGGGGGCGAGGCCGAGGCCGGTGCGGTAGTCGGCGGCCGCCTCGGCGGGGCGCGCGGCCCGCTCGTGCACCAGGGCGAGGCCGAACCGGGCCGGGGCGAAAGAGGGTTGGACGGTCAGGGCGGCGGTGAACTGGTCCCGGGCCTGGTCGTCGGCGCCGAGCAGCAGGGCGAGCCTGCCGAGGGCGTAGCGGGGGCGGGCGTCGCCGGGGGTCTCGGTGGCGGCGGCCGCGAGGTCGGACCAGGCTGCGTCGGTGGCGCCGAGCCGCTGCCGGGCCAGGCCCCGGAAGAGCAGGCTCTCGGTGCGCAGCGCCGGGCCGCGCCCCCACGGGGAGGGCTCGCCGGGGCCCCGGCGCAGCGCCTCGTCGAAGGCGGCGACGGCGGGTTCGTCCTGGTGCAGGGTGAACAGCTGGGCGCCCCAGCGGAACCAGAGTTCGCCGCTGCCGCCGGGGGCGGCCGCGGCGAGCAGGGTCTCGGCCTCGGCGGCGCGGTCGGTGCCGCGCAGCAGGGCGGCCCGGGCCAGGACCGGCCAGTCCCGGCCGGGCAGTGCGGCCAGCGACCGGGTGGTGGCGCTCTCGCGCTGCTCGGGGGAGCCCTCGCGGCAGAGCCGTTGGAGCCAGTCCGTGGCACGGGCGGCGGCTGCGGCCTCCTCACCAGGTTCGGCGCCGTCGGCGGTGGCCTGGAGGAAGGCGAGCAGCGGCCCGAGGTCGCCCTCGGGGGCGGATATCCGCTCCTCGGCGAGGCGGTGCAGGCTCCACCGGGGCAGTTGCCGGGCCGGGTCGGCGAGCAGCGGGAAGGCCTCGCGGTGCAGGGCGAGGGTGGCCTGCTGGTCGCCGGTGGGGACGGTGGCCTCGGCCTGGCCGAGCAGGGCGAGGCCGCGTTGCGGGCGCAGTTCCTCGGGGCCGGCGGCGAGCCGTTGGGCGAGGCGCGCGTAGCGGCGACGGGCCTGCGGGGCCTTGCCGGCGGCGAGCCGTTCGGCGGCCGCGGCCAGGGCCTTGGCCACGGCCTGGGCGTCCAGGCTCCGTCGGCGGCGGGCCAGTACGACGGCTGCCGCACCGGCCAGTGCCACCACGATCAGCAGCACCGCGAGCTGCACCATGCACTGTCCCCCTGCGTTTGGAAATACGCCACTCGATGATCAACACACGGTGTGTGATCATGACTTGACGCTGTTTCGATGTTGCTCGGGCGCCCATCAGAATAGGCCCTCCACCGGACAGACGAACAGAATTGAGCACTATCCTGGGCGACGCAGCGGAAGCGGTGCGAGAACCACCGCGCGGGAACCGGCCCGAGGCCGGGTCAGGGCGAACAGGCCAACAGGGTCCAGTCGGGGGATGCGTGTCCGAGTCGCGTTGGGTGCCCGGGCTCCGGTTCGGGCCGGAGTTCGACCCCGAGCAGTACGAGCTCCTGGAATTCCACCACCGGGGCGGCGAGGCCGAGGTGTGGCGGGCGGTGCGGACCGGCCACAGCGGGCTCAAGGAACTCGTCGCCGCGAAGATCATGCTGGAGCGCGACCCCTCCGAGGTGCGGCGCTGGCTCGGCCGCTGGGACGACGTCTCGCACAACGCCCACCGCCTGGACGTGACCGACCTGGTGGTGCCCAGCTTCCTGCTCGGCCCCTCCCCGCACCGGCCCGGCGCCGCGCCCTCCGCCGGGCTGCTCGGCTACCAGATCTCCCCCTGGGTCGAGGGCGTGCCGCTGCACACCTGGGCCCGCACCCAGCGCGGCGGCCCGGCGGCGGTGGCCGAGGTGCTGGCCCGGCTCTGCCGGATCGTCGACGAACTGCACCGCAAACGCTGGGTGCACCGCGACATCTCCCCCGCCAACGTCCTGGTGGACGCCCAGAACCAGGTCAAACTGATCGACCTGACCTTCCTGGCCCCGCTCGACCACACCCTCACCGTCGCGGTGTTCACCCCCGGGCACGTCCCGCCGGAGGCCGAGCAGGTCGGCGGCTTCCCCACCACCGCCAAGGACCTGTTCGCGGTCGGCACCCTCGCCCGCACCCTGCTGCTGCCCGACCACGGCCGGCTCGACCACCGGCTCGCCGCCGAACAGGCCCGCGCCGAACTCCTGGCCGCCGGCTACGGCGAGGACCTGGCGCGCTGGGCCTGCGAACCGCTCGCCCGCGAACCGGACCGCCGCCCCTCCCCGCTCGGCCCCTGGGTGGGCCGCGGCCGCGAACTCCTGCGCTCCCGCCGACCGGTGGCGCGCACCGCGGGCCTGGCCGTCCTGCCCGACCGGGCCGGCCGGCCGCTGCTGGTCACCGGCGGCGCCGACGGCGCTGCACTGGCCGGCCCCGGACACCACGGGCAGCGCCTGCCGGCCGGCCAGGGGCCCGGCCCGGTCAGGGAGTTGCTGGCCGGCTGGGCCGGCAGCCAGGGCGAACTGGTGGTCTGCGCCGAGGACCGCGGCGGGACGCTCTGGGTCGGCACCTCGGCCGGCTGGTGGGAGGCCGCGCGCGGCGTCAGCGGGCTCGCCGGGGCGGTCAACTCCGCCGGGGAGATGACGGTCTGGACGGCGGCCGGCGGCGCCCTGCGCTCCTACCGCTGGGCGCCCGGCCTCACCCTCACCGGCCAGGAGCTGCCCGGCTGCCCGGCCGACCGGGTGCTCGCCGCCATGGAGGAGCGGGCCGGATCCTGGCTGGTCCTGGTCGAGCACCGGGAGCGGGTGCTGAGCTGGCGACCGGGCTCGGCCCAGGGCCCCGCCCCGCTGGGGCAGCCCGGCGCCCTGCGCGCCGGGGCGCTGGCCCGCACCTCCGCCGGCCCGCAGGCCGCGACGCTGCGCCCGGACGGCTCCGTCCAGCTGCACACCCTCGGCACGGCCGGCACGGCCCCCGAGATCGGCGACGGCGAGCCCTCCCTCGGCGTCGCGATGGCCGGCCACCGGGGCGGCCCGACGGTGGCGCTGGCCGGCGCGGGCGGCGTCCGGCTGCGGCTGCCGGCCGGCGGCGCCTCCCGGCGTCCGCGCTGGTGGCGGCCGACGCTGCGCCCGGCCACCCGGGTCGCGCTCGCGATGGGCGAGGACTGGCGGCTGTGCCTGGCCGCGGTGGTGGAGGGCGAGTTGCAGTGCTGGCAGGAGGACGCGGCGTACCGGTGGCAGGCGGTGGCGCTGCCCGAGCAGGGCTGAGCGGGGCTTCGCGGGGCTGAGCGGAGTGTCCGGCGACAGGCCGGGGTCCGGGATGCGCCGGGGCCCCGGAACCTGGTGCGGTTCCGGGGCGCCGGCGGCTCGGGCGGGTCCAGCAGGGTGGGCGGTTCGGCGTTCGGACGGTCGGCGTTCGAACGGTCAGCGTTCGAACGGGCTCAGCGGAAGCGGCGCAGCCGCAGGCTGTTGCCGACCACGAAGACCGAGGAGAAGGCCATCGCGGCCCCCGCGATCATCGGGTTGAGCATCCCGGCCGCGGCCAGCGGCAGGGCGGCGACGTTGTAGCCGAAGGCCCAGAACAGGTTGCTCTTGATGGTGGCCAGGGTCTTGCGGGAGAGCCGGATGGCGTCGGCCGCCGCCAGCAGGTCGCCGCGGACCAGGGTGAGGTCGCCGGCCTCGATCGCGGCGTCGGTGCCGGTGCCCATGGCCAGGCCCAGGTCGGCCTGGGCGAGGGCGGCCGCGTCGTTGACGCCGTCGCCGACCATCGCCACGACCCTGCCCTCGGCCTGGAGCCGCTTGACGGTCTCCACCTTGTCCTGCGGCATGACCTCGGCGATGACGTGCTCCGGGGCGATGCCGACCTCGGCCGCGACGGCCTCGGCGACCGCCCGGTTGTCGCCGGTCAGCAGCACAGGACGCAGGCCCAGCGCGCGCAGCCGGGCGATCGCCTCGGCGCTGGTCGGCTTGACCGCGTCCGCGACCTCCAGGACGGCCCGGGCCTCGCCGTCCCAGCCCACCGCGATCGCGGTCCGCCCGGCCGCCTCGGCGGCGCGCTTGGCCGCGGCCAGGCCCTCCGGCAGGTACTGCGACCAGTCGTTCAGCAGCGCCTCCCGGCCGGCGACCACCGCGTGGCCGTCGACCACGCCCTGGACGCCCAGGCCCGGTACGTTCTCGAAGCCCTCGACCGCGGGCAGCTCACCGGCCTCGGCGGCGGCGGTGGCGATCGCGGCGGCGATCGGGTGCTCGGAGGCGTGCTCCAGGGCGCCGGCCAGCCGCAGCGCCTCGGCCTCGCCGACGCCCTCGGCGGTGTGCACGGCGAGCAGGGTCATCCGGCCGGTGGTGACGGTGCCGGTCTTGTCCAGGACGATGGTGTCGACCTTGCGGGTGGACTCCAGTACTTCGGGGCCCTTGATCAGGACGCCCAGCTGGGCGCCGCGGCCGGTGCCGACCAGCAGCGCGGTCGGGGTGGCCAGGCCCAGGGCGCACGGGCAGGCGATGATCAGCACCGCGACCGCTGCCGTGAAGGCGGCGGTCCAGCCCTCGCCGGTGCCCAGCCAGTAGCCGAGGGTGGCCACCGCCAGGACGATCACGATCGGGACGAAGACGGCGGAGATCCGGTCGGCGAGGCGCTGGGCGGCGGCCTTGCCGTTCTGCGCGTCCTCGACCAGCCGGGCCATCCGGGACAGCTGGGTGTCCGCGCCGATCCGGGTGGCCTCGACGACCAGCCGGCCGCCGGCGTTGACGGTGGCGCCGGTGACCTGGTCGCCGACGGAGACCTCGACCGGTACGGACTCGCCGGTGAGCATCGAGGCGTCCACCGCCGAGGCCCCCTCGGCCACCACGCCGTCGGTGGCGATCTTCTCGCCGGGCCGCACCACGAACCGGTCGCCCACGGCCAGACCGCCGACCGGGATCCGGACCTCGGCCCCGCCGCGCAGCACGGTGACGTCCTTGGCCCCCAGTTCCAGCAGCGCCCGGAGCGCGGCGCCCGCGGTGCGCTTGGAGCGGGCCTCGAAGTAGCGGCCGGCCAGGATGAAGGCGGTGACGCCGGCCGCCGCCTCCAGGTAGATGTTCGACGGGCCGTCGCTGCGGGCGATGGTCAGCTCGAAGCCGTGCCGCATGCCCGGCATTCCGGCGTCGCCGAGGAACAGCGCCCACAGGGACCAGAGGAACGCGGCGCCGGTGCCGAGCGAGACCAGGGTGTCCATGGTCGCGGCGCCGTGCTTGAGGTTGGTCCAGGCGGCGCGGTGGAACGGCCAGGCGGCGTAGGTGACCACCGGCGCGGCCAGCACCAGCGACAGCCACTGCCAGTTGTCGAACTGCAGGGCCGGCACCATCGCCATCGCGATCACCGGCACCGCGAGCGCCACCGCCGTGACCAGCCGCTGGCGCAGCGGGGCGAGTTCGTCGGCCGACTCGGCCTGCCCGGCCGGGCCTTCGGCGGCCGGCGGCTTCGGCAGCGCGGCGCTGTAGCCGGTGGCCTCGACGGTGGCGATCAGGTCGGCGACGTCGACGCCCGCGGGGAAGGCGACCTTCGCCTTCTCGGTGGCGTAGTTGACGCTCGCCGAGACGCCGTCCATGCGGTTCAGCTTCTTCTCGATCCGGGCCGCGCACGAGGCGCAGGTCATACCGCCGATCGAGAGTTCCACCTCCGTGGAGGCGGGTGCCTGGGTGGTCATCGTTGCTCCTCGTGACAGTCGTCGTTCCGGGAACGCGCTGAGCGTCTCCGGCCCGGCCTTCATACCCTAGGGGGGTATCGGTCGGCGTCGGGTTCCTTTATACCCCCTAGGGGTACCCGAGGCAAGCATGGACCGATACCCCCGGCTGGTATTTTCCGGTCCGGCGATCCGCCCGGCCCGAAACCCCCGGGAGGTACCCGCTGCCGGGCGTCAGCGCTGGTCGTGCCGGTGCCCGTCCCCGGCCGCGGGCTCGCCGCCCATCATCCGGAGCATGGCGCGGCCGCCGGTGCGCAGGAAGCGGGCGAGCAGGGCGGCGGCGAGGAGCAGGAAGGCGATGTTCAGCCAGGTGGTGTAGTTCCACTCGATGCCCGCCATCGGGATCTCGGCCTCGCGCCGGTCGGGGACCAGGCCGAGCGCGCCGAAGAGGAACTCGACGGTGTAGCCGGCCACCACCATGGCCACGTAGAAGGTGCCGAGCAGGAACAGGGCCGTCCGGCGCCCGTAGTACTTCCGGTAGATGTTGAGGATCGGCAGGATCAGCAGGTCCGCGAAGATGAACGCGACGACCCCGCCGAAGCTGATCCCGCCCTTCCACAGCACCACCGCGAGCGGCACGTTGCCGATCGAGCAGACGAAGGACGCCATCGCCACCACCGGACCGACCAGCGGACCCCACAGCCGGCCGACGAGCGGGTGGTCGGCGAAGAAGAAGGCCTGCCAGAAGGAGTCCGGCACCCAGGCGGCGATGGCACCGGCGATGAGCAGCCCGAGGACGAGGTCCTTGAGGATGGCCGCCCACTCCATCACGAACACGTGCGACACGGCCGTGACGCCCCGCCGGGACAGCAGCCGCCGGGTGAAGGAGCCCTCCCCGGCGACGGACATGTCCATCGCCGCGTGGCCCTCCATCGAGCCGGCCAGGCCGCGTTCCGCCTGGGCGCGGGCCTCGCGCAGCAGCCGGTCACGCAGCAGCAGCCGGAAGAGCAGGGCGAGGACGAGGATCATCACCGGCCCGCCGACGAACTCGGCCGCCGTGAACTGCCAGCCGAGCAACAGGGCCAGGATGACGCCGAGTTCGACGACCAGATTGGTCGAGGCGATCTCGAAGGCCATCGCGGCGGTGAAGTCCGCGCCCTTGCGGAACAGCGAGCGGGCGAGGGCCACGGCCGCGTACGAGCAGGAGGAGGAGGCCGCGCCGAGGAGCGCGGCGACGCCGAGGGTGCGGGGGCGGTCGTCGCCGAGCAGCCGGACGACGGTGGACTTGCGGACGACGGCCTGGACGACGGCGGAGAACAGGAAGCCGAGGATCAGCGCCCAGGTGATCTCCCAGGTCATCGATCCGGCGATGGACAGCGCGTGCAGGATCGCGTGCATGGTGGGTCCGCCTTCCCTGGTGCCCCGGGTTCGCCAGCGCCGAGCACCATATACCCGTACCGGGTATCACCCCTCGCACCTCGCCGGGGGCGGCACTCCCCCGTCAGGCCGCCGCCAGCGGGGCCGGCCACGCCGGCCGGTCCAGCCCGAGGTTGCGGTGGATCTCCAGGGCCGCGGTGGAGCGGTTCAGCGTGATGAAGTGCAGGCCGGGCGCACCCTCGCGGAGCAGGCGCTCGGCCATCCGGGTGGCGTGGTCGACGCCGATGCGGTGCGCGGCCGGCCGGTCGCCGCGGGCCGCCTCCAGCCGTGCGGCCAGGCCCGCCGGGAAGGAGGCGCCGCTGAGTTCGGCGAAGCGGGCGATCTGGCGGACGTCGGTGGCCGGCATGATCTCCGGGATGACCGGGGTGTCGCAGCCGGCCTCGGCGAGCCGGTCGCGCAGCCGCAGGTAGTGCTCGACGTCGAAGAACATCTGGGTGACGGCGTAGTCGGCGCCCGCCCGGCACTTGGCGACGAAGTGCCGGATGTCGTCCGCCCAGTCCGCCGAGCGCGGGTGGCGCTCCGGGAAGGCCGCCACCCCGACCGTGAACGCGCCGCAGCCCTTGACCAGTTCGACCAGTTCGGCGGCGTGCCGCAGGCCCCGGGGGTGCGGCTGCCAGACGCCGTTCGGGTTGCCGGGCGGGTCGCCGCGCAGGGCGAGGACGTCGCGGATCCCGACGTCCGCGTAGCGGCGCAGGACGGCCTGGAGTTCGGCGGTGGAGTGGCCGACGGCGGTCAGGTGGGCCACCGGCCGCAGCGTGGTCTGGGCGGCGATCCGCTCGGTGGTCTCGATGGTGCGGTCGCGCGAGGAGCCGCCGGCGCCGTAGGTGACGGAGACGAAGGTCGGCGCGACCGCCTCCACCCGCCGGATCGCGGCCCACAGGGAGCGCTCACCGGCGTCGTCCTTGGCCGGGAAGAACTCGAAGGAGTACGTCCGCTCGCCGGCCGCCAGGATCTCGCGCAGTCCGCGCGGCCCGCGCGCTCCGGGTCGGGTGGTGTGGTCCATGGGGTGTCACCTCGGGTGATGGGATCGGCCGCCTGCCGGCGCCGGCCGCCGGGATGCGGGCGGCCGCTTCCACCCTGCCGGAAGGGCGCAACGAGAGTGCCACAAGGATCGGTTGACGATCGGTCGAGTCCGTTCGCGGCCGTCGCGGGCGCCGCCCTCAATTACCCCTGGGGGGTATGGTACGTTCTCCAGGCGAAGCGGCCGGCCGCACCCGCGGCCGGCGCCGGGCACTGATGACAGGAGCACCCCCATGTCCGAGACCACCGCCACCGTCGAGTCCCCCGCCACCGAGACCGCCGCCGAGACCACCGCCTCCTGCTGCGGCTCCTGCGGCACCGGCGCCACCGAGGCCCCCGCCACCGGGACCGCCGGGCGGGCCGTCTTCCAGGTGAAGGGCATGACCTGCGGCCATTGCGTCACCTCGGTGACCGCCGAACTGCGGAAGATCGACGGCATCACCGACGTCGCCGTGGACCTCGCCACCGGCAAGGTCACCGTCGACAGCACCCTGCCGCTCGCCGACGAGGCCGTCGCCGCCGCCGTGGACGAGGCCGGCTACGACCTGGTCGGCCGCCTCGGCTAGGCCCTGTCGGCCGAACGCCCCCGGCGGCAGGGCCGTCGGGGGCGTTCGGTGTACGGGGCGGGGGTATGCCTGGCGGGATGCGGGCCGGGCAGCCGGTCAGACCCGGTCGAGCGGGCGGTGCGGGCCGGGCGGCAGCTCCACCGAGATCGCGTCGCCGGGAAGGACCGGTCCGCCCGCGCGCACGATGGTCATGATGCCGGCCCGGCGGACGACGGCGCCGTTCTCGTCACGCCCGACGACCTGCTTCAACAGCCCCTGCCGGTAGGCGTCGATCTGCCGGCACGGATTGCGCAGGCCGGTGACCTCCAGCACCGCCTCGGGGCCGATCCGCAGCACCGCGCCGACCGGCAGGCCGAGCAGGTCGAGGCCCCGGGTGGTGATGTTCTCGCCGAGCGCGCCCGGCGCCACCGCGAAGCCCGACTCGCCGAGTTCGGTGAGGAGCTCCTCGTGGATGAGGTGGACCTGGCGCAGGTTGGGCTGGTCCGGGTCCTGGGCGACCCTCGAACGGTGCTTGACCGTCACCCCGGCGTGCACGTCCCCCTCCACCCCGAGCCCGGCGAGCAGCACGATGCCGTCACGGTTCGGCTTGGTGAACGAGTACTCGGCGCTGCTGCTGACCGCCACCACGCTGCCGCTCATGCGCGGACCCCTTTCGCGTACGGATGTTCGACCGGCTCCGAGCATAGGACCCCGGCCTCGCGGGTCAGCCCGCGGAGGGCGCCCTGAGCAGCGGCAGGACGACCTCGTCGAGGATCTCGTCGACGACGTGGTCGGGCGGGACGCCGCCGCCGAGCAGGGCGGCCTCGCGCAGGAGGTCGAGCGGGAGGGAGCAGGTGCGGGGGGTGAGCCGCGCGGGGTTGATCTCGCCCCGGTCGGCGGCGCGGCGCAGCATCGCCGTCAGGCCGCCCACCGGCCCCTGGGAGACCAGCCCGCGGAAGTGCTCGCGCAGTTCGGGGTCGCGCATCAGGTCGACCAGGAGGCCGTGCACGGCGTCCTGCGGCAGGTCGTCGAAGCGGTGCAGCAGCCTGCGCAGGAAGAGCGAGAGGTCGGCCCGCAGTTCGCCGGTGTCGGGCGGCTCCCGGTAGTCGGGGGCGTTGCGGCCGAGGGCGGCGACGACCAGCGCGGCGCGGTTGGGCCAGCGGCGGTAGAGCACCGGTTTGCTGGTCCGGGCGCGGGCGGCGACACCGTCCATGGTGAGCCGGTCGTAGCCGTGGTCGGCGAGTTCGGCCCAGACGGCGTCGAGGATCGCCTGTTCCAGTTCGTCGCCGCGCCGGCGGGAGGCCCTGCCGCCCGCCGGTCCGTCCTCCGTTGTGCTGCCGGTCGTCACCGAGGTCCGCACCCATCCCTGTAGATACGTTGCGTTTCTTATCGGGCCGAGTCTACAGTCGAGATTAAGAAACGCTTCGTATCTTATGTCGAGGAGGGGCCCGCCATGAGCACTGCCCGTACGACCGACGTCCTCGTGGTCGGCGCCGGCCCGGTCGGACTGACGCTCGCCGTCGGACTGGCCCGCGCGGGAGTCGACTGCCGGATCATCGAACGGGACCCGGCCCTCCGCGACCGCGGCGTCCGCGGCAAGGGCGTCAACCCCCGGACGCTGGAGGTGTTCGACGACCTCGGCGTGGCCGGCGAGATCCTCGCCCGCGGCGACCTCAACCTCAAGATCCGCAGCTACCGGGGCGACCGGCTCCGCCACGAGGTCGACCCGGCACCCGCCAACGCCCCGACCCCCGACCGCCCCTACGGCGGCCTGCTGATGCTCGCCCAGCACCACACCGAGGCCGTGCTGCGCGACCGGCTCGCCGACTACGGCGTCAGGGTCGAACTGGACACCGGGCTCGTCGACCACACCCAGGACGGGGACGGCGTCCTCGCCATCGTCCAGCACGGGGAGCGCGCCGGGGCCGCCACCGAGCGGATCGCCGCCCGCTACCTGGTCGGCTGCGACGGCGGCCGCAGCACCGTCCGCAAACTCGCGGGCATCCCGTTCCTCGGCGAGACCTGGGAGGAGGAGCGCTTCCTGATGGCCACGATGCGCCTGGACGGGTTCGCGCCGGACGCCCTGCACGTCTGGGACGACCCCCGGTTCGGCGTCGGCGCCCTGGTACTGGTCCCGCTGCGCCAGGACGACACCTGGGCCGTCCACGCCTCCGTCACCCCCGACGGGCACGGGCGGCTGCCCGCCCCCACCCTGGACACCTTCCGGCAGCTGTTCGCCGAACGGGCCGGCCTGCCCGGCGCCCGGCTGCACGAGCCGACCTGGTCCACCGTCTGGCGGCCGACCGTACGCATGGTCGAGCGCTACCGCGAGGGCCGGGTGTTCCTCGCCGGGGACTCCGCCCACTGTCAGTCCGCGGCCGGCGGCCAGGGCATGAACACCGGCATCCAGGACGCGCACAACCTCGGCTGGAAGCTGGCGGCGGCGCTGCGCGGCGCCCCCGACCCGCTCCTCGACAGCTACCAGGCCGAACGGCTGCCCGTCGCCCGCGCCGTCCTGGCCGCCTCCTCCGCCCAGCACCGGGCACTGTTCAGCGGCGACGGCGGGGCCCGGGCCCTGACCGACCAGCTCCTCAGCCTGGCCAACTCGGCCGGCGCCGACCTCACCGGGCTGTCCGTCCACTACCGGGGCGGGCCGCTCGGCCGCGACCTGGACGACGCCACCGGCATCCGCGCCGGGGACCGCGCCCCGGACGCGCCCTGCGCCACCGCCGACGGCGCCCCCACCCGCCTGTTCGACCTCTTCCGCGGCCCGCACGCCACCCTGCTGGCCTTCGGCGAGCACCCCGCCCTGACCGCCCTGCCCGACCTCCCGGGCGTGCACCGGGCCGGCGTCCTCGACCCCGGCGGCCACGCCCGCCGCGCCTACGGGATCGACGGCGACGCCGTCGTACTGGTCCGCCCCGACGGCCACGTCGGGCTCACCGCGGGGGCGGTCGACCCGGCCGCGCTCACCGCCCACCTGCGCGACCTCGGGCTGGCCGACCGACGGACCGGCCCACTGACGGGCTGACGGGCCGGGCCCGGTGAAACCCTGACCGGGGGAGGTGGAATCGCTACCATCGGGACCAACTGGACAAGCAGCAGCGGAATCCAACGATCTACGTAAATAAGACAGTTGGATTCTCATCCCGCGCCGGACCGCCGACCCCGAAGGGACCCATGTCCACCGCCGCACCCGCCCTCCCCCCGTTGCACCGACTCCCCGTCACCCCCGCCCAGCCGCCCCACCCCACCACCCTCCCCGACGGCACCCCCGCCTGGCTGGTCACCCGCTACCACGACGTCCGCCAGACCCTCACCGACCCCCGCTTCACCCGCGGCGACCTGGCCACCGTCGGCACCCCCGGCGGCGGCGCCGACGTCTCCAGCAACCCGGCGTCGATGTTCAACCAGGACGGGCCGGAACACCGCCGGCTGCGCAGCACCGTCCAACGGGCCTTCACCGCGCGCGCCATCGCCGGCTGGCAGCCCTGGGTCGCGGAGAGCGTCCAGCAGGCCGTCGACGCCCTCGCGGCCGGCGGCACCCCCGCCGACCTGGTCACCGCCTTCACCCGGCCGGTGCCCTTCGCCGTCACCAGCCGCCTGATGGGGCTCGACGGCGACGGCCCGGACCGCCTCGACGAGCAACGGCTCCGCCGCTGGACCAGGGCGATCCTCGCCGACGGCACCCCGGACGACGGCGGCACCCCGGACGACAGTGGCGACGCGGCGGACGGCACCCTGGACCCGGCCGAGGCGCTCGCCGAATACGCCGCCTACACCGGCGAGTTGATCGCCCGCCGCCGCCACCACCCCGGCGAGGACCTGGTCAGCCGCCTCGTCCAGGCCGCCGACCAGGACGGCGGCGTCCCCGAGGAATCACTCGTCTACCTGGTCTGCGGGCTCACCGCCAGCGGCAACGAGAGCGTCACCGGCGCCCTCGGCAACGCCCTCGTCTACCTGCTCGGCGAACGCCCCGAGCAGTGGCCCCGACTCGCCGATCCCGACACCACCGAACGCGTCACCGAACGACTCCTCCACTTCATCCCGCTCGGCGACGACGAGGCCACCACCCGGCGCGCCACCGAACCGGTCGACCTCGGCGGCGTCCGGATCCCCGCCGGCGCCGTCCTCGCCGTCAGCCTCGGCAGCGCCAACCGCGACACCGCCGTCTTCCCCGAGGGCCTCGACGCCGGCCTCGACCACCCGCTGCCCGCCCCGACCCTCGCCTTCAGCGCCGGCCCCCACTACTGCCTCGGCGCCTGGCGGATGCGCCTGGAAATGCGCGAATCCCTCCGCCGCCTCGCCGCCGCCCTCCCGGGCCTGCGCCTCACCACCCCCGTCGACCGGCTCACCTGGCAACTCGGCACCACCACCCGCAGCCCCGCCCACCTGCCGGTCACCTGGTAGCCGGGGGCGCCGGGCCGCCCGCAGCGAGCAGCCCGCGCCGGCCCCCGGGCCGTCGCGGGCAAGCCCCTGCTCCCCCTCAGCCCCAGAGCTGCTCGCCCAGGGTGGCGCCCTCGGGGGCGCCAGGGAGGACGTAGGCGACGGCGGAGGCCTGGTGCTGGACGAACGGGTTGAGGGCGTCGCGGGTGGCGAGGCGGGTCTGGACGCGGGTGAACTGGGCGGGGTCGCGCATGAAGGCGCAGAAGAGCAGGCCGCGGTCGTCCGGGCCGTCGTCGTAGCTGTAGCCGCGGCGGAGCATGCGCGCGCCGCCGTCGAGGCGGGGGCTGCTGAGCCGGACGTGGGCGGTGGCGGGGATGACGTAGGAGCCGTCCGGGTTCTTGGCGTAGACGTCCGGTTCGTCGTGTTCGGCGCTGCCGGTGAGCGGGGCGCCGTCGCCCGCACGGCGGCCGATGACCAGGTCGCGCCGGTCCGCGGGGAGGGCCGCGAAGGCGGCGACGTCCATCCGGATCCGCCGGTAGACCAGGACGGTGCCGTTCTCGTGCGCCCCCGCCGGACCCCAGACCCACTGCCGGGCGGTCGACTCGTCGGGGTTGGCGGTGCCGTCCTTGAAGCCGAACAGGTTGCGGGCGGTGGTGCCCGGGGCGGTGGCGGGCAGAAAGCCGGACTGGGTCCAGCGGGGCGTGGCCCCGGCGGCGCGGGCGGCGGTGGTGGCGAGTTCGGCGACGACGGTCAGCGTCCAGCGGTCGGCGCCGCAGAGTTGGAGGAGGACGTCGCCGCCGCCGCGCGCCGGGTCGAGGCGGTCGCCGGCGAAGGCCGGCAGGTCGGCGAGCGCGGTCGGGACGTTCAGGCCGAGCCGGGCGGCGAGGTCGGGGCCGACGCCCACCAGGCTGGTGAGCCGGGCCGGTTCGGCGCCCTGGAGCCGCAGGTCCGGCGAGCTCCCGGCGGTCGCGGCGGCCAGCAGCCGGGTGAGGTCCGCGAGCAGGCCGCGCAGGGCGTCCCGGCCGCCGGCGGTGGTCGCGGGTGCGAGGTCGAAGGCCAGCAGCTGGGTGGCGGGTTGCGGCGGTGTGGTCACGCCGGCCTGGCGGGGGCCGTGGAAGAGGGGTGCCGGTCCGGGTGGCGGGGCCGCCGGGTGCGGCGCGGCGCCTTCGTGGCCGCCGTGCGCCAACGCCTGGACGCCGGCGCCGAGTCCGGCGGCGAGCACCGCTCCGGCCGCGAGCAGCGCCCTCCGCTCCACACCGGATCCGGCGGCTTCCGTCTGTTTCCGCACTTTTCCGGTTTCGGCATGCATGGGCGACATTGGAGACGATAGAACACCTCTCATGCAAATCCCGATGATGCGTCAACTCACCCACCGACCCTCACCTGCACGTGCGACGAGACCGCTGCGACGGCTGTCCGCGGCGCTGCTCGCCGCCACCCTGGCGCTGGCCGGCTGCGCGGCATCGGGCTCCTCCTCCGACGAGGCGCGCCATCCGGCCGGTACGGTCGTCCAGGTCCCGGAGGACTTCCCGACCGTGCAGCAGGCCGTGGACGTCGCGCGCGAGGGCGACACGGTGCTGGTCCACCCGGGCGTGTACCCGGAGAGCGTCCGGATCACCAAGCCGCGCATCGTCCTGCGCGGGACGGACCGCAACGGCGTCGTCCTCGACGGCGGGGTGCGGCTCGTCAACGGCATCACCGTCACCGGCGCCGGCTCGGTGGTGGAGAACCTCACCGTGCACGGCTACCTCGCCAACGGCGTCCTGTTCACCGGCGTCACCGACGAGCACCTGCAACGGCACGGCGCCGGCGGCTCCGCGTACGACCCGCTCGACACCAACCGCTTCCCGCCCGTCCAGGGCTTCCGGGCCTCCCGGGTGACGGCGTACGACAACGGCCTGTACGGCATCTACGCCTTCGACGCGCGCGGCGGCGTGATCGAGGACTCCTACGCCTCCGGGCAGGCCGACTCCGGGATCTACGTCGGCCAGTGCAAGCCCTGCGACACCCTCGTGCACGGCAACACCGTGGACCGCAACGCGGTCGGCATCGAGCTGACCAACGCCTCCGACGGGCTCAGCATCCTCGGCAACCGGGTGGTCGGCAACCGGGTCGGCGTGACGGTGAACTCCAACGACCTGGAATCCCTCGCCCCGCAGCACGGCGCGGTGATCGCCGGGAACGTGATCGCCGACAACAACGCCGCCGACACCCCGGAGCAGGCGGACGGCGGCTTCGGCATCGGCCTCGGGATCGGCGGCGGCACCGCGAACCAGGTGCTGCGCAACCTCGTCCAGGGGAACCGCGCCGCCGGGGTCATCGTCACCGACCCGCCCGGGCACCCGGCGAGCGGCAACCGCGTCGAGGGCAACCGCGCCACGGGCAACGGCGTCGACCTCGTGCTGGCCTCCACCGACCCCGGCAACTGCTTCACCGGCAACACGCCCGACACCCAGAGCCCGGAGCAGTTGGAGGGCCTGGCGGCGTGCGGGGCGCAGGGCCGCGGCCCGCTCCCCGGCGGCCGGCCCGCCACCGTCATGGCGCCGCCCGGCGTGCCGTTCCACCAGGTGCGGGCCCCGGACGCGCAGCCCTCCCTGCCCGACCCGTCGGCGCCGGGCCGGCCGGCGACGGACCTTCCGGGGCCCGTCGACCCGGACCGCTACGCCCTGCCCACGGACACCGCCGCCGTGCCGCAACCCCGGTGAGCCCGGGCCCCGGTGAGCCGCAGCCCCGGCGGCCCCGGGGCCTCACCCGGCGGCCCACGGCGCCTCCGGCATCCGCACGCCGTCCTGCCGCCCGGTGAGGTCGACGGTCGTCGGGGTGCCCAGGCCGGACATCCGCATGGTGACCCGGCGCAGCGCGCCGGCGCCGTCGACCCAGTAGGTCAGCGGCGACGGCCCGCCGTCCGGGGCTGCGCCCTGGGCGCGCGGGCCCGAGAAGCGGTCGTAGTCGCGGCCGTCGATGCGGTCCCGGCCGAGCAGGCGCGCCCCGGACTGGGCGAGCAGCAGCGGGTTGTCCGGCCGGTCCGCGCCGAGGCGGACCAGCAGGCCGAGCCCGGCGTCCAGCGGGTCCGCCGTGTAGGAGCGCGGCGACCAGCCGGAGCGGGGGACGTGCTCGGCCTGCTCCCAGGCGGGGCCGGAGCCGGCCGGCTCCGGGGCCAGCCCGAGGCCGTCGCCGTCCCAGATGATCAGGCCGTGGTCGAGCTGACCCGAGGCCCCGGAGACCTGGTAGCGGCCCACTCCCCGGCGGGTGCGGTAGTCCACCACCCCCTCCACCCGGATCTGCACGCCGCCGCCCTCCGCCGCGGTGAGCACCACCGCCGCCGGGCTGGCCTGGTACAGCGTCAGCCGGGACAGCGCCAGCCGGGACGCCTCGTCCATGGTCACCGCCCGTTCCTCCGGTTCGCCCCAGGCCGTCACCCCGAGGACCGTGGCCCCGGCGACCACCACCGCGCCGACCACCCCGACGAGCAGGCGCAACCGCGCCCTCTTCCCGATCTTCCTGCGGGCCATCTGGCAGCCCTCCTCCTTGTCATCACCGTCGTGCTCGTCGTCGCCGTCATGCTCGTCGTCACCGTCGTGCGAACGAGCGGCGGGCGGGCCCGTGGCATGACTCACGCCACGGGCCCGCCCCTCCTCACCGCTTCCTATTCCTACTGGTGCCGCGCCCTGCGCTTACGGGCGACGAGGACCAGCGCACCGCCGGACGCCACCAGCACCGCGCCGCCGACGATCCCCAGCGGCACCAGGGCACTGGCGCCGGTGCTGGGCAGCTGTCCCCCGGGCGGGGGCAGCGGGTTCGCCGTCGACGGGCTCGGCGACTCCGTCGGCCCCGGCGGCGTGGTCCGCTCCGGCGTGCTCGGCGAACTCGACGGGCTCGGCGGGCTCGACGAGTTGGTCGGCGTCGGGGTCGGCGTCGGGGTGGGCAGCAGCCGGTTGACCGCCGTCACCGAGACACCGTCCGCGAGGTTGTCGGAGGTCAGCGCCAGCGGGCCGAACACGGTGGTGTCCGGAGCCGCGTAGCCGTCGGGCGGGCTGAGCTCCTGCCAGTAGTACGTCCCCGGCACCCCGGCGCCCTGGCAGAGGCCGTCGGCGCCGGTCGTGCAGGGGCCGCCCACCGCCGTGTCGGGCTTGTCACCGCCGGTCTGCAACCCGTCGGTGCCGTTGGTGTCGTGCCACAGCTGGAACTTCGCCCCCGCCAGCGGCTTGCCGTCCTGGTCGTGCTTGACCAGGCGCAGCGCGCCCTCCTGCTGCCGGAACCCGAAGTCGAAGGTGTGGTCGTTCTCGCCCGGCCCGCCGGTGGTCAGCGCCCGCTCGGGGAACTTCGTACCGGGCGGCACCAGGCCCTTGGAATCGATGAAGTGGTTGTCGCCGACGTCCGCGTCGGTGGGCACCCACTGGTAGAGCGGCCCGCCCTTGGCGTAGTCCGCCGGGTTGTCGAGCCGGATCGTGTACTTGGTCCTCGGCTTGAGACCGCCGGTGACGTTCGAGTCGTCGAAGTAGTACTCGCCGCGCTTCGTCGTCTTCGTCGTGCCGACCAGCTTGCCCGACTCGTCGTAGAGGTGGACGGTCGCGCCCTCGACGGGGCGCTGGCCCGGGTTCTGGATGCCCTTGCGCTCGGGGTCGTACCAGACCCGGTTGCCGATCTGCAGCGGCGCCTGGTCGCAGAGCACCTCCAGGTCGCCCATCGAGGCGCCCTTGCCGAACGGCGCGATCGTCCCGGCCGGGTTGAGCCGGAAACCGAACTGCGGGTCCTGCTGGCCGTTCGCCCGCTGGAGGAACGACGTGCCGTACCCGAGAGCGGTGTGGTTGGGGTCGAAGGCGGAGACCGCGACGGTGCTCTCGACCTTGGACAGCGCCATGCCGGCGAACGCCGTGTTGCGGTGGCCTCCCCAGGTCGTGTCGAAGAACCGGGTGCCCCGGGGGGCGAGCCCGCACCCGTTGTTGGTGTCCATCACGTACGTGCCGTTCGCCCGGCAGGCCTTGTTCAGGTCCCCGCCGGACATGACGACGGCGACGAAGCCCGGCACCGGGGCGCCCGGCGCGCGGTCGCTGAAGCGGTCGCGGAAGGCCAGCAGCATCGAGCCGTCGGTCTCGAACGTGATCTCGCCCAACTCGGGCTCGGGCTTGGCGATGGTGGCGCTGCCGCACGGGCGGCCGTTCTGCGTGGTCGGGTAGGTGCTCGTCCACGGGAACCAGCCCGCACCGTCGCACGGGCCCGAACCGACGGTGGACTGGCGCGGGTAGTCCAGCGGCTGGTCCAGCACCGGCTTGCCGAACACGCCGGTGGCGAGGTCGAAGGGCAGGACCACCGCGCGCAGGTCGGTGAGCTTGCCGGTGGACTCGCCGGAGCACACTCCGCCGAGGTAGCCGGTGCCGTCCTGGAGGCCGAGGCCGAACGGACGCCAGTCCCCCGCCGCCGGGCAGCCCGGGTCGGGGATCGGGTAGGAGGCCGTCGGGCTCCCGGCGGCCGGCAGGGTGGCGTTGTAGCGGTAGAGCCTGCGGTCGTTGAGGTTGACGACGAACAGGTCCTTGCCGTCGTCGGTGATCTTGATGCCGCCGAGGCTCTCCTTGCCCGGCGTGTCGAGGAAGGCGTCGTCGGTACCGCCGCCGTGGGCCGTCGAGCCCGCGTTCGGGACGGTGGTGAACAGCGTCGTCTTCTTCTGCGCGATGTCGGTGACGTAGACCGCCCCGGCACCGCCCGGGCCGTAGTCGGTGGTGCGCTTGGCCACCGCCGAGGAGAACAACCGCCGGTCGGCCTTGTTCCAGGCGATGCCGTACAGCGTGCCGGTATCGGCGTTGGTGGCGAGGTTCGTGGCGGTCACGCCTTCGCCGTCCTGGCCACGCGCGCTGTACGGGAAGGAGACCAGCGTGCGCTGGGCCCCGCCCTCGCGGTCCATCGGCTGGCAGGTCGTGACCAGCGGGGCGTTCTTCTGGCAGTAGTCACCGGGGTTCCAGAGCCCGGTGGTGTACGCCACGTTCTTGCCGCCCGAGAGGTCGACGAACTCCTCGTTGCTGCTCAGCTGGGTCGGCGCGCCGTCCAGCCCCTGCCGCGAGGCGAACGCCGGGAACAGCACCCCGGGCTTCGGATTCACCACCTGCACCCGGTACTTGCCCCCGGACGGCTTGGCCGTCGCCGGGGCCAGCGTGACCGTCCCGTCGGCCGCCGTCACCCCCTCGATCGCGACCCCGGCGTCATCCGTGAGCGTCACTTTCACGCCCGCGAGCCCTGGCTCCAGGGCTGGTGTCCACACTCCACTGGTGTCCACCGCCCGGATCACCCGGACGGTCACCGTCCCGTCGCCGGGTTGTGGAAAAGCCGCCGGCGCCGTCACCAGCGCTGCGGCGGACAGTCCCACCGTCAGCGCCGCGACCTGCGCGGCGCACCTCGTTCGCTTCCTCGTTCGTCCCAATGTCCCGCTCTCATCATCGACGGGTTATCACACCCGGGCCGATCAGGAGTTCATCAGCAGACCGGCAATCTAATATATCCGCAAGGGAATTGACGAAAGTTCATGTGCACGCGCGACAAGAGCGGCACACCCACTCCACCACCAGTTCGAATCTGGACCCGTTCGTCCGATACCGGCCGCCCTGCTCGAAAACAGCGCCTTTGACCGGAATTCGTCCGGACAAGGCGGTGGGGTGCGGAGGCGGGGCGCGGGGACAGCGCAGGGCAGGGCAGGGCGCAGGAACGGGGGTGCGGGGACAGTGCAGGGCAGGGCGCAGGAACGGGGGTGCGGGAGCGGGGGCGCGGGAGCGGACGGGGCGGGGAGGCGGCCCGGGGCGGCGGCCGGCGCACGCCTCCGCGCGACCCTGTCGGACCGGGCGGGTAGCGTGGCAGACGTGCCCCAGGTGTCCCGACTCCCCCTACCCGACCTCGCCCGGCTGCGGCGGGCCCGCGACCGGATGGACCGCGACTACGCCCAGCCACTGGACGTGCCGGCGCTGGCGCACACCGCACTGATGTCGCCGGGCCACTTCTCCCGCAGCTTCCGCGCCGCCTTCGGCGAGACCCCGTACGGCTACCTCATGACCCGCCGGATCGAGCGGGCCAAGGCACTGCTGCGGCGCGGCGACCTGAGCGTGACGGAGGTCTGCATGGCGGTCGGCTGCACCTCGCTGGGCTCGTTCAGCTCGCGGTTCACCCAGCTGGTCGGCGAGACCCCCAGCGCGTACCGGGCCCGGGACCACGACCACGCCGCCGCCCTCCCGGCCTGCGTCGCCAAGGTCCACACCCGGCCGACCAGGACCGGGGAGACGGGCGACCCCACCGGCCCGTAGCGCGGCTCCGGCCGGGCTCGGCAGTGGCCCCGGCCCCTACCGCCGGCCCTGCTCGGGCCGGTCGTCCGCGTCCGGGTCCGGGGGCAGGCCCACCTCCTCGCGGTCCTCCTCGGTGCGCTCGTCGAGCTCCTCCTCGTCGGGCCGCCGGGGCAGACCGCGCCCGTGCCCGGTGTCCGGGTCGCCTTCGACGTCCTTGTTGGACTTGTGGTGCGACATGGCGCCTCCTCGCCCCCGATTCCGCCGGTACCTTCCCACTCAAACGCGCGCCCCGGGCCCCCGCAAGCCGGGGCCGCGATCACGGGGCGCCGCGCCCGGCCCCTCGGGGAACGCCGTCGACTCGAACGCCGCCGACTCGAACTGCGCCCGCTGGTCGGCGTCCAGCCGCAGCACGTCCACGAGCAGCCGCACCGTCTCCCGCCGGGGCCGCAGCGCCCCGCCCCGTTCCAGGTTGCGCACCGCGCGAACACTCAGCGTGGCGAGATCGGCCAGTTGCTGCTGGGTCAGGCCCCGGTGCTTCCGGTGTCCGTGCAGCATGTCGCCAAATCGCATCTTTCCCGACCTTTCCCTGTCCGCGTCAGCCGGCTGCTCTAGCCTTCGTAACGCGACCGGGGAACCGTCGGGTTCAGCGGCGAACCCGCGCGCGCTTCGGGCGGCACAACGAATCTGACCGTCCGTCACCACCCGGGCGGTCTTCCTCGGAGCGGCCTGCGGCGACACACTCGAAGGGCAAGCCGCCGCCGTACCCCGGAACGGAAAGGCCCGCCCCGTGCAACGCCTCGTCCTCAACAACGGCTCCGCCGTCCCGCGCGTCGGCCTCGGTGTCTGGCCGCTGACCGACGACCAGGCCTACACGGCCGTCACCCACGCGCTGGAGGCCGGCTACCGCCGCATCGACACCGCCCGGGTCTACCGCAACGAGGAGGGCGTCGGCCGGGCCGTCCGCGACGTCGGCATCCCCCGGCCGGAGGTCTTCCTCACCACCAAGCTGGGGAACGCCGACCAGGGCTACGACCGCACCCTCCGCGCGTTCGACGCGAGCGTGCGCAGCCTGGGCACCGACTACGTGGACCTCTACCTGATCCACTGGCCCCTCCCCCGGCAGGACCGGTACGTCGAGTCGTACCGGGCCCTGGAGCTGCTGCACGCCGAGGGGCGCGCCAGGGCGGTCGGCGTCTCCAACTTCACCGCCGCGACGCTCGGACGGCTGCTGGCGGAGACCGGCGTCGTCCCGGCCGTCAACCAGATCGAGCTGCACCCCTACCTCCCCCAGGAGCGGATGCGCACGCTCGCCGCCGAGCACTCCATCGCCACCGAGGCGTGGAGCCCGCTCGCCCAGGGCGGCCGGCTGCTCGCCGAGCCCGCCCTCGCCCGGATCGCCGACCGGTACGGGAAGACGCCGGCCCAGGTGGTCATCCGCTGGCACCTCCAGCTCGGCAACCTGGTGATCCCCCGCTCCGCGACCCCGGCCCGGATCAGGGAGAACATCGGCGTCTTCGACTTCGCCCTGGGCCCGGAGGACCTGTCCGCCATCGCCGCCCTCGCCGACGGGGGCCGGATCGGCCCCGACCCGGACACCTTCGACCACCGGGGCTGACCAGGGGCACGGGGGCCTCAGGCCCTGCCGCGGAACCACCCGACGGTCTGTTCCAGGCCCTCGCGCAGGGTGGTCGGCTCGACCTCGGGGAACAGGGTGCGCAGCCGGGTGTTGTCCGCCTGGGAGTGCCGGACGTCTCCGGGGCGGGCCGCGGTGTGCTGCGGGTGCAGGGTCGTCCCGGTGGCGAGTTCGAGTTCGGCGATCAGGTCCAGCAGGGAGGTGCGGGTGCCGTAGGCGAGGTTCACCGGTTCGGGGTCGGCGACGGTGCGCAGCGCTGCCCGGGCGAGGATGCGGCAGACGGTGGCGACGTACGTGAAGTCGCGGGTCTGGCCGCCGTCGCCGTGCACCACCAGGGGCCGGCCGGTGGTCGCGGCGCTGATCCAGGCCGGCACCACGGCGGCGTAGGCGTGCCCGGCGGGCTGCCGGGGCCCGTAGACGTTGAAGAAGCGGAACGGGAGGACCGGCAGGCCGTAGGAGTGGTGGTAGGCGCTCAGGTACGCCTCGCCCGCGAGTTTGCTCGCGGCGTACGGGCTCATCGGAGCCGGGAGCAGGCCTTCGTGTTTGGGCAGGCGCGGGTTCGCGCCGTAGACGGAGGACGAGGAGGCGGCGATCACCTGCACGCCGCCCGCCCGTCGGGCGGCTTCCAGGACGGACAGCGTGCCGGTGGCGTTGGCGTGGTGGCTGGCGACGGGGTCGTTCACCGACCGGGGTACCGACGGGAGCGCCGCCAGGTGCACGATCGCGTCGATGCCGTGGAACGCGCGGTCCAGGAGGGCGGCGTCCAGGACGCTGCCTTCGAGGAAGTGGACGGCGAGTGGGGCGAGGTTGTCCTTGGAGCCGGTGGACAGGTCGTCCACGATCCGGACTTCGGACACCTGCGAGCACTCGGCCAGGGTGTGGGCGAGGTTGCTGCCGATGAATCCGGCGCCGCCGGTGATCGCGATCTTCATGCCGGTCCCTCCCTGTCAGAGGATGTCGATGTTGTCGCCGCTGAGGCGTCGGCGGCAGTCCAGGACGTACGTGGAGCAGGCGGCGATGGTGTCGTAGTCGAACGCGTCGTGGTCCGTGAGCAGCACCACCGAGTCGGCGGCGGCGAGTTCACCGGGGGTGGCGGCCACCATCCGTACGCCGTCGAGCGCGTCGGCGGGTGCGGGCAGCGGGTGGACGACGTGCGGGTCCGCCGCGTGCACCTGCGCGCCCATCGCGAGGAGCAGTTCGGCGACGCGGGCGGAGGGGGTCTCGCGCGCGTCGCTGGTGTTGGCCTTGTAGGAGAGGCCGAGCAGCAGGACCCGGGAGCCTTCGACGGTCTTGCCGCGCCGGGCGAGGGCGTCGACGAGTCGGCGCACGACGTAGTCGGGCATGTGGCTGTTGACGTCGTTGGCGAGTTCGACGAACCGGAAGGTGCGGCCGGCCGTGCGCTCCGCCCACCAGGACAGGTACGACGGGTCGATCGGCAGGCAGTGCCCGCCCACGCCCGGGCCGGGGACGAAGCGCAGGTAGCCGTACGGCTTGGTGCTGGCGGCGTCGATCGCCTCCCACACGTCGACACCCAACTCGTGGGCGAACATGGCGAGTTCGTTCACCAGGGCGATGTTGACGTGGCGGAAGGTGTTCTCCAGGAGCTTGGTCAGCTCGGCGGTGCGGCAGGTGGTGACCGGTACGACGGCGTCGACGATCGAACCGTAGAACGCCTGGACGCGCTCCAGGGACGTCCGGTTCACCCCGGAGACCACCTTGGGCGTGTTCTCCAGGCGCCAGCGCGGGTTCCCCGGGTCGATCCGCTCGGGGCTGTAGCCCAGGTGGAAGTCCCGGCCGGCCACCAGCCCGGACATCTCCTCCAGGATCGGCCCGACCAGTTCCTCGGTCGTGCCCGGGTAGGTGGTCGACTCCAGGACGACCATCGCGCCCGGCCGGAGCAGCACGCCCAGCGTGCGGGCCGACTCGGCGACGTGCGAGAGGTCCGGCAGTCCCTCGCGCAGCGGGGTGGGGACGGTGATCACCGCGATGTCGAAGCCGCCGCAGTCCGCCGGGTCGGTGCTGGCGCGGTAGGCCCCGGAGGCGAGCAGCGGAGCCAGGCGCGCGGAGGGGACGTCCAGGACGTACGACTCTCCCGCGCGCAGCTGCCCGACCCGTTGCTTGTCCACGTCGAAGCCGACGACGCGGTGGCCGGCCTGCGCCGCGCGGACCGCCAGGGGCAGCCCCACGTAGCCCTGGCCGACGACGACCACCCGGCTGGGAGGCGTCGACGGGACGGACGGTGCGCGAGCGCTCAGGCGGTGCGCCGCGGCGTCGCCGGTGTCCTGCCGTGCGGGCATACACGTTCCCCTCCGGGCGAAACCGCCCCAGTTGTATCGGCATGCGCAAGACCACTGCCCGGCGGGGCGGCGGGTGCCGTCCGGGCCTCAGGACAGCAGGGTGACGACGTTGCGGGTGATGGCGCGCACCTGCGGGTCGAGGGGCAGGAGGCGGGCCCAGTCGGTGGTGGCGGCGGTGAACACCGTGCCGCCCCTGGTGTACAGGCCGAAGGTCGCGGCCCGGCCCGGGTCCGGGTCCTCGCGGGCGGCGAACTGCCAGCCGGCGGCCGGGTCCGTGGGCAGGTCGGCGACCCCCAGGATGGTGAAGCCGGCGGGCGTGCCGTCCGCTCCGGTCGCCACCGCCCGGTGGGCGGCGTCGCGGCGGTGGGCGGCGCCGTCGCACTCGTAGCCCACCAGGGCGTGTCCGGCGCCGAGGACGTCGCCGTCCCGCAGTCCGGTGCCCGCGAAGACCGGGTGGTCGGTGTGCTGGACGGTGAAGCCCAGCGGCGCCCGGCGGCCCGCCCAGTGGCCGCCGCCGCTGCGGTAGCTGACGCCCGTCAGCGCGTTCTCCGGGTCCGACTCCCACCAGTGGCCGGGGGAACCGCGCAGTCGGTCGACGTCGACGTCCCGGACGCCGGGCGGGTACTTGGCGCAGCGCAGGGCGGCGCCGTCGCCGCTCACCGTCACCCGCCACCAGCAGGTGTTCGCCCCGAACAGCGCGAAGTTGCCGCCCCGGTCGCGGAAGGCGGTGACGTTGCGGCGGACGTCCTCGCTCCAGTACTCGTCGTGGCCGGCGGAGATCAACAGCCGGTAGCCGTCGGTGAGTCGGGGTGACTCGTGCAGGTCGAGGTCGGTGCAGTAGTCGGCCGCGAAGCCGGCGGCCTCGAACCAGGCGATGAACGGGGCGTCCCAGTGCGCGAAGGTCTGCCGGGGGGTGCGCGGGTCGTGGGCGTCCGGGTGGCCCTTGACCGGGCCGCCGATGCCGCCGCCCGGGCGGCGCAGGCTGACGGTCCTGGTGCCGGCGCGCAGCGCGGCCTCGTCGTGGTGGAGGGGGCCGTACAGGCATCCGCCGCCACTTCGGTTGTAGGCGTGGTAGGTGAAGACCGGCACCTTGTAGAGGATGCGCGACGTCCGGGCGGGTTCCCGGGGCCGCACCACGAACAGGATCCGGGAGCGGCGCGCGTCCAGGGCCTCGGCGCCGGGCGGCGCCGGGTCCGCGGGCGCGGTCGTCGCGGGGCTCAGCACGGCGATGTACACCCCGGAGGGCCAGTCCGCGGGAATGGTGACGTCGTGGCCGGGCCAGCGCCAGTCCTGGTCGTGCCGCCCGGGCGGCGCGTACCGCCCCGGCCCCTGGACGGAGCCCAGGTGGCGGATGCGGGCGCCGCAGCGGAAGAAGTCGGCCCGGAACCGGGCCGCGCGGGTCGACACGTGCAGCCGCAGGGTGTCCCCGGCCCGCACGCTCGGCCGGGCCGGGTATCCGTCGACGGCCGGTCCGGCGGCGGACGCGGCCTCGCGCTGCGCTTGGGGCATGCGGTTCTCCAACCGGGGAGGGCGGCACCTTCTTGACTGATTGTCAGAATCCGTTCGCCGCATGCTTGTTCGGCGATGATTCACCCCGCGGCCCCGGGAGGCCCGCGAGCACCCGGTCGGCCCGGCGCCGCCAGGTGTACCGGTCCAGGAGCTGCCGCCGGGCCTCGTCGCCGAGGGCGCGACGCAGGGCCCCGTCAGCGACCAGTCCGGCCAGGGCGTCGGCCCAGGCGTCCGGCTCGTCCGGCGGGCGCAGCAGGCAGTTGACGCCGTCCTGGAGGACCTCCCGCAGGACGGGGAGGTCGGAGGCGATGATCGGGCGGCCGTGGGACATGTACTCGAACAGTTTCATCGGCGAGGCCCAGCGCCCGGTCTCGCCGAGCCTGCCCCAGGTGTAGACCTTCCGCTGGTACGGGGCGAGGACGACGTCGAAGGAGGGGTAGTAGGAGGGGAGTTCGGCCGGCGGGCGGTGCCCGTGGAAGAACACGTTGGGCAGCCCGCAGGATCCCTCCCAGCGGGCCCGGTCCTCGGCGGCGCCGCCGATCAGGTGGAAGTCCAGACCGGGGAGCCGGTCGGCGAGTTCGAGGATCAGGTCGATCCCGCGTCCGTCGTAGAGGTGGCCGACGTAGCCGATCCGCGGCACGTCCGGGCGGCCCGGCAGCGTCGGTGCGGCCGCGGTCGGCGGGGCGGGCGGGTCGGCGCAGTCGGGGGCGACGAGGATCGGCAGCGGCCCCAGGGCGGCGTGGGCCTCCTGGAAGTCGCGGGCGAGCGCGTGGGTGATCGCGACGACCCGGGCGAGCCGCTGGTGGCCGAGGAGTCGGTGCTCCGTCCCGGGCGGGGACACGTCCCGGCGGATCTGGTGCACCTCGTAGACGAAGGGCGCGAGGTCCGCCGCGGCGGCGAGGCCGTACGGGTCGCGCCCGTAGACGAGGTCGGGAGCGGTGTCACCGGCCAGCAGGTCCCGGACCCGTTCGGCGCGCCGCCAGTAGCCGGCCGGGGTGTCCTCGGGGATGGGCACGGCGCGGATGGGGAAGCGGTGACGGACGCCGTAGTAGGCGTACGCGTCGTCGGCCGGGTACGAGCCGGGCGCGGTGTAGAGGGTGACGTCGTGCCCGGCGGCGGTGAACGCGTCGCACATCCGCATCACCTGGACGCCGTTGGCGAAGAACGAAGGGATGGTGCCGCCGTGCAGGTAGGCGATGCGCACTCCGGTCTACTCCTCGATCGGTGGGGGCACCGGCAACCGGTGCGGGTCGGCGGCGGGCCGGCGGGGCGGGGCGGGCTCCGGTGGGCCCGGCGGCGTCTCCTCCCGGTCGGCCGCGGGCGGCCCGGCGTCCGGGAAGAGGGTCAGGCCGCTGCTCCGCTCGACGACCGAGATGGCCTCCATCGGGCAGGTGAACGCCGCGTCCAGCACCCGTTCGTCGGGGGCGATCTCGCCGGCGGTCGGCCGTGATCGCCGGGTGTCGTCGATCGTGAAGCGCCCGGGAGCGGTGCTCGTGCACACCCCCGAACCGATGCACCGACGGCCGTCGACCTCGATCCGCCAGTCGCCTCCCATGGGCTCCCCCCTCCGTCCTGCGTTCCCGCTCCGCCTCCGGGAGGCGAAGGGCCGTGTCCACCCGAGCACGCGCGACGCCGTGTGCGGGCGCACCCGGCGCTTTCGCCCCGACCGACGTTTCCACCCCCTTCGAACCCACCCGCCACAATTCACCGCACACGAACTGACGCGCATTCAATTGCCCATCGGAGATGCGCGATTTGCTGGTGGTGCCCCGGTGGTACGGGGGGTCGCCGACCTCAAATTACCTACCCTTCCGGCCGAGCGGAAGGCCGCGTCATCCGGCCGTCTTCGCCCGCGTCCGGCCCGACCGACCTGGCCGGAACAGGGTGGAAGGCGCCACCGCCCGTGGTCGCCGCCGAGGCGAAACCACCACCGTCCGGATGATGCGCCCCGGGCCGATCACCGCGGGGCGAAATCCGCGAAAACCGCAGACGACCGAGTGCGGGCCCCTTCTCCGGAAATTCCGCGCCCGCCCGGTATTTCACTCCGATCCCCGTGCGGAATCCCGTTCCCGCGGTTCGGGCGGCAAGCCCGGATTCCGGACTCCTCCACGTAGGCCGGTACACCCACCGTGTCCCGCCGCTCACCCTTGGCGGCGCCGAGCCCCCTCCCGGACGATGACACCGCCGGTGACTCCTGCCGAGAACGGTGGGGCCGGTGAGGTGAAGGGAGTCCTCGATGAACGAGGAGATCGAGCAGGTCGTGGAAGAAGACCTCCCCGAACTCGCGCTGATGGTCGACGTCCCCTCGCGCGACTAGGGACCTGCGCGCCGTGCGGCGGGCCTTCGCGCCCCGCCGCACGTCCTTTGTCCGGGAGGCAGGTGCCAGTCCAGGAGCAGGGACCAGGAGCTGGGAAGGGAGAGCATGGACGTCGAACCGGACGCCCACGAGGCCGTCGAGGACCGGGCGCGGCTGCTGGAACGACTGCGCGCGGTGCTCGACCGGGCGGAGCTGCCGTCACCGCCGGGCGACGGACTGCGTCATCCGGCGGCCGTCGACGCCGTCCACACCGTGCAACAGGCACTGCGGTCCGGTCCGCTGTCCCCGGAGCTGCGGCGGGCGCTGGCGGCCCGGCTCGACCACGTGCCGCCGCCCGTCTTCGGCCCGGCCGAACCGCAGGACCACCTGAGCCGCAGTGTGGCCCGCGCGCTGCGGTCCATCCCGGCCCGCGCCGGCGCGGACGGCGCGCCGGTCACCGCCGACGCCGTCCGGTGGCGCGGGTCCGAGCGGGAGGCGCTGGCCCAGTCCCTCGGCCTGCTGGCACGGGTCTGGCCCGAGGCCGCGGCCGAGGTGCGGGAGTCGGTCACCGAGGTCGCGCTGCTGACGGGCGACGCCATCGACGGGTACACCGACTTCACCGTGCACGGTGCCGTCCTCGTCCACCGCGCGCGGCTGACGGCGAGCGCCGCCGGGCTGCCCGGTCCGGTGCGGTTCGCCGAGGCGCTGGTGCACGAGGGCGCGCACACCAGGTGCAACGCCGCCGCCCTCGCAGAACCGTTCCTGCTGCCCGACCGGCCCGCCGACCCGGACGCGCCGGGCCGGCACACCGACCTGCTGGTCGCCACTCCGCTGCGGGCCGACCCCCGGCCGCTGACCGGACTCTTCCAGCAGACCGTGGTCCTGGCGCGCAGCGTGCTGCTCTACCGGCGCCTCACCGGTCTGGGCCCGGCCGTCGACGCCCGGCACCAGGACCTGCTGGCCTCCGCGCACCAGGCCGTGACCACCCTGACCGCCCACACCGAGACCCTCACCGCGCACGGCCGGCGGGTGCTCGCCCAGTGCACCACCGTCCTCGGGGGGCCCGCGTGACGGCGTGGACGCCCCAGGTGTTCACCCCCTACCCCGACCAGCCGGAGCTGCTGTTCGCCCGCGTCGCCGCCCGGTCGCCCGCGTTCGAGGGCACGAGCGCCGCGGACGGCGCGCCGGTGCTGGTGGGCAGCGCCGCCGGGCACGACCGGGACCAGGTCGCCACCGGAGCCCGCGGAGAACTCCTGGAACGCCTCGGAAACGTGCTGGCCGGGCGCGAGGCCGAGACGGCCGCCGAGGTCGTCACCACCCACCGGGAGCTGCGCCGGCAGGGCGTACCCGCGCTGGCCCCGCCGGTGCGGCCCGACGCCCGCCGGCTGTGGGTGCGCGGTCGCACCGTCCGGGGCGCGGAGGTGCTCGTCCCGGCGGGCTCGGCCTTCCTGCAGCACCGCCCCCCGGCCGGCTGCGACGCCGCGCCCGCCGCCGGCTCCACCGGCATCGCCGCGCACCCCGACCCCGCCGCGGCGGCGCGGCACGCGGCCTGGGAGGTGCTCGAACGCGACCTGGTGCGCCGCAGCTGGTACGGGCTCTCCGACCGGCCGCCGAGCCTGCTCCCTGCCGTCCCGCCACCGCCGCTGGCCGCGTTCCTGCGGGCCGGTGAGCTGGTGGCGACCGCGTTCACCGTTCCCGCCCCCGCCGGAACCGCCTGCGCCGTCGTGTGCGTGCACCGGGCCGACGGCACCGGCCAGGCGTTCGGGGCCCGCTGCGGGCCGGCGGACACGATCGGGGCCCTGGTCGAGAAGGCGGCCTACGAAGCGGTGATGGTGCGCTGGAGCATGCGGACGCAGGTCGCGCGCCGCACCTGGGAGCGGTGGCACGGTGCCACTCCCCCCGCCACCGCCGTCCAGCACGCGCTCTGGACGTTCCACCGCCAGGACAGCCTGCGCCTGTGGGGTGTGCGGCCGCCCCCGGCCGGTCGGCCCGGCAGCGCCGGGCGCACCGGCCCGCAGCACGCCCTCGCCCGGCACACCGACCCGCTGCACGTCCTCGCCGGGCACACCGGCCAGGACGTGGTCCTCGTCGAGACCACCGCGAAACCCGCCCGCGACGCCGGGGTCCGGGTGGTTCGCGTGATCGCCCCCGGCACCCTCCCGCTGCCCTCCGGCCCCGGCCCCGGTCGCCCGCACCCCTTCGGTTAGGAGCCCCGTGAACCCCGCCCCTTCGGACCCCGCCCCCGTGAACCCCGCCCCCGTGAACCCCGCCCCCGTGAACCCCGTGCCCTTGAACCCCGCCCGTTCGGGCCCGCCCCCTTCGGACCCCGGGCCCGGCTACGCCACCGAGTTCGCGGAGACGTACGACCGCTGGTTCGCGAAGCCCGGCGTGAGCGGGGCGACGGTCGACGCGCTCACCGCCCTCGCCGGCGCCGGGCCCGTCCTCGAACTCGGTATCGGCACCGGCCGGTTGGCCCTGCCGCTGAAGGCGCGCGGGATCGACGTGCACGGGGTCGACGGCTCCGAGGGCATGGTCCGACGGCTGCGGGCCAAACCCGGGGGCGCCGACATCCCCGTGACGATCGGCGACTTCGCCGAGGTGCCGGTCGACGGGAGCTACACCCTGGTCTTCCTCGGCGGCGGCACGTTCTTCGAACTGCCCGACCAGGCCACCCAGGCACGCTGCTTCGCCAACGCGGCGGCGCACCTCGCCCCCGGCGGCCTCCTCGTCCTCGACGCCCACGTGCCCGAAGCCCTCGCGGCGGCCACCGGCCCCGAGGTCGTCGCGGAGGGCGACGACCACCTGGTGCTCTGCCACCGCCGCCTCGACCCGTCGACCCAGCGCTACCGCTCGCACTACGTCATCCAGGAGGACGGCCGCACCCGGCACCTGCACGTCGAGTTCCGCTACGCGGGCCACGGCGAGCTCGACCTGATGGCGGGCCGGGCCGGGCTTCGACTCAAGGAACGCTGGGGCGACTGGGCGGGAGCGCCCTTCACCCGCGACAGCGCCTACCACGTCTCCGTCTACGAACGCCCCTGACCGCCACCGATGGAGAGCCGCGTGAGCCGGACCGAACACATCGAGCCCTTCCCCTTCCCGCACCGGGACGGGCTCGAACCGCTCCCCGAATTCGCCCGGCTGCGCCGCGAGGAACCCGTCGTCCGGGTCCGGCTGCCCAGCGGCGACACCGCGTGGCTGGTGACCCGGCACGCCGACGTCCGCCGCGTCCTGGCCGACCCCCGCTTCAGCCGTACCCGCGCGACCCGGGGAACGGGCCCCCGGATCAACCGCACGACCACGCTGCCCGACTCGATCCTGGCCGCCGACCCGCCCGACCACTCCCGGCTGCGCCGACTGGTCTCGCCCGCGCTCAACGCCCGCCGGGCGGAGGCGATGCGACGCGACATCGCCGTCCTGACCGGCGACCTGCTGACGGCCCTGGCACCGCGCCCGCGCCCCGCCGACCTCGTCGCGCACTTCACCCGGCCGCTGCCCCTGACCGTCATCTGCGACCTGCTGGGGACACCCCGCGTGGACGGCGACCGGCTCGACGCCTGGGACGACGCGGTGCGCAGCGTCACCGCCCTGACGGACGCCGAGGTGATGGCGGCCGTGGAGGAGATGACCGGCTACCTCACCGGGCTCGTCGCCGCCAAACGGGCCCACCCCGCCGACGACATGCTGAGCGCCCTCATCGCGGCCCGCGACGACGGCGACCGGCTGAGCGAGGGCGAACTGATCTCGTTCTGCATCGTCCTGCTCACCGGCGGCTACGGCACCACCTCGGACCGCCTCGCCGGTCTGGTCCACCTGCTGCTGGAACAGCCCGAACGCTACGAACTGCTGTGCCGCGAGCCCGCGTTGATCCCCGGTGCGGTCGAGGAGCTGCTGCGGTACGCGCAGGCCACCGTGGGCGCCAACCTGCGGGTGAGCACCGAGGACGTGGTGCTGGGCGGGGTGACGGTCAAGGAGGGCGAGGCGGTGATCGCGCTCACCTCGTCGGCCAACCACGACGAACGCGTCCACCACCGGCCCGACCTGCTCGACCTCACCCGGGACACCCCGTCACACCTGGCCTTCGGGCACGGCGCCCACTTCTGCGTCGGCGCGCAACTCGCCCGGGTCCAGCTCCAGGAGGCCCTGTCCGGTCTCGTCGCCCGTTTCCCGACCCTCCACGCGGCCGGAGCCCCCGACTGGAAACGCGGCCAGATCACCCGGGCCCCGCGCACCCTGCCCGTGGGGTGGTGACACCCGCACCCCGGGCCGGCCCGCCCCCCGGGGGATCACGGCCGCAGGAACGCCCGGCCGTCACCCCCGGTCACGGCTCCGCCCGCTCCGGTGCGCGTTGCAGGCGGAACGCGTCCGCGAGGACCGCCTGGGCCAGCACCCGGGCCGGGCCGCGCGCCGTGGTGCGCCCCGTGGTGAGGGCGAACTCGATGGTACCGAGGCTGGGCAGGCCCGGCTGGTCGGGCAGCACCCGCAGGCCCGACGGGATCAGGCTGCGGGCGTGCGGCACCACCCCGAGGCCGGCCAGCGCGGCGGCCCGGACCCCGGAGAGGCTGGTGCTGGTGCAGGCGATCCGCCAGGGCCGCCCGTCGCGTTCGCAGACCTCCAGGGCGCGGACCCGGGTGAAGCTGGGCGGCGGGTAGACGATCAGCGGCAGCGGCTCCGCCGGGTCCGTCCGGAAGTCCTCCGCCGCGATCCACACCAGCTTGTCCTGCCGCACCAGTTGCCCCTGTGAGCCGCCGCCGGGCGGGCGCTTGCCGAGTACCAGGTCGAGCCGTCCGTCGGCCAGCTGCTCGTAGAGCACGGCGCTGAGGCCGACGGTGAGTTCGAGGTCGACCTGGGGGTTGCTCCGCCGGAAGCTCCGCAGGATCTGCGGCAGCTCGGTGTGGGCGAAGTCCTCCGAGGCGCCGAACCGCACCCGCCCGCGCACCTGCGTCCGCGCGAAGTAGCCGAGCGCCTGCTCGTGCGCCTCCAGGATCGTCCGGGCGAAGCCGAGCATGGCCTCGCCCTCGCCGGTGAGCTGCACGGAGTGGGTGTCGCGCAGGAAGAGCTGCCGGTCGGCGGCCGTCTCCAGCCGCCGCACGTGCTGGCTGACCGTCGACTGCCGCAGCCCCAGCCGCTGGGCGGCCCGGGTGAAACCGCCGGTCTGGGCCACCGCGAGGAAGGACCTCAACTGCACCGGATCGAACATCTAGCCATTCTATCCGCTGATATCACGGATCATGATGACAGTGAGTGCCGCCAGCGGGATTCACAATCACCCCGGCGGGCGGCAGGCTGGGGCCATCCCACCCGAACCGCCACCGCGGAGAACCATGCCTCGCCCGAACCACCCGCTCCGCTCCCACCTGCCCCGCCGCCCCGCCCGCCTCCGGGTCGACCCGTTCATCGCCGCCCTGCTGGGCACCGTGGCAGTGGCCGCCCTGCTCCCCGCCCGCGGCAGCGCCGCACCGGCCTTCTCGGACGCCGCCACCGGCGCGGTCGCCGTCCTGTTCTTCCTCTACGGCGCCCGGCTCTCCGCCCGCGAGGCCTGGGAGGGGCTCAGGCAGTGGCGGCTGCACGGCACCGTGCTCGCGGTCACCTTCGGCCTCTTCCCCCTGCTCGGGGTGGCCGCCCACCTGCTGGTGCCGGCGGTGCTGTCGCCACAGCTCTACCAGGGCCTGCTGTTCCTGACCCTGCTGCCCTCCACCGTGCAGTCCTCGATCGCCTTCACCTCCATCGCCCGCGGCAACACGGCCGCGGCGGTCTGCAGCGCGACCTTCTCCAGCCTCTTCGGCATCGTCCTGACCCCGCTGCTCGCCGCCGTGCTCCTGCACACCAAGGGCGGCGTCTCGCCGGGCACCGTGCTGGAGATCGCCGAACAACTCCTGCTCCCCTTCGCCGCCGGCCAGGTGCTGCGCCGCTGGATCGCCGCCTGGATGGCCCGCCACCGCGCCGTCCTCGGCCTGGTCGACCGCGGCTCGATCCTGCTGGTCGTCTACAGCGCCTTCAGCGCCGCCGTGGTGGGCGGGGTGTGGGGTGCCCTCTCCCTGCCCCGACTGGCGGCACTGCTGGGGGTGGAGGCGGCGCTGCTGGGGCTGGTCCTGACCGCGACGCTGCTGGTCGGCCGCCGGCTCGGGTTCGGCCGGGGCGACCTGGTCGCGATCGTCTTCTGCGGCTCCAAGAAGAGCCTGGCCAGCGGCGTCCCGATGGCCACCGTCCTCTTCCCGGGCCCGGCGGCCGGGCTGATGGTGCTGCCGCTGATGCTCTTCCACCAGCTGCAACTGATGGTCTGCGCCGTCCTGGCCCGCCGCTGGGGCGCGCAGGCCGAGGGCGCCGGGGCCACGGCACAGCCGACGGCCGCGCCGGCCCTCGACCACGTGGCCTGACGGACGCCGCGCGCCCTCAGCGGCCGACGACGTGAACGGCCGTTGAACCACTTCACGGTGCCGAGGTCGACCAGGGCCCGGCGCCCCTCCGTCGACCGGCCGGCCGCCACCTTCCCGGTGTCCGCCCGCCCGGTGTCCGCCCACGCCGGAGGGCCGGACCGCAGCGCTGGACCATTCGAGGCGTATCGGCGGGATCCCCGGGATGGCGACGGCCGGAATTCCTCGCGCCGTGCCACCGTCCCCCTTCGGCCCACCCCGCTCCGAGTGCGAGGGCCTCACCCCCGGTCCGACGAAAGAAAGGGAATCCACGTGTCCGTACGCCGAAGCGCCGTCACCGTGTCCGCCGTTCTCGCCGCCGCCCTGTGCACCGCCGTGCCACCGGTCGCCGACGCCGCCCCGACGGCCGCCGCGGAAATCCTGAACTGCACCGTGAACGCCGCCGTCAACTTCAGCCCGCCGCTCTCGGCCGGCCCGGAGGCCACCACCGTGGCGATCGGCGGGACGGTGAGCGGCTGCCTCGACTCCCAGGGCGGCCCGACGGCCGTGACGGGCGGCACCGTCACCGCGACGCTCAAGTTCGGCACGCTCAGCTGCAACCCGCTGACGCCGCCGGCCATGGCGCCGGGTTCCACCGCGACCTTCACCTGGAACCTGAAGGACGGCACGCAGGCGAGCAGCACCATCACCGACATCGCCGTCGTCGACGTCGACGGGGCCGGGACCCTCACCGGCACCGTCACCGGCTCCTCCACCCGCCTGGCCGGGGAGAACCTGACCACCGTCCTCAACATCGACAGCGACCAGCCGATCCTGGACAACTGCGTCGACGTCCTGCTCGGAGTCGGCCAGCCCATCGCCCAGTCGACGCTGACCGCCGACGCCGCCTTCAGCTGACACCAGGCCGACCTGCCGTCCCTCCGCCCCTCCGTCCCGCTGACCTGTCGTCCCTCCGACGCGCGCAGGGCCACCCCGCAGGTGGCGGGCCCTGCGCGCGTCGGCGCAACCACCGCACGTTGGCGTCGAGTTGTCACCACGCCTCCCGTCGTCCGACCACCGCCCCGGGTCAGCCCGCAGGGTCGGTGAGCCGGTAGACCGTGATGCCGGCGGCGCTCGCGACGGGGCGGTAGCCGGCGGCGGGGAGGGCGCGGAGGGCTTCGGCCTCGTCGCGGGCGGAGAGGAGCCCGTCCCGCGGGTGGTCGGCTGCCACCACCCAGTCGGGCCGCGCGCCGGGGGCGCCCGGGTAGCGGGGGAAGAGGTAGACCCGGGTGCGGCCGGTGAGTTGGGCCGCGAAGCCGTTGGCGGCGGCCACCTCGGCGCCGTCCGGGATCCGGCGCAGCAGCGCGCTCACCGCGTCGACGGTCGCGTCGCGCTGCCAGGTGGCGGGGCGGGCCAGCTCCGCGAGGGGCTGCGAGGGCAGGGCGGCGGCCGTCACGGCGAGCCCGACGGCCACGGAACCGCGGACCGTCCACCGCCGCAGGCCGTGCCGGGCCCGGAACCGGAGCCGAAGCCGGGTCAGGGCGTCGACGAAGGCGAGGAAGACGATCGGCATCAGGACGGCGCCGTAGTGGAAGTCCGTCCCCCAGTAGGACGGGTTGGTGGACCAGAAGCGCCAGCCCAGCGTCGGCAGGGCGAGCAGGATCAGCGGGGAGCGCAGCGCCAGGAACGCGGTGGGGGCCAGAATCGTGACGACGGTGTGCCACTTCTCGCCGGGCAGGAGCAGCCTGGTCACGGGGTTGCCGGCCGGGCCGTCGACGCTGGAGAGGTAGGTGTAGGCGCCGTCCGGGTTGAGGGCCGGGATGACGACCAGCAGCACCAGGAGCAGGGTGGCGGCGGAGAGCGCGACGACGCCCGCGCCCAGTCGGCGGCGGCCGTGCCAGAACAGGTAGCAGCCGATGACGGCGACCGTCGCCGCGAGGTCCTCCTTGACCAGCAGCAGCGGCAGGGCGAAGCCGACCGCCGACCGCCACTGCCGGAGCATCAGCCGCTCCAGAGAGAACGTCAACAGTGGTACGGCGAAGGCGATTTCGTGGAAGTCGAAGCCGACGGCCTGTTGCAGGCCGACCGACAGCCCGTACGCCACCCCGATGCCCGCGCCCGCCCACCGGCCGACCGCCCGCACCGCGGCCCTGGTCACGGGGACGGCGGACACGGCGACCAGCGCCGCCTGGGCGACCAGCAGGGTGAGCGCGGAGGGGAAGACCCGGTAGAACGGTGCGAGGGTGGCCAGGATCGGGTGGAAGTGGTCCCCGAGCAGGTGGAAGCCCGGCCCCTTCAGCTCGGAGACCGGCGCGCGGCCCTCGGCGTAGGCGCGGACGGCCTGCTCGAAGATGCCCAGGTCGAAGCCGTTCGTCCGCAGGTGCAGGTGACGGGAGACGGACAGCGCGGTGTAGGCGGCGAACAGCACGGCGGCGAGCGCCCAGGGCAGCAGGGCCGCCCCCGCCCCCTCGGCGGCGGGCCGCCGCCGTTCGGGCACGGGCCGGGTCTCGGCCGTGGCGCGGGCTGCACGGATCGGGCTCAGGGACAACGGGGGCTCACTTGCGACGAGGCGGACGGGGGAGTGACCCCAGAAGCCTCCGACCAACCCGCTGAAGATCCGCTGAAGAAGTCTGAGCACACCTTCAGGAACCGTGACGCCCCCGTGCCCGCGTACGCGGGTGCGCTCGCGTGCGCGCGGTCAGGACACCGGTGCGCGGGGGGCGAAGTCCGGCAGGCGTTCCAGGCTGTCGGCGACCGCCGCGAAGCCGTAGTCGATCATCCGCCGCTCGTACCCGGCGACGGCGGTCAGCCCGGCCAGCAGCAGCTGGCGCAGCACGTGCCGGTCGACGGCGGTTCCCCCGTCCACCGCGCCGAGCCGGCGCAGCTCGCGCAACTGCTGGTCGACCACGCGCCGCTCGCCCGCCATCGGGCCCGTGACGGCCTCCAGCAGGGGGTGCAGCCGCTGCGGCAGGCACTGGCGCAGCGCGGCGCGCCCGTGCTCGTTCAAGCCGATCCGGAAGCCCTGGTACCGGCTGTGCGCCCCCTCCTCCCGCTCAAGGACCCGCAACCTCCACGCCGGCCCGGAGCAGCCCGTGCGCCAGGCAGAGCCCCCCGAGCCCGGCCTCGGCCACCAACACCTTCGTGCCCACTCCCCCGTCTGTCGCGTGCCCTGCGGTCACCGCCCGCGATCCGCCGCGATCCGCCGTACCGCCAGCCTCCCCCACCGGCCTGGCACTTCGTCAGTGATCTTTTTTCCCGAACCACATGACAACTGTCACTGCGCACGGCCCACCGGCCGGAGGCCCCGCAGGCCCCACGCGCAGACCGTCCGGTGACTGGAGGCGAACCGCCGGGCCCTGCGGCTCTCCAACCGCCACGACCGGCCCGAGGAAGGAGGCCGCCGACCAGGTCGGCGAGTTGACCCCCTGGTAGCGCCCGCGGGTGCTCGTCGCAACGTCCCGCCCCGGGGACTACTCCGCGCCGGGCGCCGCGTGATGGATCTCGGTGATCCTCGCAGCCGCGTCGAACCCGAGGACCGGGTCGGGGCGGTCGGAGAGCAGGCTCTCGTACAGCGGCCGGTAATGGGCCACCTTCCGGGCCGTCCGACCGTCCGTCCCGAAGGCGGCGAGCAGGTCACCGTCCCGGGCTGCGAAGCCGGTCATGGAGGTGTGGTCGATCCACACCTCCACGCCCGCCCGGCCGAAGACCAGACTGCTCTCCTTGCTGCTGGAGCCCGTGAGCCAGCTGCTGCGCAGACGTGCGGTGCCCGACTCGCCCCGGGACCGGTACTCGGCGATGCACCACGCGCTGGCGCCGCCGTCCAGTTGCCGGGCGGAGGTGAGCGCCGTGAGGTCGACCAGGCGGGTGAGCATGCTGAGCTGGTTCACCCCGGAGTCCATCCAGCTGGAGCCGTAGGACTCGTAGGCATCGGTGCCCTTGAGGACGTAGGGGTCGTAGAACGCGGAGGTGACGGCCGTGACGGGCCCCCACTCGGGGTGCTCGGCAAGCAGTTCCGCCGCCCAGCCGACCTCCGGAGAGAAGGCGAAGTGGTGCGCGGTGAACAACCGGCCCCGCACGTCGACCGCTTCGTCCAGCGCGCGGATCCGCCCGAGCGAGGCGAGGTCGTGGACGAGGGGTTTCTCGACCAGCACCTTGGCCGTGGAGAGCCGGAGAGCCTGGGCCGCCAGCTCCGCGTGCGTGTGCGTGGGAGTGGCGAGCACGAGCAGATCGGGTCGGTGCTCCGCGAGCGCGTCGTCCAGGCCGGCGTAGTGACGCGGGGTGGTTCCACGGAACGAGGGCGGTTCCGGCCGGTTCGGATCGACCGTGAACTCGACCAGTACATCGGCCCGTTCGGCCAGGACTGTGAGATGGGTCTGTGCGATGGTGCCGACGCCGACGAGGCCGACGCTCACGAGGTCAGTCATCAAACTCTGCTTTCTCCGGACGACTCGGCCGAGGTGCGGGGGCCGGGGAGAGTCATCGACGTGTCACCACCGCTGCCCAGCGACCCAACGACGCGACGGGGCCGTCCACCCAGCCGACGGCAGGCAGGTGCTCCGCGGCTGCGAGGGAGCCGTCGATCCAGGAGGTCGCGATGGGAACCCAGTAGGTGTTGCCTCCGGACGTACGGGTGCGCGCATCGAGCTCGGATCGCGTGCGACGAGCACCCTCGTGGTCACCGGCGAGGACGCCGAGGAGGATCTCGGCCACGTCCGCCAGGTTGTGGCCGCCCCGGTAAGCGATCCCGTCCGCAAGATGCCGGGTGTCTCCTACTGCGGACCGGGCAGCGCCGACGTCGCCGGCCATGGCGTGGGCCACCGCCTCGGCGGACCGGAGCTTGACCAGTTCGACGGGGTTGGGCACCAGGTCGAGCAGTTCCCGGGCCCGGCCCGCCGCGTCGGCGACGGCTGCCGTGTCCCCGGACCAGCAGGCGGTCTGCGCCAGGTTGGCGAGTGCCTTCGCCTCTGCGGCGGCCAGTCCCTCGCGCCGCGCCAGGCCGATCGCCTCGTGGTAGACGGAAGTCGCTTCCTCGAAGCGGGCGTTGACCCGCCAGATGTGCCCGGTCAGCCGGAGCCGTTCGCCTTCGTCCTCCGGGCCACGGACCGGTTGTTCATGCAGGGAGGCGAGAGCGGCCGCGAACCGCCCGTTGAGGTAGTCGAAGTCGCTGAGCCAGTAGCGGGCGGCCGCGTCGAACTCGCCCCCCACCAAGCCCCGGTAGATCTCCGCGGCCTGCGTGTAGTCGCCGTGGTTGCGCAGGGCGTGGGCGAGGTGGATGCGGACCAGCTGTGCCGTTCGGCCACCGTGCCGCACGCCTCCGGCCGCGCCGCCGAGCAACTCGATCGCCTCCTCGACGCGGCCGGTCCGGCGGAGCTGGACTCCCCGGATGGCGGCCCGGATCGCCCGGTACTCGGGGAGGCCCACCGGGGCGCCGGTAAGACCGGCTCCGAGCTCCGACCACTGGCCGGCCTCGACGAGTCGCTGCGTGGCCAGCGCCATCCAGTCGTCGAAGACACCGTGCTCGGCAGAGAGCTTGAGCCCGGTTTCGAGGGCTTGCGCCGTCGCCACCCGCCCGCCGGAGGCGCCCAGGCGTTCGCCCAGCCAGCTCAGCAGCCGGGCGGCGACCTCACTGCGGTCACGATCCGACCAACCGTCAGGAAGCGTCCGGTCCGCCTCGCCGATGGCCTGCCGCAACGCCACGTGCAACGCGTACGGGAACGCATAGGCGTCGTCGTGTGTCAGGAACGGTCGGCGAAGGAACCGTGCCACGCTCCCGTCGGAGACTCCGGGTTGACCGGCGCGCAGCAGCTCCGCGCCCACCCGGTCGGTGAGCGCGGCTGTTCGGACCAGGTCGCGTTCCTCCCGGGGGAGGTCCCTGATCGACCGGGTCGCGACGGCTGTGAACGAGCCGCCGAAGTCCGCCACGGAAGGTTGCCCACCGCGTGCCAGCAGGGCGGCGCAGTGGGAGACCGACAGGTCCAGGTACAGGGGAAGCCCCTGGCCGCCGGAGATGACGCGTTCCCGGATCTCCGCCGACATCGCGGGCTCACCGTCCCGGACGAGGGCCTCACGGAGATAGCTGTCCGCGTCGGAGTCCGACAGGTACCCCACGAGGTGCTGCCGTGGTTCGGCCGTGTCGTTGCTGAAGTGCAGATGGGGCCAGCACTCCGGGCCGGTGAAGTCCAGCTCGCCGCCCGCACCCGAGTCGGCCCAGTCGATCCGGTTCCGGCCGGTGATGACGAACAGCACGTTCGGCATCAGATAGGCGCAGCGCTGGACGAACCGTTCCACTGCGCGATCGGCCTGACCGTTGACCACCTCGAAGGTGTCGAGGAAGACGCACACCCGGGGCCGCCGGCCCGGCCGACCGCCCCGGGGCTGCCGTTCCAAGTCCCAGGCCAGCAGGTACGGGAAGTACGAGAGCGTCTCGTAGTCGGCGTCCGCCTCGACCAGTTCGGCGAACAGATCGCAGTCGGCCAGCAGCCGGCCCTCCCGCACCCGGTCCCGGACAGCGCGGTACGTGACCAGCGCGGCCCGGTGGGCCAGTCCGGTCAGACCTCCCAGACCACCCGGGTCGACCTGCTTCACGGCCTCCGCGATCTGGTCGCCCAGCGCGATGCTCCGCGAGGCGCGCCGCAGCGCCGGCGAGGCGTCCAGGAACTCCTGCAAGGCCTCGCCGGGGTGGGCGCGAGCCCAGTAGGAGGCCAGTGCCAGGTCGAAGGCCGGCCAACGGCTCCCCAACTGGCCCAGGGCGGCCCTCAGACGCAGCAACAGGCTCTCGATGTCGCCGGCGCCCTCCTCCGAGAGGTCGATCCGCACGGTCACCACGTCGTCGCGCTCCTTCTCCCGCGCTTCGGCGAGGAGGCGGCGCTCCAGCTCGTGGGAGAGTGTCGTCTTGCCTATGCCACCCACGCCGTAGAAGGTCAGCACATTGCGGCGGCCCTGCCCGCGGTCCACGACCGGCGAGACCTCGGCCTCGTCCAGCATCCGGTGAAGCTCGTCGACCGACCGGGCGAATGCGGCCACTTCGTCGACCCGGTTGGTGAAGACCTGCTGAGCCGTGACGGTGGACGAAAGGCCGCTCATGAATGCAGCCCTCAGGTTCACCCGTGCCATGCGGCCTCCAGACGTGCGTCGAGCCACGGTCGGTTCGGCGGCATCTCCCGCGACAGGATGCCGTGCTGAAATCTTGTCAGTGATTGCTGCGGCGCCACAATCTCGTCCATGGGGATTTCAGACGGCCGACCCCGTGCGTTCCTCGGCCACGACGACGGGGCGCGGCGGGGCCTCGGGTAGGCTCCCCGAGCATGTCTCAACCTGCGTGGCGTGCCGCATCCGCCGACTGGTCGATCCGTTGGGGTGCGGCGTCGAGGAGTTACGGTTCGTCAAGGAGCCTGATACCGGCGCCGGATGTCGTACGCGTCGGACTGGATCGTGGCGCCCGCACTCCCGGAGTGGGACCGTCCGATTCCGGCAGGAGTGCCTTTCCCGGGTGTGCAGCCCGATGACCACGCCGACCGTGGAGGAGATCGGCACGCCGCCGTTGCGGCTCGCGGGCGAGCCGCGCCGGCACGCCTCGGGGCAGGTCCCGGCGCGCGTGACGTACCTGGGCGCGCGGTGATCCGCCGCATCCGACGGCTGGTCCGCCTCGTGGTGCCGGACCGCAAGGGCCTGTCGCTGGCCTGGAGCACGATCAGGGGGCGCAAGGGCGGCTTCGTCGGCTCCTTCGTCGCGATCGCCGCGGGCTCGGCGGTGATCACCGCCTGCGGGATCCTGCTGATGTCCGGGCTCAGCAGCGGGGTGGCCCCCGAACGCTACTCGGGCGCGGCGGTGGTCCTCGGCGGAGAGCAGTCGTACTGGCTGGACGAGAGCTCCGAGGTCCGCTACAGCGAGCGCGTCACGCTGCCCGCCGACAAGGTCGCCGCCGTCGCCGCCGTGCCCGGTGTCCGCTCCGCCGTCGGCGATGTCGACGTCGAGGTCGGCGTGCTGGCCCCGGACGGCCGCGCGGTGGGCGGCCCGGACGGCTTCCCCGTGGTCGGGCACGGCTGGTCCGCCGCGGTGCTCGGGCCGTTCGCGGTGCGTGCGGGCAGCGCGCCCGCCGGGCCCGACGAGGTCGTACTCGACGCCGGGCTCGCCGCGCGCGCCCACGTGTCGCCCGGCGCGACGGTGCGGCTCGTGGTCGGCTCGGTCGCGTCGCCGTACCGCGTGGTGGGCGTCGCCGCCCCGCCGGGGGGCGAGTTGGGCCGCCAGTCCGCGGTGTTCTTCACCGACGGCCGGGCGGCCGAGCTGTCCGGCCGTCCGGACCGGGTGGACGCGATCGGTGTGCGGGCCGGGCCCGACGTCACCCCGGAGCAACTGGCCGGCAGGATCACGGCCGCCGTGCCGGGCGTGGTGGCCCACACCGGCGCGGAACGCGGCGACGTGGAGTTCTTGGACGTGGGCGACGCCCGCAGCCTGGTGGTCGAGACGTCGGCGTCGTTCGGCGGCACCATGGTGCTGATCGTGGTGTTCGTGGTGGCGAGCACGCTCGCGCTGTCGGTGCGGCAGCGCGGGCGCGAACTGGCCCTGCTGCGTGCCATCGGCGCGACGCCCCGGCAGATCCACCGGATGATCGGCGCCGAGATGACCCTGGTGTCGTTGGCGGGCGCCCTGGTCGGCGCGATCCCCGGCGTCGTCATCGCGTTCGTGATGCGCGGCGTGTTCGTCCTCGCGGGCGCGATGCCCGCGGACTTCCGGATGGACGTGGGGTGGCTGCCCTTCCTCGCCTCGCTGGTGCTGTGCATGACCAGCGCCCGGCTCGGCGGCTGGCTGGTCGCGCGCCGGGTGTCCGGGACCAGCCCGGTCGAGGCGCTCGGGGACGCCGCCGTCGAGCCCGGGAGGATCGGCCGGGTCCGGTTGGCCATCGGCTTCCTGCTCGTCCCGCTCGGGCTGCTGCTGACCTCGGGCGAGGTGGCGGTGTCGGGTGACTCCGCCGCCGACACCGCGGCGAGCGCGGTCCTGTTGTTCGTCGTGGCGCTGGGGTGTGTCGGCCCGCTGCTGATCAGAGGCGCCGTCGTGCTGTTCGGCCCGCGCCTGAACCGGCAGTCCAAGGCCCCCGGCTTCCTCGCCCAG
This sequence comes from Kitasatospora sp. NPDC088160, assembly GCF_044741445.1. Classification (NCBI taxonomy): domain Bacteria; kingdom Bacillati; phylum Actinomycetota; class Actinomycetes; order Kitasatosporales; family Streptomycetaceae; genus Kitasatospora; species Kitasatospora sp. NPDC088160. The sequence continues at coordinate 277,976 of NZ_JBIUSS010000010.1, read as the reverse complement.
GCCAACGCGCGAGCCGATGCGCGGCGACTCGCTTCGGCCGTCACCCCGCTGGCCATGGGCGTGACCCTGGCCGCCGTGCAGGTGTTCGGCGCCTCCACGACGATCGCGGCGTCGCAGGAGCAACTCGACGCCGGCCTGCGGGCCGACCACGTGCTGACCTCGTCGTCCGGCGCCGGGGTGTCCCCGGAGGTCGTGGACGGCGTGCGCGGCGTGCCCGGCGCCGCCGTGGCGACGCCGGTGGCACGGATGCGGGTGCTGCTGACGTTCCCGTCCGAGGACAGCACCGCGACCAAGGTCTTCGCCGCCCAGGGCGTCGCGCCCGAACGGCTCTCCGAGACCATGGACCTCAAGGTGGTCGAGGGCGACACCGCGGAACTGCGCGGCGAGACGGTGGCGTTGAGCCGCGCCGTCGCGGACACCGTCCATGCGCAGCGCGGTGGGACGGTCGACCTGCGGCTCGGCGACGGCACGGCGGTCAGGCCGAGGGTGGTGGCGGTCTACGAGCGGGGCTCGGGCTTCGGGGACGTCACCCTGCCCAACGACCTCGTCGTCGCGCACACCACCGCGCGGGTCGACACCGCCGTGCTGGTCAGGTCCGCGGACGGGACCGACCCGAAGGCGCTCGCCGACGCGCTGCGCGGCGCGGTCGGACGCTACCCGACGGTCCAGGTGGGCGGCCAGGAGGCGTTCAAGGCCGCGCCCGGGGGCGGCGGTTCGGGTGACTGGGCGCTCAACCTCCTGTTCCAGACCGTGCTGTTGGGCTACATCGCCATCGCCGTGGTGAACACCCTGGTGATGGCGACGGCGGCGCGGGTGCGCGAGTTCGCGATGCTGCAACTCATCGGCGCCGACCGGGCCCAGGTCCGCGCGATGATGAACGGCGAAGCCAGGATCGTGGTCTTCTCGGCGCTGCTGTTCGGTCTGCTGGCGACGATCCCGCCCCTGGTCGGCATCAGCCTCGGGCTGACGGAGTCACCCGTTCCGTCCGTCTCCCCCTTCGGCCTCGTCGGCCTCGTCGCGATCGTGGCGGTCACCGTCGCGCTCTCCTGGGGTTCGATCGCGGTGGCCACCCGGTCCGCCCTGCGGCCGGCGCCGGTCGACGCGATCGGCGGGCGCGAGTGAGCCGCCCGGCGAGCGGCTGATGCGGCCCGCCGACCGCTCACCGCTCACCGCTCACCGCTCACCGCTCACCGCCGACCGCCGACCGCCGACCGCCGACCGCCGACCGCCGACCGCCGACCGCTGACCGCTGACCGCTGACCGCGACTGACAACGACTCCTGCCGCCACCGGCGGTGGGCGCACCCGGGTCCCGGAATGCCGATGTACGGGCTTGAACATCCGGGCTTCGAAGCTGCCAGACTGGAAGCTGCCGGACTGGGAGGACGGCTCAGGGGCGGATGGCGACGGCCCCGTAGCAGGAGGCCGCTGCGTCGGTGATGTGCTCGGTGTCGTCCGCAGGCGCCGCCGGGTGCCAGCGCGGAGTGGCCGCGACACCCGGCTCCAGGAGGTTCCAGCCGGTGAAGAACTGCGCGAACTCGTCACGGGTGCAGGCGGCGACGGGGGTTCCCGCGGCGGTGTAGACCTGGATGAGCCGAGCGGTCTCCTCGGCGGCGAAGTCCTGCGTGAAGTGGCTGACCACCAGCGCGGAGCCGCTGGGCAGCTGTGCCTTGAGTCCTTCGGTGATCCGCTGGGCATCGAACGGCACGAAGTGCAGCAGGGCGTTCATGCTGAGCGCGATCGGCTGGGTGAAGTCCAGGATCGCCCGGGCCGAGTCCAACAGGTCACCGGGCTCGCGCACATCGGCCTGCACGTAGGCGGTGACGCCCTGCTCGGTGCCGCGCAGGAGCGCCTGAGCGTGGAGGAGCACGATCGGGTCGTTGTCGGCGTAGACGACCTTGGCGTCCGGTGCGACCGACTGCGCGACCTCGTGCAGGTTCGGCGAGGTGGGGATCCCGGTGCCGATGTCGAGGAACTGCCGGATCCCGGCCTCGGCGAGCAACTGCGTCGACCGGCGCATGAAGGCACGGTTGGCGCGCGCGGCGGAGCGGGCGTAGGGGAAGACCGCCAGGGCCCGGCCGGCGGCCTCACGGTCGGCGGGGAAGTTCGTCGTGCCGCCGAGGTAGTAGTCGTACATCCGTGCCGAGTGGGCCAGGTGTATGTCGAGGTTGACCTCTACGTCGTCGGTCCTGGCGGTGCCGTCCGTCATGCGTTCCCCCTGATACGTCATCGACTCGCCCTGCGCAGGACAGGACCGATCCGCGCCCGTGCCACCGTGGCGAACGGTGGCGGACCCTGGCGCGGCCCCTTCCACTATGCCCACACGCCCGAACGGCCAAGCAAGGGCCGCCGCCGGTGACGACGCGACCGTGAAGCAGGACGACCGAATCAGAGCATGTAGTGACTCACTCTGACCATGTTCCGCACGGTATCTCCATCATCCGCCGCACCTTATGTCTGATCTCGAAACACCTTGTCGCGGTTTAACATCTCGGCATCCAATCCGCCTTAATGTTCCTACCAGGGAAGCGAGTTCCCACTGTGACCGCCGCACGGCCGTGGGGTTCAGCCACGGTCGGCGGCCCGCGCCGGACGGCAGCCGACAGGCGTGCCGCAGGGGAGGAATGGGACGTGACCGAGAGCGACTGGGTGGTCGGAGACCGGGACCGCCTGACGTTCGACGCGTTCTGCGACACGCACGAGGGGGCGTGGACCGGGTTCGCCCGCGCGCGCCTTCGCGACGACGACGCCGCACACAGAGCGGTGGAGATCGCGAAGGTCCGCGTGTGGAAGGAGTGGCCGCGCATCCTGCGCGAGAAGATCCCACCGTTCCACGCCTGGACGATCCTCAAGGAGGAGATCGGCGCCACCCTGGCGGAACTGATGATGAACGGCGAGCCGCTGCCCACCCAGGCGAGCGTCCCCGGGTGGGTCTACGCCGTGCGGATCGCCGCCGAGCGGGCGCAGCACCTGATGGAGACCGGGGGCAGTCACGAGCAACTGTACGTCGCGCTGCGGCGGTTGTCCGAGCGGCGACACGACGTGATCGTGCTGCGCTACCTGCTCGACCTGCCGGACGAGCAGATCGCCGACTGCCTGGGGACGACCGAGGCCAACGTCCGTTCGACCGCGAGCCAGGCTCTCGACCGTCTGGCCGCGGCACTCGGCGGCCGACGCGGGGAGAGCCGGTGAGCACCGAGCACGACCGGGCCCTGCACCCGAACATGGCCGGCATCCACCTGCCCACCCGGGCCCCGCGACCGCAGCCAGGGGGCACGGGCGTCTCCTGGGAGCGGCTGCTGACCGCCCCGAGTCCGCTGTCCTCCGAGCACAAGCAGGCGGCCCACGAACTCGACCTCGCCGCGTCCCTGGTCCTCTCGATGCCGTCCGCCGCGGCCTCCCTGGGCCTCCTCGTCAACGCCGAGCAGATCCACCCCGAGGGCGCCCTCGTCCTCGGCGCGCTGCTGTACGTCGCGGGCCATCGCGACGGCGCCCAGTTCTGGTGGCAGTTCGCGGCCGGCGGCGGTTCCTACACCTCCGCGTCGTTCCTGAGCCTGTTGCACCGCAGCATCGGGGAGTTCCTGGACGCGGAAGTCTGGCGCCAACAGGCCGAAGCACTGGCCACCAACCCCCGCCCGCCACAGCGCGTCCTGAGCACTCCTCACGCACTGCTGCCGGCCCAGGTGCTCACCGACATCCTCACCCGGTGCCACTACGGCCTCGACGTGAAGCTGCCCCCCCGCCTCGCGGCCGTGATCCACCAACTCCCCGTCGCCGGCGACGACCCCGAGTACGGCGAACTCCCCCAGATGAGCAGCACCCTCGTCCGCGACCTCACCGACGAACGCTAGCGACCGCGAACCCCGTCTCCCTGCCTCAGCGCACGCGCCCCCGCGCCTTCAGCGGAAGGGCGGGGAGCTCCGGCGCCCGCAGCCGGTCGCCGGCGTAGCCGTGGACGTCACCAAAGCGGGCGGTGGACATCCAGTCCTCGCGGGCCCGGGTGATCTCCTCGCCGGACCGGCCGATGAAGTTCCACCACATGAGGATCTGCTCGTCGAAGGGTTCGCCGCCGAGGAGGAGGACGGCGGCGTCGGTGCGGGCGTGGAGGGGGAGTTCGGGGCGGCCGCAGCCGAGGTAGAGCATGGAGCCGGGTTCGACGCGGACGCCGTCGACGTCGACGCTGCCGGACATGGAGAGGACGGCGTACTCGAAGTCGGGGACGAGCGGGAGCTTGAGGTCGGCGCCCTCGGTGAGGGCGAGGTCGGCGCCGACGAGGGGGGTGTAGGCGGTGCCGGGCGAGGTGGCGGTGTCGAGGGTGCCGAGGATGACGGTGCCGTGCAGGCCGGGGGCGGTGACGACGGGCAGGTCGCCGTGGTGCTCGAAGGTGGGGGCGGTGTGCCGGTGGGCGTCCGGGAGGGCGACCCAGAGCTGGGCGCCGTGCAGGTAGCGGGCGTGCGGGCGCGGGGATTCCTCGGAGTGGGAGATCGCCCGGCCGGAGGTCATCAGGCCCAGTTCGTACGGGCGGACGGTCTGGAGGCTGCCGAGGCTGTCGCGGTGCAGCACCTCGCCCTGGTGGAGCCAGCTGACCGTCTGGAGGCCCATGTGGGGGTGGGGCGGGACCTGCATGCCGGGTTCGTCGGCGATGTCGTCGGGTCCGTAGTGGTCGACGAAGCACCAGGCGCCGACCATCCGGCGGCCCAGGTTGGGGAGCAGTCGGCGGACCATCGTGCTCTCGCCGAGCTGGACCTGACGTCCGGTCAACAGATCCTTGACCGGTCCGGTGTCGGCCTCGCGGCCGCAGGTGGTCGGGGAGGGCTTGCGGTCGAGGTTGCTCATGTGCGGTTCCACCACCGTGCGGAGAGGGGCCGGGCGAGGGGCGTTCGCCAACGATCATCCCTGACGACCGCTGGATCCTCCACCCCTCGCCGGGCGGGCCAGGCCGGCCGGGCCCCTGGATGACGGCCGGCCCGGCCCCTGAACAGCCCCGTCTCTGAACGGCCCGGCCCCTGAACGGCTCCGTCTCTGAACGGCTCCGCCCGGGCTCAGTGCCCGCAGGCCCACCAGGCGTCCGCCGAGGCCTTGGTCGCGAGCTCCCGCAGCTTGCGCACGGCCTCGGCCGGGTCCTCGGCCCCGTACACCGCCGAGCCGGCCACGAACACGTCGGCGCCGGCCTCGGCGCAGCGCTCGATGGTGCCGGCGGAGACGCCGCCGTCGACCTGGAGCCACAGTTCCAGGTCGTGCTTGGCGATCAGCTCCCGGGTGCGGCGGATCTTCGGCAGCATGATGTCGAGGAACGCCTGGCCGCCGAAGCCGGGCTCGACGGTCATGATCAGCAGCATGTCGAGCTCGGGCAGCAGGTCCTCGTACGGCTCGATGGGCGTGCCCGGCTTGAGGGCCATGGAGGCGCGGGCGCCCTTGGCGCGGATCTCGCGGGCGAGGCGGACGGGCGCGGCGGCGGCCTCGACGTGGAAGGTGACGGAGCCGGCGCCGGCCTCGACGTACTGGGGGGCCCAGCGGTCCGGGTCCTCGATCATCAGGTGGCAGTCGAGCGGGATGTCGGTGGCGCGGGCGAGCGACTCGACGATCGGGATGCCGAGGGTGAGGTTGGGGACGAAGTGGTTGTCCATCACGTCGACGTGCAGCCAGTCCGAGCCCCTGACGGCCTCGGCCTCGTCGGCGAGCCGGGCGAAGTCCGCGGACAGGATGCTGGGGTTGATCTGCGCCATTACCGACTACCTTCACACGAGGGTTCACTGGAGGGCTGCGGCGTCCCGGGAGCGGGCACCTCGTCCCATCATCTCGCGCCGCCGCCCCGCCGGGCGCACACCGGGACCTCCCCGTGACCGTCATCACACCCGGTCCGGGATTACCGTGGCCGCCGCCGTGGTCATCAGCACTGAAGCGGCCCGCGCGCGCCCGATCCGTCGGCGCCCGCCGAGCCGCCCCGTCCGGCCGGGTTCGCCCCGCCCCTCTCCGAGGAAGGTCCTTCGATGGCCGATCTCGTCCACCCCGCCCGTGCCCTGTGGTGGCTCTTCGAACCGGTGCACTCCGTCACCTACTTCCTGCCCGAGAGCCGCGAGGCCTACGAGGCGGCCGGACTGCACGGCGGCTGGCGCGGCTACTTCGCCAGCCGGTCGGCGCCGCTGGGTGCGGTGGACGCGCCGCCGGTGATCGCCGCGTTCTTCAGCTTCTCCCCGGCGATGGTCGAGCGCGCGCTGCCGGAGGTGTGGACGCACGCGAGCCCGGAGGAGGCGCTGGCCGCCCGGCTGAAGGGCTCGGCGGGGGCGCTGGCCCGGCTGCTGGAGCACGTGGACCCGGCGCAGGTCGAACTGGTGGTGGAGGCCCTGGAGCGGGCCGCTGGCCGGCTCGACTGCGTCGGCCGGGTGCTGGCCGCCGCCAACGCCGCGCTGCCCCGCCCCTCCGGCCTGTACGAACGGCTGTGGCAGGCCGCCACGGTGATGCGCGAGCACCGCGGGGACGGCCACGTGGCGGCCCTGGTGGCGGCCGGCCTGGACGGGTGCGAGGCGCTGGTGGTCCGGTGCGCGATGGACGTCCGGCGCGAGATGCTCCAGCCGATGCGCGGCTGGACGGACGAGGAGTGGGACGCGGCCGCGGCGCGCCTGGTCGAGCGGGGCTGGCTGACCACGGCGGGCTCGGTGACCGAACTCGGCCGGATCCGGCACCAGTCCCTGGAGGCCGCCACCGACCTGGCCGCCGCGCGGGTCTGGGAGGACTACCCGCGCGCCGAACTCGACCGCCTGGCCGCCGCGTTGAAGCCGATATCGGCGCTCTGTCGCAGCCAGCTCCCGGTCAACCCGGCCGGCCTGCCGGACAACCCCTGATCAGCCCCTGATCAGCCCCCGATCAGCTCCTGATCAGGGGCTGATCAGGTCCCGACCAGCCGCCGGTCAGCTCCCGACCGGTTGCTGGTCGGGAACCGATCGGGCGCCACCCGCGCCACCCGCGCCCGGCGGGCCGAGGACGATCCCCCGCCCGGCGTAGAAGCGCTCGAACGACCGCCACGGCACGTGCGCGAAGGACTGCGACTCCCCCGGGAATCCGGACGGGTTGTGGATCACCACCGCCGTGTCCGTGGCGCCCACCACCAGCACCAGGTGTCCGCCCCGCCGCACCGGTGCCGGACCGGCCGGCTCCCGGATCGCGGGATGCACCGACACCATCACCAGCCGCCCGCCGGCCACCTCGGCCGCCAGCTCCGCGGGCGCCAACTCCCGTGCCTGCGCGGCCAGTCCCCACCGCCGCCGGACGTAGTCGGCGAACGGCGTGTGGATCAGTCCGCGCAGGCTCTCGCCGTCCCGGACGTAGGCCCCCGCCGCCACGCACTCCCCGGCCAGCGTGAGCGCCGGCGGCGCCAGGCCCCACCAGTGGTCGAGCGCCATCCGCAGGCAGGCCACCCCGCACAGCCGCCACGACCACCACGCGTACTCCTCCGGGGTGGCCGCACCGGACTGCCCCCACCGAGGGTCCTCGGCCGCGTCGACCTGCCCGTCGATGATCACCCGCACCAGTTCGGCCGACTCCCACTGCGCGTGGTACGGCACCTCGTGCACCACCGGCCCGCCCGTGGGTGCGCCGCCCGCCTGTGCGCCCGCCGGTGCCCCGGTCGATGCGCCGGTCGGCGCGCCCGCCCGTACACCTCTCGGCGCGCCCGCCGGCATCCCGCCCTGCTCCTCCGCCATCCCCCGACGCTCTCACGCCGCAGCGCCCGGGCCGACCCGCGACACTCCCTGAGCGCCCGGTGAGCACCCCTACTCGGGCACCCGCTCCCCCGAGACCTCCTTCAAGCCCTCCTTCGAGCCCTCCTGCCGGCCCTCCTTCGAGCCGCCCTGCGGGCCCTCCCCCGACCGGTAGGCCAGCCGCTGCGACGCGCGGCGCCCGCGCGCCTCGAGCGGCAGGGAGCCGGTGGCGCCCGCGAGACCGAACGGCGGCATGTCGAAGTAGATCGACTCGTACCCGCCCTCCGGCACCACGTACGTCTCGTGCCACAGCCCGACGTGCCGACGGGCCTTCCCCTCCCGCAGTTTGCGGTTGACGATGCCCCAGACGCTGTGGTGGAAGCCGTCCGGCGCGCTCGCGTAGCCGTACAGCTTCTCCTTCGACTCCCAGTACTGGACGACGTAGTACGTGCGCGGCGAGGCGGTGAGCAGGATCCGTCCGCGCAGGCCGCGCTCGGGGCTGCGCCCCAGTTCGTACAGCATCCGGAACATCGCGAACATCACCGGGCCCCAGTGGTGGACGGCCCAGAAGCGGTTGATCCGCATGCCGATCAGCAGCACCACGGTGTCGCCGGTGGCGCCCGCGGTGGTGTAGCCCGGCGTCGGCTTGGCGAACATCGATCGGACGAACGTCGTTCCCATGGACATCTCAGCCTCCCGCACCCCATGTAATCGGTGATTACATCAGGGCCGGGAAACCCGGTCAAGGCTCACTGCACGCACAAATCGGTTACTGCGAAGGAAGGTTGGCGATTCCCTGACCGAAGGTGTCGAGCACCTTCCCGGCCAGCTCCTCCGCCTCCTCCTCCGGCAGGTAGCCGTCCACGATCATCTGCGCCAGCCCGAACACCAGCGCCTGCCCGGCCAGCCCCATCAGCCCCGGATCCCCCGGGCGCAACCGGCCCGCCTCCTGGTCCGCCACGATCAGACCGGTGAACGCCCTGTCCATGCCGTCCAGTTGATCCCGCAGCTCCGGCTCCCGCGAGGCCACGAACACCCGCGAACGCACCAGATCGAACCGGTGCGGATGGTGCAGCGCGTACCGGACGAACCCGAGCCCGACCGCCCGCATCACCGACCCCCCGGCCGACCCCCCGGCCGGATCCACCGCCGCCACCTCGGCCTCCTGGCACCGCGCGAAGTCCGCCAGCACCCGGTCCGCCAGCGCCGTCAACAACGCCTGCCGGTCCGCGAAGTGGCGAAACGGCGCCCCCGCCGACACCCCGGCCCGCCGCGCCACCTCCCGCATGCTCACCTTCTCCTGCCCGTACTCGTCCAGCAGCTCGAACGCCGCGGCGACCAGCGCCTCCGGCAGCGATCCGTGGTGGTACGAGCTGCGCCCGCCAGGCCGTTCCGTCATGCCTGCCTTGCTACCACAGCAGGCCGCCCCACCAGGAAACCGTCACCCCACCGATCGGAGCCCCATGCCCACGCCCGCACCTACGCCCATGCCCATGCCCGTGCCCACGCCGGCCTCCACCCCCCGACCCGCCTCCCGCGCCGCCGCCTTCGCCGCCGCCTACGCCCTCCTCCGCGCCTCCGCCACCCTCGCCGACCACTGGATCCAGACCGACCACCAGGCCGGCACCAAGGGCCGGCCCACCCCGGCCGGCCGCCGCGCCTGCACCGCACACGTCGCCGCCTACACCGCCACCCAGGCCGCCGCCCTCCTCCTCGGCACCCGCGCCCTCGGCCTCCGCCCCAAACCCCGCCGCCTCCTCGCCGCCCTCGCGCTGTCCGCCGCCACCCACTACCTCGCCGACCGCCGCGAACCCCTCCGCCGGGCGGCCGACTTCACCCGGCGGGGAGACTTCGTGCGGCTCGCCGACCACGGCATGAACGGCGCCTACCTCCTGGACCAGGCCTGGCACCACGTGTTCGAGACCGGCGCCGCCCTGATCGCCGCGACGTGACAACGGCCGTCAACCGCTCACGACAGTCCGCCGAGCCGCGCGGCGGCGGCGCGCAGACCCTCGGGGTCCTCGACCACGAGCCGCCCCCGCCGACCGGCCAGCGTCCCGCCGAACGGCGTCACCGACACGACCTGCCGTACCTGCTTGGCGCCGATGCCCAGGCAACTTGCGAGATCCCTTTGGACAACCGGAAGTTGGACGTCATTCGCCACACTCCGCGTAATCCCCTCCTCGTGGTCGAGCAGCGGCACAAGGACCCATGCGACCCGGGCCCGGTTGTCGCCGGGCTGCGCCAGCATCTGGGCCTCCCAGTGTCGGCCGGCGATGTACGACGAGATCGCCAAACCGTAGTCGCGCTGGAAACCGGGGCTCCGAAACGTCTCCCCGGGCACGATCGCCACCTCACAGTCGGTGTACGCCGTCACCGTGGCCGTCCGCACGCCGAAACCGAGCACCGCGAGGTCCCCGATGAGGTCGCCGCCACGCCGGAAGGCAAGCAGCCGCTTACCCGCACCGGCACGACCCCCGATCTGGTCGACCCTCACCACACCTCTGATCACGACGATCACGAAGGCGCCCACGTCGCCCTGCCCCACCAGCTTCCGGCCCGCCGGAAGCTTCCTCCGCTCGGTGCCCTTGAGGACGCCGTTCCACGCGGCCGGCCCCACGAGCGCCTGAAAGGTCCGGTTCGGGCCCATGAGCAGCCCCGACGAGGAGTTGTTGCACAAGTTCATGGCGGGAGATTAGGGGAGCGATCGCCAACCAAGGCCCGGGTAGGACGAGTTGGCGCATGAGGCGCGATCCGCCCGGCACCGGCTGCTACCCTGCCGCGCCCCTTCGCCGGCCACGAACCAGGTGTGGCGCAGGACACATGGCTAAGGGGTCGCGGGCCCCCTAATCCTCGCCGGCCGACCGCAGACTCTTCGTCGTCAGCCCGGCGACCGCCGAACCTTGCGTTCCTGGAGACCGCCATGCCCGAACCCCCGTCACTCCCCGGCATCGTCAGTCGGCCCCTGCCGCCGCTCTCCGGCCTGCTCTGCGTCGACCTGAAGGGCTTCACCAGTTTGCCCGGCGCCGTCCACGCGCCGGTCAGTGCCTACCTTGAGGAGATCCTGGACGCCGCCCTCACCGCAGCCGGCCTCGACGACCTCCGGACCACAAAGCGGTTCCCCGTCAACTCCGGCGACGGGGTCACGTTCGGCTTCGATCCCACACTGCTGGGATTCGTCGTCCACCCCTTCCTCGACCGCCTCGACGAGAAACTCGCCAAGCACAACGCCGATTCGGGCCACGTCCGACTGCGAATGCGGGTCAGCGTCCACTCCGGCCACGTGGCGCCCGAAGGCGTACCCGGCGAGGGGAACGGGCCCGCGAGGAACGAACTGCACCGACTGCTCGACTCCCAGGAGGTCAAGGCCGTCCTGGCCAAGGCCAGCGAGGAGACGACGCACCTGGTGGCGATCGTCTCCGACCGGGTGTACGAGGACGCGGTCGTGTCCCGGCACACCGGCCTGCACCCCGACCGGTTCCGCCGCATCCTGGCGACCGTCCCCGACAAGGAGTTCGCCCGTCGGGCGTGGCTGTACATCCCCACCCCCTCAGGCAACCTCCTCATCGCCCCCGACAGCGCCCCACACCAGCCGCCCAGGGAAGTCGGAAGGCTTTCCCGAGCGATCAACCGCTTTCACTCGGCGCTCAAGCCCTACATCGACCCGCACCGTTCGACTGGAGGAACCGCCCCATGGCTCTGATCACGTACAACAGTGTGCTCGACGTCATCCACCAGCGGGTGACCAGCGCCGCCCATTTGCGGCCGAACGCTCTCCAGGTCGAGGTCGGCGGAGCAACCCGCCTCCTCGAGCTGCCGCAGGCGCGCGCAGCCCTGTACGAGCAGCCGGTTGACGAGTCGCTGCGCCGCGAGATCTGGCGTCGTGCCGTCGCACTCGCTCAGCACGACTCGCTGGCCATGGCCATCGGCTCGACGGAGGTAGCCGGGTGGGTCGAGGCCGTGGTCTGGCTCGCCCTGCCTCGGCTTCAGCGGGTCGCCCGCCAGGCCTCCGCCCGGCTGGGCGCGGACCGGCGCGATGTCGAATCCGAGGTCATGCTCGCCCTGATCGAACGGCTGGCCGAGGTCTCCCCGGACGACCCCGACGTCGGCCCGCAGCTGCTCAAGGCTGCGGGCCGCCGGGGATGGGACTTCGCCCGCCGCTCGGCCTCGGGCGGACGGCCGGTCGAGGACATCGTCGCGGTGGCCGACGCCCGCACCTCGGAATCGGCCGAGGACCTGTGGGATCTCGCGATCACCTCGCCGGACCGCCCGGACGGCCTGACCGCACCGCTGCGCCTCTCCTCCCGCTCGGCGATCGAGGGCGCGCGGCTCGGCGAACTCGCCGACCATCTCGGTCTGCGCGAGGTCGTCCAGCACGCCCATCGGCGCCGCCGGGGCCCGCGGCTCGGGACGCTCCCCCTCCGCCCGGCGGGGGCCGACCGATGACCACCCACGCCCAGGGGGCACTCACCTTCCCCGAGCTGTTCGGGCTCCCACTGGCCGTCGACCTGCGGACCGCCGCGCGCGCGTTCGGCATCTGTCTGGGCACCGCTTACAACCTCGTTCACCGCGGAGTCTTCCCCTGCCCGGTGGTCCGCGCCGGGCACCGCTACCGGGTGCCCACCGTCGGACTGCTCAGCGCCCTCGGCATCGATGAACTCCCCATCTATGAGGATGACTTGTCCCACCTGACAATTGCGCCACCGCTCCCGGGGCTCAGCTGGAAGGACCTCGCATGATCGCTGCGGCCACGGTACCCAAGCCCAGTGTCCCGGAGCCTTCCCAGGGCCACCTGACCTGTGTCGTGATCGGTCCCGCCGGGGACCGCAACGCGTACGACGCCGGCCTGGAGGTCTACCAGCGGATCGTCCGCCCCGCCTGTGCCGCCCTCGGTCTCCGGCCACTCCGCTCGGACCCTGCCCAGCCGGACGAGCTGCGCTACCGGCAGGTACTCGGGGCCGATATCGTCATCGCCGACGTGACCGACGGCAGGCCGTCCGTCATGTACGAGCTCGGTCTGCGCCACACCACCGGGCGGCCCACCCTCCAGATCGGTGAACGCAATCGGCAACCGCCCGGCCTTCCACGCACTGGCAGGGTCGTGTTCGAGCGATCCGAGACCGGTCTCGCACACGCCCGCCGGGATCTCCAGGGCGCACTGGTCCGAGCCCTCCGGGACGGCTTCACGCCGTTCCTCCCCGTTCGGATCCTGCTCGGCCTCCGTTCCCGGCAGGAGCCGACGCCGACCGCCGTCACCACCCCGACCGACCTCTTCGCCACGTTCCAGACGACCATGCCCCCACTGACCGAGGGCCTCAAGGCGGTCACCGGGCTGGTGAACGACATCGCCGCGCTCGCCGAGGAGCTCGTGCCGGACCTGGCTACCGCACCGGACGGCACGGCAGCCGAACGCCTCAGCACCGCGATCGCCCGCCCCGCCGTGGAACTCAGGTCCTGCGCTGCGGAGTTCGCCGCGCTGATTCCCGACATCGATGCCGCCGTACACACCGCGCTCAGCAGACTCGACCACCACCCACAGACCCGCGACAACATCCAGAACCGTGACGTCGCACGCCAGCTCACCGACATGTCCCGGTTCGCCCGCGAGGCTCTCGAAACCCTCCGGCTCCTCCGCATCACCCTGGACTGGCTCACCACCACCGCTCCCACTCTCCACGGGCCGGGCCGAGACATCGCCGCCGCGCTCGACCTCGTCACCGATGCCATGGCCCAGGTCGAGACCTGGGACCGCATCGCCCGTTCTCTGGCGTGACCTGAGGCGCGGGGGCCGTCGGTTCCCCGCGCCGTCCCCCTCCACAGGCCAAGCTCCGCGGAAAGGACTGCGAATTGCCTCTCGGAGTAGATCTCACCCGGCTCCGTAGCGACCTCGGGGCCGCACCGGCCCAGGTGTTCGAGAAGCTCTGCGTCCATCTCTTCCCCGCGATCCTCGAACGCGACTTCGCCCCCGCCATCGCCGGGACGCTGCTGGCTCTCCGGCCCCCGGACGGCGGACTGGAGGCCTGCGCGCGGCTCGCGGACGGTCGGATGGTCGGGATCCAGGCGAAGTACCACGGAAAACTGAGCTCCGCGCTCGGTGCCGTGGACGAGTCCATCAAATCGGCCCTCACCCACCACCCTGACCTCACCGACCTCCTGGTCTTCCTCCCGCAGGACCTCACCGCCGGGGGAGGCGCCGCACCTGGCACGAAGCAGTGGCGGGCGGCGGCCGAGCGGTGGGCGGCGCAGGTCGACCGTGCGCGCCCCGGTTCGCCCATGCGGTTCCTCGCCTACACCAGAAGCGATATCGAGCGCGCCCTCGTATCGCTCGCCGAGGAGGCCATTCCGGCGTACTTCGACCCCGCCTACCTACGGCTGTCCGACCTTCACCGGCACGCCGCGGCCGCCGCCCGCACCGTTCGCCGCCATCGGGGACGGGTCGACATCCAGCCTCCGCCGCTCGCCACCTTCCTGTCCGACGCCCTCGCCGAGCTCGACGACCCTTCGGTACTCGCGAACCGGCTTGCCGAGACCGCATCCGTCCTTCGGGTATGGGATGGCTGGCGCCCGGCGCTCGACGACCTGCCCGCACCGTCCGCCGGTCCGGCAGCGCAGGCCGGCCGGAGATGGACCCGTTCCGACAGCGACCGCGCCCTCTGCGCCGAACAGCTGGACGCGACCGCGAACCTGCTCAACACGGAGAGCCGAACCGACCCGCAGTCCGTTCGCAGACAGATCGACCAGGTGCTCCAACTCTGCGGCCGGGTGACCGAGAGCATCACCGCCATGTACGACGAGCTGCTGGCCGCCGTGTGCGCCGCCAAACCGTTCGACTCGCTCCCGTACGTGCAACGCGCTTCCGTGGGCCGTCTGCTCGCCGCGCTCGACGACCTCCAGACCTGCGGGCACCGGCTCCGGACCGTATGCGACGACCCCGCCCTCGCGGCCCGACAGACCGGCGCCCTCCTCGTCGGCGGCGGTTGGGGAACCGGCAAGTCCTACGGGCTGGGCGGCTGGGTCCAGGAACGCATCACGGACGGCGCGCCCACGGCCTTCGTCTGTGGACACGAGTTCGGTCCGGACGAGGCTTTCGAGGCCCAACTCCCCCGTCGGGTCTCACCCGGCACCCGGGCCCACGGCCTGCGCGACCTGCTCGCGGCCCTCCAACAACAGGCCCTGCTGACCGGCCGTCGCGCCGTGCTCGCAATCGACGCGTTGAACGAGGTCCGCTGCCTGCACGGGGACGTCCGGACGGCGTTCGCCTCCCTGGCCGAACTGGTGCGGCGCTACCCACTGGTGACTCTGGTCGGCACCGTCCGGATGGACACCCGGCCGGCCGGCCCCGTGGGCACCTCGGAGGCGGCCGTCACCCGGGTTCATGGCTTCCTCTGGAATCCCGGGATCTCCCGCCCAGGCCAGGCCTGGCGGGTGTACCAGGACATGTACGGGCTCCCGGAACTGCTGCTCCCGCCGGACGTCTCCGAACTGCGCCGACCGCTGATGCTCGCCGTGCTGGCCTGGTGCCTGCACCGCTCCCCTCAGCCGGCCCCTGGGCCGATCGTCACACCGACCGTCGGCGACCTCTTCCAGTCCTGGCTGCTCATCCTCGACGGCGACTACGCCGCACACCTGGACGCGGCGCACGCGCTCCGCGCCGGTCCGTCGCCGACCCCGGCGCCCCTGGTCACCCTCGCCTGCGAGGTCCTGTCCGAGCAGGTCGGAGAGGAGGGCACCCTCGAATACCGCGCAGCCTGCCAGGTGCTGGCAGACACTCCCGGATTGAGCGATCCGGCCGTGCTCCTGCGCTGGCTGGAGAACGCGGGCGTACTGGCCCTGGATCCGAACACCCGGCACGTCCGCTTCGCGATCCAGCGGTTCGCCGAACACGTCCGAGCCGTGAACCTGCTTCGTGGCCGACGTCCCTCCAGGGCCGTCGCCCGGATCGTTCACGCGGCGCACCGGGCGCGCGACGGCGATCCGGAGTCCGGCCAACGTGCCGACCACCAAAGGATGCTGGAGGCGCTGGCAGGTGCGACACCGCATGTCGTCGAGGGCGCCGAGCTGTCGGACCTGGTGCCCCGTCGACATCGGTCCCTCGTCGCCGGCGCGGTTCTGGAGTCACTGGAGGGCCGGGACCCGAAGCGGGCCGGCCGCTCATCCCGGGCCTTCCTGATCCGGCAGCTTCGCGACCCCGGGTCCGCCCCGAATGCGCTGTACTCCATCCTGGTGAACGCGACCTGCCACAAGCACCCGCTGGGCGTGGAGTTCCTGCAGGATCAGCTGACCGCCTGGCGCCGTAGCCGGTTTGAGCGCCGATTCGCGGGGCCCATCGTCGACCTCCTCGCCGATCCGAACGGAATCGCCCTTCTCCGAAGGCTCGTCCACTGGGCCGAATCCATCGGCCCTCGGGGCGACGCAGTGGTCGAAGAGGTCACCTCTCTGCTGCTCTGGCTCTCCGGCGTCGGCCACCACAGCTTCCGCGACGCCTGCATTCGCACGGCGGCGGACCTCTGGGTGAACCGGCCGGAACTGATCGGCCGACAGCTCACCCGATCGGGCCACCACCGGGACGAACTCGTGGCGGAGGCGACTTGGCTCGCCGCATACGGGGCCCTCGCCCGCAGCTCGCCCACGGGCTCGGACCACCGGATCACGGATCCGATCACAGCTGCGATCACGCGTGCGATCGCTTGGCCGCACCTGCGCATCCACGACGCGGTCCTCGCCGTCCGGGGGGTGCTCCGCCCGGACGCCATCGCAGACAGCACCTTCCCCGCCGTCCCTCTGCGCCGCCCGCGTGTAGCGGTCCTCCCCTTCGGCAGCCGAATCATCGCGCGGGCGGCCTCGACGCTCTCCTGGTGTCCGTTCGAGGAAGAAAGCCCGAGGCCCCGTCAGTCCTGGCTGGCCTCTCGGGCGTGGTTCCTCACCCTCGGACTGCCCAGCCGACTTCTCCACAGAACCGACGCCGGGGAGTTCGACACCTCCAGCCCCGCCGTGGCCAAGGCCCTCCAGCGTGCTCAACAGGAGTGGTTCGCCGAACAGGCCACCCGTGTCCTGCAGACGGCGTCCCCGCCGGATCCGGAAGAACAGGAGGAGGCCCGATACTGTCGGCGCGCCGTCGATCCGACTCTTGGCGCAAGGTGGAGAACCCGTCTCAACACCCTTGCACGATCAGAGAACTGGTGGACACCGCCATTCTCGGCCGCCGAGGCGCGGGCCTCGACGGTCGGACCTCCGGCAGCTCTGACAGAGGTGCTCATCCGTTCCGATCCCACCGGCGCACCATGGCTGCTGCTCAACGGCCTCCACCACCTGCGCAGCGAGGAGGACCAGCCGAAGGAGGATCTGCCACGTCTGCATCTACCGCCACACATCATCCGCCTCACCGACTCCTGGCGGCATGCCTCGCCCGCGCACCGGATCCCCCGGATCCCTCCCGTGCTGCGGGTCGAGTCACACCTGGTGCCACGGAGCGCACTCAGCGGGGCGTTGACGCAGGGCGACGGCGTGCCGAGGCGGCTGCGGCCCCTGGAGAGCTGGCCGGGCCACAGCTTCCTGGCGGAGTACTACACCCGACCCGAGTTCGGCGTGCCGCGCGTCGACTGGTCTGCCCCGCTGCCGACCGTCGTCAATCACCCGGGGAGCCAAGCCGGGCCGCCGGCGTACGGGCGCTTCGCCGACCCGGTCTCCCAGCCCGTCCCAAGCCGCCGGCTCACGGAGGCGCTCAGGGGTCACTGGACCGGCCACCATCTGGACTTCACCGACCCGTCCACAGGTGGCCTCCTACTGACCGATCCCGGGTTCGCCGGCGGAGGGCCCAATGCCATCCTCCTCGCAGGATCCGCCGTCGACCGCCTGCCCGGGGACGACAGCGTGCTGCTCTGGGCCGTGACGCTGGTCGACCCAGGTGAGGCGCGGGCAGCGAGCTGGTCGTCGTACTGCGTCCTCGACTCGGGTTCGGTCCACACACTGCCGTGCCCCGGGCCATCGACTAACCGGAGGGTACCGGCGACGAGATGGCCGCAGCTGGGCCTGACCGACTGGCCCGACGCCTCCTCGAACGGCGCCGGTTGACCTCGCCGATGTCCTGCCCCGCTGTCCTGCCCCGGTCGTACCGCCGGGGCAGGACAGCGCCCGTGCGCGGCTACCAGGCGTAGTCCTCCGGGGCCGGCTGGTGGCCGGGGAAGAGTTCGTCGAGGCGGTCGAGGGTCTTCTGGTCGAGCTTCAGGTCGAGGGCGGCGACGGCGGCGTCGAGGTGGGCGGGGGTGCGGGGGCCGATGATGGGGGCGGTGACGGCGGGGCGGGTGAGGAGCCAGGCGAGGGCGAGGTCGGCGGGCTCGGTGCCGAGGTCGGCGGCGAGGTCCTCGTAGGCCTGGAGGCGGTCGCGGTGGGTGGCGAGGAGTGCGTCGGCCTGGGGCAGGGCGCCGCGGACGCGGGTGCCTTCGCGTTCCTTGCGGAGGATGCCGCCGAGGAGGCCGCTGCGCAGCGGGGACCAGGGCAGCAGGCCGAGGCCGTAGTGCTGGAGGGCGGGGATGACCTCCAGTTCGATGGTGCGGTCGAGGAGGTTATAGAGGGACTGTTCGCTCACCAGGCCGAGGAAGTGGCGGGAGCGGGCGGCCTCCTGGGCCTGGGCGAGGTGCCAGCCGGCGAAGTTGCTGGAGCCGACGTAGATGATCTTGCCCTGGGCGACCAGGACCTCCATCGCCTGCCAGATCTCCTCCCAGGGCGTGTCCCGGTCGATGTGGTGCATCTGGTAGAGGTCGATGTGGTCGGTGTTCAGGCGCCGCAGGCTGGCCTCGACGGCGCGGCGGATGGCGAGGGCGGAGAGCTTGCCCTCGTTGGGCCAGTCGCCCATCGGCCCGTACACCTTGGTGGCGAGGACGGTGCGTTCGCGGCGGCCGCCGCCCTGGGCGAACCAGCGGCCGATGATCTCCTCGGTCCGGCCCCTGAGGTTGCCCTCGCTGTCGCGGCCGTAGGCGTTGGCGGTGTCGAAGAAGTTGATGCCCCGCTCGTGGGCGGTGTCCATGATGCGGTGGGCCTCGGACTCCTCGGTGTGGGGGCCGAAGTTCATGGTGCCCAGGCAGAGTCGGGAGACGGTCAGGCCGGTGCGGCCGAGGTGGGTGTACTCCATGGCGCCCACCTTCGACCGTACCGGCAGCGGTGTCCAGCACATTCCGTCAGACGAAACGGGTGAGCGGACGGACTTACGGACGGACGGACGGATGAACGACCGACCGCCCCGATCAGCGCCCGTGCGTCGCGAACTTCCGTACGGCGAGCGGCATGCAGAGCGCGAGCAGCAGACCGCTCCAGAGCACCGAGGCGAGGACGGCGTGCTGCATGGGCCAGGCGTCGCCGGCCGCCGAGGGGTTGCCGAAAAGTTCGCGGCAGGCCTGGACGACGGCGCTGACCGGGTTCCAGTCGGCGACGACCCGCAGCCACCCGGGCATGCCGCCGGTGGGGACGTAGGCGTTGGTGACCATCGCGATCGGGAAGACCGCGACGGAGAGTTGGCCGGCGGCGTCCTCCTTGCCGATGGCCAGGCCGAGGCAGGTGCCGACCCAGGTCATCACGAAGCGGAAGAGCAGCAGCAGGGCGAACGCGCCCGCCGCGTCCCCGGCGCCCTCGCGCACGCGCCAGCCGGCGGCGAGGCCGACGAGCGCGAGGAGGGTCAGGACGACGACGCTGACCAGCAGGTCGGCGAGGGTCTGCCCGAGCAGCAGTCCGGTGCGGGAGACGGGCATGGAGCGCAGCCGGTCGGTGATGCCGCGGCCGACGTCGCGGGCGGCGCCGACCATGGTCACCATGACGCCGTTGGTGGCGACCATGGCGAACAGGCCGGGCATCAGGAACTCGCGGTAGTCGCCGCCGCCCGGGATCCGCATGGCGCTGCCGAAGACGTACCCGAAGACCACCACCATGATCACGGGGACGCCCAGCGAGGCGGCCAACAGGCCTGGCGAGTGGCGGTAGTTGAGGAGGATGCGGAGCATCGACGTCCAGGTGTCGACGGCCAGCCGGGCGGGGCGGGACGGCATCGGCGCGGGGGCGTACACGGCGGCCATCAGGCGGCCCTCCTCAGGGTTTCGGCGGATTCGCGGGTGAGCGCGAGGAACACGTCGTCCAGCGAGGGGGCCCGTACGGCGGCGTCCTCGGCGGTGATCCCGACGGTGTCCAACTCCCGTACCAGCGAGGGCAGCAGGACGGACACGCCGGGCTGGGTCAGCACCGTCACGGTCCGTTCGGCCGCGTCCACGTGCGCGTCGCCGCCCGAGAGGGTGGACAGCACCACGGCGGCGGCGGCGAGTTGGGCCGGGTCGGCGAGGGTGACGGACAGCTGACTGCCGATCGCGGCCTTGAGCCGGGCCGGTGGGCCGGTGGCGATGGCGGCGCCGTGATCGACGACGACGATGTCGTCGGCGAGCCGGTCGGCCTCCTCCAGGTACTGGGTGGTGAGCAGCACGGTGGTGCCCCCGTCGGCCAACTCCTTGACGGTGTCCCAGATTTCCTGACGGCTGCGCGGGTCGAGCCCGGTGGTCGGCTCGTCGAGGAAGAGCACCGGGGGGCTGGTGACCAGGCTGGCGATGAGGTCGAGGCGTCGGCGCATGCCGCCGGAGTAGGTGCGGACGAGCCGGTCGCCGGCCTCGGTGAGGTCGAAGCGTTCGAGCAGTTCGTCGGCGCGGGCACGGGCGCGGCGGGCGCCGAGGCGGTGCAGCCGACCGAACAGGTGGAGGTTGTCGCGCCCGGTGATGCCCTCGTCGACGGCGGCGTACTGCCCGGCGAGGCCGATGGCCCGGCGGACGTCCTCGGCGGCGCTGACGACGTCGTGGCCGGCGACGCGGACGGTGCCCCGGTCTGGGGCGACGAGGGTGGCGAGGACGCGGACGGCGGTGGTCTTGCCGGCGCCGTTGGGGCCGAGCAACCCGCAGACGGTGCCGGCGGGAACGGCGAGGTCGAGGCCGCGGAGGGCCTCGGTGGTCCCGAATCGTTTCTCCACGCCTGCCATCTCGATGGCGGGTCGGGCGGTGTCGGACATGGCTCTGCCCCTTCTCTAGGTACAGCGTACGTAGAAGCGTGGGTCAGATGCTACTACGTACGTCGTACGTATCTAAGATGGGGGGCGAGGTGATCATCCAGTGCCGTCCAACGAACCCCCCAGCACCAGCGAGCGCCCGGCCGCCCCCGAGGCGCCCGAACTGATCTGGCTGCGCCCCGAACGCACCGGCCGCGGACCGAAACCGGCCCACAGCCGGACGTCCATCGCCGCCGCGGCCGTCGAGATCGCCGACGCGGAGGGCCTGGACGCCGCCTCCATGCGCCGGGTCGCGGCCGCCCTCGGGGCGGGCACCATGTCGCTCTACAACTACGTGCCGAAGAAGGAGCACCTGCTCGACCTCATGCTCGACGCCGTCACCGCCGAGTACGAGCTGCCGGCCGCGCCGAGCGGCGACGTCCGCGCCGACCTGGCGGCGCTCGCCCGCCAGCAACTCGCCATCTTCCGCCGCCACCCCTGGCTGCCGGCCCTGGTGCTCGCCCGCCCGGGCATCGGCCCCAACGCCCTGCGCTACACCGACCACTTCCTCGCCGTCACCGCCTCCACCGGCCTGGACGGCGGCGCCCGGATGGAGGCCATGGCCCTGTTCAACGGCTTCGTCTGCCAGTACGCCCAGTACGAGCAGACGGCGGCCTCAGGCGCCAAGTGGCAGGCGGAGCTGGTCGGTTACCTCACCCGGGCCGCCATGAGCGGCGAATACCCGCACCTGGCCCAGGCGTTCGCGGCGTCCGGACCGCCCTCCGATCCGGACGCCGCCTTCGACCGCTCGCTGGACCGGGTGATCACGGCCATCCTGGCCCCGCCGACGCCCCGCTGAGCCCGCTGAGCCCGCTGAGCCCGCCGAACGGCCCCGCCCTCAGGCCCCGCCCCCAAACCGCGCCCTCAAGCCCCGCCCCCAAGCCGCGCCCGCGACAGCACCGCCACCGCCCGCCCGTCGACCAGCACCAACACGGCCTCGTGCGCGCCCCCCAGCGCCGCCCGCGCCTCGGCCGGCGACTGCCCGACGCCCACCGCCGGCAGCGCCGGCCCGAGCAGTGCGCCCAACGGACCACCCGGCGAATCACCCGGCGATTCACCCGACGGACCGCCCAACGGATCGCCCGGCTTGGCGCCGCCGTCCGCTAGCGCAGCCGCCAGCACCGCCCGCGACACCGAGCCGACCACCTCCGTCGCGCTCACCCCGTACGGCCTCGCCGCCCGCGCCAGCACCACCGGCGCCACCCCGTCGGGCACGGCGCGCAGCGCCTCCAGCGCCTCGCCGACCGTCGCGCCGGCGTCGACCGCGACCAGCGGGCCGGCCCCGGCGAGCAGCGACCGAAGGCTGTTCGCCGCCTCCGACTCCGCCTCCGCCTCCAGGAAGCCCCACTGCCGCATCCAGTCGTCGCTGTGCACCTTGGACAGGTACGAGCGCCCGGAGTCCGGCAGCAGCACCACCACCAGGTCGTCCGGCCCGAGCCGCCGCGCGACCCGCAGCGCCGCCGCCACCGCCGTGCCCGAGGAAGGACCGGCCAGGATGCCCTCCTCGCGGGCGAGCCGACGGGCCGTCAGCAGCGACTCGCGGTCCGGGATGCGTTCGAAGGCGTCCACCACCTCCGACCGGTAGGCCTGCGGCCAGCGGTCCTCGACGGTGCCGGGGTGGAGGAAGTGCCCGATGCTCTCGACGAACCACGGGCTGCCGTCCCCGCCCCCGTACATCGAGGACTCCGGGTCGGCGCCGATCACGGTCACGGAGCCGCCGGACACCTGCTGGAGGTACCCGCCGGTGCCGGTGACGGTACCGCCGGTGCCGACGCCCGCGACGAAGTGGGTCACCCGGCCGCCGGTCTGCTCCCAGATCTCGGGACCGGTGGTGCGCACATGGGCGTCAGGATTGGCCAGGTTGTCGTACTGGTTGGCGAGCCAGGCGCCGGGGATCTCCTCCACCAGCCGCTGCACGACGTTGAACAGGTGCGCCGGGTCCTCGGCGGGCACGGCCGTCGGGGCGAGCACCACCTCGGCGCCGTACGCCCGCAGGATGTCGGACTTCTCGGGCGCCGACTTGTCGGACACCCCGGCGATCACCCGGTAGCCGCGCTGCCGCCCGACGATGGCCAGCCCGATGCCGGTGTTGCCGGAGGTCGCCTCGACGATCGTCCCGCCCGGCCGCAGCAGGCCGTCCCGCTCGGCGGCCAGCACCATGGACAGCGCGGCGCGGTCCTTGACGCTGCCGCCGATGTTGAGGAACTCGGCCTTGGCGTAGATCGGCGCGGGCAGTCCGGCGCCGAGCCGGGCGAGGCGGAACAGCGGTGTCCCGCCGATCGCGTCGAGTACGGATTCGTGCACTGCGGCCATCACGGCCTCCTTCGATCGGTGTCCGCCCGAGCCTGCCCGAACGCGCGGTCAGATAGTCGCTGGCAGCCCCGGATCGTCGGGGCCGGGCGTGCGAGGGTTCTCGACCTCAAAGGGGCGCGAACAGAGGCGCGTGGTGCCTCTTGCGCGCCCCTCAGATTTGCCGCGCTCCAAAGTGCGCAACGGTGCGGCCTGCGCCCGCCCCGCCGATCGGGGTGTGTGCGGAGAGTGATCGGCGCGCGATCAGATCAGCGGGTCGAAGAGGTCGCGCCCCCAGTGGCCGAGCCAGGACGCGGTGGTGGACCACCGGCCCTGACCTTCCACACCTTCCGTGGACTCGTCGTACGGCAGCACGGCGGTCGGGGCGAGCCAGCCCTCCCCCGGGTCGATGCGGACCCGCAGCAGCTTGAGCGGCTTGCGCAGGGCGACGAACATCCGCAGGTCGTCGGTGTGGGGGCAGTGGGTCTCGTAACGGTCGTGGACGGTACGGCAGATGGACTTGATGTCGGTGTCCGCGAGCAGGAGGTAGCGGCTGCCGGGGCCGAGGTTGACGCAGAGGCGGCGGCGGGCGGTGTCGCGGTCCGGGTACGGCAGGTTCTGGTGGTTGTCGACATGCAGGCCGAGGCACAGGCCGTTCTCGGGCAACCGGTGGGTGACCAACTCGCCGGGCGGGTCGTCGGCCTCGTCCAGGGCAACGTGCAGCGGATCGCCGAGGAGGCCGACGAGCGCGGCGACGGTGTGGACGTCGGTGACGGTCCCGGGGAGGCGGAAGAACTCGACCAGGCCGCTGTCCTTGGTGAAGGGGCCTGGCGCGTAGCGCTCGGGGTGGTCCTCGGGGAGCGGGGACCAGTCGCCGGCGGGGACGAGGGCTCCGTTCTCGTAGTCGGGCTCGCCGTGGACTCTGCGGACGTTGCCGATGTCGCAGCGGGCGCGGAGGGCCGCCGGGTCGCGGAAGGCGATGGCGGCGGGGTGCATGGTCGTCATGGGGTGAGCGGCCTCGGTTCAGTCGTTGTCGTCGTCGGAGTTGTCGCTGTGGCGGTTGATGCCGGTCATCAGGGCGGCGGCCAGGGTGGTCCACCAGACGACGTCGGCGGTGGCCGGCTCGCGCGGCGGAACGAGGTCCGAGGCGAAGCAGGCGAGGGCGAGGCTGGCGGCGGTGATCGCAGCCGTGGTGGCGAGCTTGATGACGCTCAACTTTCGGGCGAGGGAACGTTGCTGTTCGCGGTACGGAGGACGCGCGCCCAGACGCGCTTGCCCGTGCCGCACCGCGCGATCACCCCGAAGTCGACGGCGAGCCGGCGGGCGAGTTCGATCCCACGGCCGCACTCGTTGAAACGGCCCGGACGCCGCTCCAGGAGCGGGAGGTCACTGCGGGGGTCCCAGACTTCGAGGCGGCAGTCGCCGTCGAACTCCTGGAGGTAGAGCCGGACTTCGCCGTCGCCGTGACAGGCGTGGACGACGGCGTTGGTCACGAACTCGGAGGCGATGAGGACGAGGTCGTCGACCGGGTCACCGGCCCAGCCCCAGGAGGTGAGCTGGTCACGGACCAGGCGGCGGGCGGTACGGACCGAGGTCTCGTGCTCGGTGAGGGTGGTCTCCCAGGTTCGGAGGACCGGGTTACGCAAGGTGGACATGAGTCACCCCACACCTTCAGTGGCGTGTTCGTGCGGTCACAGTGAGTGTGGGGCATCGAAAATCGAATTTGCAACCCGAACAATGCCAAGAGAAAAATAAATTATTTGATCTTGGACTTGGCTTGAGCCCTGTAGCACGGCCAGCAAGACTGGGGCCGCAGACCAAGGGAGGGGCGCGTTGAGCAAGGACCCGTCAGCGATCAGGCAGATCCGGCTCGGAGACGAGCTACGAGCATGGCGCACAGAGAACAACAAGACGCTCGCCGACGTGACCGCCGGCCTGAAGGGCTGGAACCCGGCTCGACTCAGCAAGGTCGAGAGGGCGCTGCTGCCGGTGACCGCAGCTGACTTGGCCGCGTTCATGGACCACTGCGGGATCACCGGCCCGGAAAGGGCAGAGATCGAGGCGTTGGCCACTGACGGCCCTTCACGGCACTGGTGGCAGGATCACGAGTTTGCCGACACGATCAGCTCCGCTTTCGCCGAGTACCTCAGTCTTGAGGCCGATGCCACTCAGATGCTCGACTACTACCTGTCGGCCTTCCCTGGACTGCTGCAGACCGAGGATTACGCACGCGAGGTGATCGCCGCCGGTCTCGACGGTCTCAGCGAGGACCAGAACGAGGCTGCTGCCGAGATCCGCATTCTTCGCCAACGCAGGCTCACCAAAGCGCCACTACTCAATCTCGACGCCTACTTTGGCGAGGTGGCCCTACTCGTCGGCGGCGACGAAGAGGTTCTTGCCGGTCAGATCCGGCACGTTCTCAAGGTGGCTCAGTACCCCAACGTCATCCTTCGCATGGTTCCGCTCAGCGCTGGGCGACCTGGGATTCTGGCGTCGGGGCTTACGCTTCTTCGCTTCCCTGGGGAGCCAGGTGAGAGCTTCGCATTCGTCGAAGCCGTCGGCGGTATGCTCCCGCGTAAATCGGGACGTGAAGTCCGTCGGGCCGAGCGGGCCTTCGCTCGGCTGAAGCGGTGCGCGCTTTCGCCGACCGCCACCATTGCCGCCCTTGAACGCAAGTTGGAAGAGATCACGTGAGCGAGAAGCGCGACCCGTACAACCACAACCCCGCCGACGCCGACTGGGCCAAGTCCCCCTTCTCCGGCGACTCCAATGGCAACTGCGTGATCATCGCCCGCTTCCCCAACGGCGACGTCTGGCTCGGCGACGACAAGAACCCCGGCCGCCCCCACCTCGCCTTCGACCAGGCCGAATGGACCGCCTTCGTCCAGGCCATCGAAGCCCGCGACCCCCGCTTCACCGCCTAACTGGCCACCGCCCCGCACCACCCTGCGCCGCTCACCGCATGCCCTGCGGTGAGCGGCGTCGGCATTACCGCTCATCTGATCGACCGTCAACCAGTTCGTCCGAACCGCCCCACACGCACAGCTCCCGCCATTACGCTCCCAAGCGTGATCACGCCCGGCGTCGATCCGGGCGCATTCCGTCATCCCCACCACAGGGAGCGCATGCCATGAGCGAGCTGGTGTACCCGTCCGACCCCGGCCTCAACGGCCAGGCGGTGGACGCGGCCGAGCGCACGTACGAGATGAACGGCTTCGACCCGGCGCGGGAGGACTCGAAGCTCTCCTTCACCCCCTGCCGGGTCGCCAAGCCCGCCTTCAACACCTACCGGCGCAGCGGCGAGCAGACCGTGTCCGGCTTCCTGGACACCACCTGGGCCTACGACAGCCGCCTGACCGACGACACCGGCGGACCCACCGGCGGGCCGGGCGCGGACGTCACCCGGCTGGAGGCCGCGAACGGCGCCTTCGACGAGATCGTGGTCGGCCTGGTCGGCCTCGTCGGCGGCCGGGGCAGCCTGGGGCCCGCCACCGCCCAGGCCGCCCAGGACTTCGGCATCGCCTCCTCCGAGCGCGGCGCCGTGACCTTCATCGACGCCTGGAGCGCGGCGGCCGCCTACCTCGGCTACGGGTTCGACGGCTGGGTCTCCAACGACTACCAGGACCTGTTCACCCAGCAGCAGGCCCAGGGCCTGCTGGGCGCCGCCCGTCGCCTCAAGGAGCGCAACCCGGACCTCGCGGTCGGACTGCACATCGGCGGCTGGGACCTGAGCGAGGCCTTCCACGCCATCGCGCAGGAGCCCGCCTCCCGGCGGCGGTTCGCCCAGTCCGTGGTACGGATCTTCCGCGCCTTCCCGATGTTCTCCACCCTCCACCTGGACTGGCGCTGGCCCGGCTCGGCCGGCGCCCCGGAGGCGGGGTACGGCCCGGAGGACGCCGGGAACTTCGCCGAACTCATCCGCGAGACCAGGGCCGCGCTGTCCGCCGCCGACCGGAGCGCGACGATCGCCGTCGCGGTGCCGGCCTCCGCCGCCCAACTGGACGCGATGAACGTCCCGCTCCTGGTCGAGGCCGGCGCCGACCGGCTGGACCTGATGTCCTTCGACTTCTTCGGCAGCCCCTGGTCCGCCGGGCTCGGGCACCACACCTCGCTTCGCCGCGACCCGAGCAGCAGCCAGACGGACTGCGTCGACAACGCCGTCACCCACCTGATCGAGCACGCCGGCGTGGCCCCGCACCGCATCCACCTCGGCTACGCCACCACCACCCGCAACGCCAAGCGGGCCCGGCTCACCCGCAGCTCGCCCCTGCGCGGCACGTACGACACCGCGTCGGGCCAGACGGTCGGCTCCTTCGCCCCCGGCACGAGCACCTACGCCGACGTGCTGCGCAACTACCTCGACCTGGAGCAGGGCGAGGGCCGCAACGGCTTCGAGCTGTACACGGACATCTCCGCCGACGCCGACTACCTCCACAACCCGAGCACCGGCGTCTTCCTCTCCCTCGACACCCCGCGCTCCGTCCGCGCCAAGGCCGAGTACGCCCGCGCCCGGGGCCTCGGCGGCCTGTTCGCCGAGCACGCCGAGGCCGACCCCGGCGTGCTCACCAACGCCGCCCGCGAGGGCCTGGGGCACACCGCCACCGCGACGGCCGTCGACATGAAGCCCCTCTACGTCACCGGCCGCAGCTGACGGCGGGCGACGGACCACCGCCCGGGCGCCGGCTCCCCACCGCCGCCCGGGTGGGAAACCGGTCGTGCCGACCGCCCCGACGCCGTACCGTGGTCCGGTCGACGATCTTGGGGCCAGCGGCTCCACGTGAACGAAGGAACGGGGCGGAACACCATGCAGCAGTACCAGGGCTGGACCGACGAACGGTTCGGCGCCGTGGCGGACGTCTTCGCCCGCAACTTCGACGAGTTCCCCGAACTCGGCGCCGCCGTCACGGTGTTCTCCGGCGGCCGCAAGGTGGTCGAGCTGTGGGGCGGGACGGCCGACGAACGCACCGGCCGGGCCTGGACGCAGGACACCGTCGTCCCGGTCTTCTCCTGCGCCAAGGGCGCGGTGAGCATCAGCGCCCACCTGCTCGCCCAGCAGGGCCGCCTCGACCTCGACGCGCCGATCGCCCGCTACTGGCCCGAGTTCGCCCGCCACGGCAAGCAGGACATCACCACCCGCATGATCCTCGGCCACCGCGCGGGCATCCCGGCCCTGGACGCGGTGCTGTCCTTCGAGGAGATCGCCGGCTGGGCTCCCGTCGTCCGCGCGATCGAGGCGCAGGAGCCGCTCTGGGAGCCCGGCACGGCCTACGAGTACCACGGCCACGTCCTGGGCTTCGCGGTCGGCGAGGTGATCCGCCGGATCACCGGGCTCACGCCGGGCGAGTTCCTCCGCAAGGAGATCGCCGAGCCGCTCGGCCTGCCGGTCCGGATCGGCCTGCCGGAGAGTGAACTCCCGCGCCTGGCCCGGCTGGTGGAGGCGGAGGGCCGCCGTCCGATGCCCGGCCCGGAGCACCTGCTGACCCGGATCGTGACGATGAACGGCGCCCTGGTCTTCCCCGGCCTGGACGTGCCGCACGGCTGGAACGACCCGGCCCTGCACGCGATCGAGCTGCCCGGCGCGGGCGCGGTCGCCTCCGCCACCGGGCTGGCGGGGCTGTACGCGGCCGCCGCCACCGGCCTGGACGGCGGCCCGCGCCTGCTCTCGCACGAGACCGTCACCGACGCGGTGCGCGAAGTCTCCTCCGGCGCGGGCTTCCTGGGCTTCGACATGGGCGCCCGCTGGGGTTCCGGCCTGCTGCTCGACTCCCCCGCCTTCCGCCCGCTGCTGGGCGCGCGCAGCTTCGGCAACGACGGCGCGGGCGGCCAGTTCGCCTTCGGGGACGACGAGTTCGGCGTCGGCTTCGGCTACGTCGCCAACCGGATGATCGGCCACGGCGACGCCCGCGCCAACCGGCTGATCGAGGCGGTGCGCGGGTGCCTGGGATGACGGACTTCCTCGCGCGGCTCACCGCGCTGGCGGCCACCGGCGGCCTGGACGGTCCGGACGGGCTGCGCTACAACGCCCCGCTGCCCGAACTCGCCGGCCACTACGGCGATCCCTGGGACGGCGGGCGGATCCACCGCGAGTCCCGCTGGCCGCACGGCTTCAGCTGGGGCGACGTGCAGACGGTGTTCTGCCACTGCCGCCGGCTCCAGTCGCTGTCCCTGCCCGTGTGGCACGGCGAACTCGAACTCCCGCTGGCCGGTGGCGGGTTGCTGACGCTCGACACGCACGTCACCGAGTCGGCCCTGATCGCCGCGCTGACCGCCGCCGGCTGCCGCTGGGAGACCGTGACGTACGAGAACGTCCCCGACCAGCGCACCCTGGAGGTGGCGGTGGCCGAGGAGGTCCGGGTGGCGTTCGTCCTCACCGACCGCGACGGCCACCAGGCCCGCGACGGCCACGCGGCCCCCGAGGGCCATGATGACGCGCCGCCGCCAGACGACTGGGTGCTGAACAAGGCCCTGCTGTGGGGCTACGACCACACCGACTGCCCCGAGCCGGACCGCACCCTCCCGGACGACGGCTGGGGCGCCTCGCCCAACTGACGCGTGCGGTCGGCCCGTTACGCCCGGCCCGTTACGCCCCAGCGCGCAACGGGCCGGGCGCGCTCCCGGAGTGGGGGCTCACGCCAGGGCGCGCGGCAGCACCACCCGCACCCATTCCTCCGGCTGCGACAGGTGCGGTGCGTGGCCGGCACCCCGGTACAGGTGTCGTTCCACCTTCGACAGGGTGAGGTCGATGATGTCCAGCACCTCGCCGTACATCGGCGGACTGTTGTCACTCTGCGTGAGTAGAGCCGGTTCCGTGAAGCGGGCCAACGCGTTCAGGTCGAGGTCCAGGGCGTCCGGGTCCCGCAGCTCGTCCAGGTAGGTCGGCGCGTTGCGCACGTACGTGTGCCGCACCGGCGCGGGCAGCTGTGCCCAGGCCCCCGGCCCGAAGGTGACCGTCTCCACGAACAGCTCCGCCGCCGCGGCCGACTCGGCCTGCTCCAGCAGCTCCCGGACGGCGGTGATCCGGTCGGCGAGCGCGGTGGCGACCGGCCTCAGCTCGGGGTCGGCGAGCAGGATGCCGGCGCCGGGCGGCTCGTGCACGGCGATCCCCCGCAGCAGGTCGGGCCGGGCGGCGGCGAGCCGCAGCGTGATCAGCGAACCGTACGAGTTCCCGCAGACGAACGCCGGCGCGAGTCCGAGCCCGTCGATCAGCCCGGCCAGGTCGGCCGCGTCCTCGTGGACCGAACCCTGGGTGAGCGGGTCCTCACTGCGGCTGTGGCCCCGCCGGTCGTAGGCGACGACGGTGGTCGACTCGGCCAGGCCCGGCATCACGCGCGCCCAGCTGTCGGCGTCGCTCCACGAGCCGTGCACCAGGACGACGCCGGGCCCCTCGCCACGGGCCTCGTAGTGCAGCGACACCCCGTTCACCCTGATCTCGGCCATCACGAGCCTCCCGATCTCGGCGGTGCTCCCCCACCAGCCTGACACAGCCGCTCGGGGCGGCACCCCCGGGCCGTGGCCGTGACCGAGCGTGACGAACAACGGGCGATCAAGCGCCCCGCAAGCTCAGCCCATGCCCCGAGCCGGCGGCTCGTCCCGCGTGCCGTCCTCCGCCACCACCGTGAACCGGCCGGGCCCGGAGACCGACAGGTCCACCGGGTGGACGGACTTGGAGTCGTTGACGTCCAGTTCACTGCTCTTCCGCCCGGTCGCGGCGTCGACCCGGGTCAGCTTGTCCCGGGTCAGCGCCCACACCGACGCGCCGTCCACCAGCAGCCCCGTCACCTGGTCGTCCAGCCCGGACGTCCAGCGCTTACCGCCGTCGGCGAGCGAGTAGGCGACCAGGCGCCCGGTGGCGATGCGGCTGGGGTTCTTCCCCCCGCTGATCCGGACGTCGTCCGGCTTCTCGCCGGGGACGATCAGCTGGTCGCCGACGACCACCCCGCCGAACAGCGGGCGGGCGGCGAACGCGTCGTACGCGTGGGCGCCGCCCAGCATGACGTCGAGGTCGTACTCGTCCCCCGCGACCGGGATCGACGCCCGCTGCCGCCCCGCCCCGTCGAAGCTGAGCACGGCGTGCGTCCCGCGCTCGCCCTGCGCGTCGACCCAGACCGCGAGGGGCTCGGTGGAGACCACCGCGACGTCCTTCAGCCCGCCCGTGACCGGCAGGGCGACCCGGGTCCGCTCCCGCCCGTCCGCCGGGGCCAGCGACCGCAGCACCGGCGCGGCGTCGCCGCACTGCGCGACCGTCACCACCTCCGCCGCCCCGCCCGCCACCTGCAACGGCGAGCAGCCGGCGTCCGCGTCGCCGCGCCAGGAAGCGCGCCCGTCGGCCAGGTGCACCGCGCGCCAGCCGGTCCGCTCCTGGAGGACGGCCTCGTCCCCGGCGACGGCGAGCAGATCGGGCGCCGCCGTGTCCCCGACGCGGCCGGGCGCGTCCGCCGCGGCGGTCCAGGCGGCCTTGCCGTCGGCGAGGTTGAGCGCCGTCACCGCCGCGCACGGCCGGTCGTGCGGGGAGTGGCCGAGCAGTCCGAGGCCGTGGCCCGTCCCGCGGCTCATGGCGCAGACGGAGTCCTCGCCCGGCGGCGTCCACCGCCACGCGACCTGCCCGGTGGTGCCGCGGTAGGCCACCACCTGGTCGGGCCGGACCCGCACCACCACGTCCCCGCTGGTCCAGCTGCCGACGGCGCGGATCGACGACGGCCGGTCCAGCGGCGCCTCCCAGGCGTCGTTGAGGCCGGTCCCGGCGAAGGAGACGAACGCGGCGAGCCCGAACAGGATCCCCACGGCGACCGCGGGGAGGCCGCGCCGGGGGTGGAGCAGCGCCCACAGCAGGCCGGCCCCGCAGGGCATCAGGCCGAGGATGCTGACGATGCCCATGAAGTCGAGGCTCTCGCCGCCGTACCCCTGGGACGGCCCGATCAGCACGGCCAGGCCCATGCTCGCGAACATGGCCCCCAGCACCCCGCCGGAGACCACCATCCAGGCCTCCTTGTCCATGGCGAACCCGCCCCTGGCGAGGCGGACGGACCTGCGGGCCCGCCCGGCCCCGGCGGCACTGTCCACGGGCCCCTCGGCCATGTCGGTCACTCCCCCGTCAAGCGCCGCCCACGCACGAACGACGATCATCGGATGATCGCAGAGCCTGGCTCGATCCTGAACAAAGACAACGGAAAACTCCCGGCCCCGGCGACGGACGGTAGGTTGACCCGGGGGCCGGGGCGCGGCACCGGGGGCGTGAAAGGGGCGGGGATGCAGCCGGGCGACGTACTCGACGGGCGGTACGAGCTGGTCGAGCAGATCGGCGAGGGCGCCTTCGGCGCGGTCTGGAAGGCCCGCGACGCGCGGATCCAACGGCTCGTCGCCGTCAAGGTGATGCTCCCGGGCAGCAACAACACCCCCAAGGACGCGGCCCGGTTCGTCCGCGAGGTGGCCACCGCCGGCGCGCTCAACCACCCGTCCATCGTCACCGTGCACGACTTCGGCCGGCACGACGAGGCCGGCCGGCCGCTCTACTTCCTGGTCATGGAACTGCTCGACGGCGCCCCGCTCAGCCGCCACCTCGGCGACGGACCGCTGCCCCTGCGCCAGGCCCTCACCTGGGCCGTCCAGATCTCCCAGGCCCTCGCCACCGCGCACCGGGCCGGCGTCGTCCACCGGGACGTCAAGCCGGCCAACGTGATGATCCAGTCGTCCGGGGAGGTCAAGGTCGTCGACTTCGGCATCGCCCGGGTCGGCACCGCCGACGACGGCATCACCAGCACCAACGTCATCGTCGGCACACCCGCCTACATGGCCCCCGAACGCTTCGACAGCGGCGGCCTCGACGCCCGCTCCGACCTCTACGCCTTCGGCTGCCTCCTGTACGAACTCCTCACCGGCCGCACGCCGTTCCGCGGCACCCTCTACGAACTCATCCGCCAGCACGGCGAGGTCCACCCGGCCGCCCCCGGCACCCTCCAGCCCGGCCTGCCCGCCGACGTCGACACCCTCGTCCTCGAACTGCTCGCCAAGGACCCCGACCGACGGCCGCCGCACGCCGACCAGGTCGCCGAACGCCTGCTCCACCTCGCCGAGCAGGCCGAACGGCCCCCGGCCGGCTACCACGCCACCGTCCGGGACGTCCCCGCCGCCGAGGAGGACCCGTACGTCCTCGCCCGCCGGCAGGAGGCGGACGCGCTGTTCCAGCGCACCCGCGACCAGGCCGCCCAGGTCGCGCTGCAATTCGAGACCAGCATCGCCCAGCGGCGCCGCCGGCTCGACCAGGACCTCGCCGACCAGCGGGCCCGCGCCGAGGCCCGGGCACAACAGATCGTCGCCGAAGCCCAGCAACGTGGCGAGGAGCTCGAACGGGAGGCCGCCGCCCGGGCGGCGGCCAGCCTCAAGCAGCTCACCGAGGCCGAACAGCGCACCGACCTGCTGCGCCGGCAGACCGACAAGCTGCGCAACGACGCCGAGAGCCTGCGCCGCACGGTCGACAACGCCCGCCGCCAGGCCTCCGACTTCCTCGCCGACGCGGCCGCCAAGGCCGGCCTCGGCCCGGCCCCCGAACCCCGCCGCTCGATCGCCCCGCCCGCCGGCACGCAAACCGGCTTTCAGAGCGGCCCGCAGACCGGCTCGCAGACCGGCTCGCAGCGCCGGAAGCTCCCGAGCATGCAGGAACTGCTCTCCGGCCGGAGCCGCTCCACCGGCGGCGGCGACCAGCCGGGCCGCCGCTCCTGACCTCGCCCCAACGCCTCGCACCCGCAGGCGAGTTGGCCCGCCCACCCAACGCCCTCCCCCCGCCCGCCAGGCCGGGCCCACGGGGGCCCCGCACCCGCGCCACCGGCTGGGCCCTGCGGCCCCTGCACGCGCACCGCGACCCGCCCGCCGAACCGTAGAATCCGGAGGTAGACACCAGGGAGGGATTTCGCGTGTTCCAGGCGCAGCGGCCGCGCACCGCACAACTGACCCCACGACTCGGCGACGACGGGACGGGGCGGGTCGACGGCGTCGCCCTGCTACTGCCCGGCGGGTTCCTGCGCAGCCGGCGCGGACCGCTGAAGGTCGCCGAACTGGGCCTGCGCGACCTCACCGCCGAACTCGCCGACCGCGGCCGCCCGCACGGCCTCGCCGTCCACCTGCTGCGCTACCGCTACAGCGGCTGGAACGGCGCCGACGCCGACACCGCCGTCGACACCCGCTGGGCCCTCGACGAACTCGCCCGCCGCTACGGCGACGTACCCGTCGTCCTCATCGGCAACTCCCTCGGCGGGCGCGCCGCCTTCTGGTGCGCCGGGCACCCGAACGTCGTCGGCGTCGCCGGCATCGCGCCCTGGCTGCCCAGCGGCGACCCCGTCGACCACCTCGCCGGCCGACGCGTCCTGATCGTCCACGGCACCGGCGACCACAGCGCCGCCAACGCCAACCAGTCCCTCGAATACGCCCTGCGGGCCCGCCCGGTCGTCCCCGACCTCGCCCGCTACGAAGCCCCCGGCGCCAACCACTACCTCATCCGGCAGACCGCCGACATCAGCGCCCTCACCACGGACTTCACCCTCGACGCCCTCAAGGCCGAACCGGCCCCGCTCGCCTCCGGCACCGTCTGCACCCGCCTGCCCGGCAGACGCGCCTAGGTCCGCCCGGGAACCCACTGTCGACCAGCGAGCGGCACGAAATCGGGTTGGCGGTCGGCCGTCCGTCCTGCCTATGGTCGGGGGATGACCACTCGAACCTTCCGCATCATGGTGCGCGGCGTCTTCGACGACCTCAGCGTCGAGCAGCACGCCGAACTCCTCGCCCGCGCGCCCGAACACGACGTGCTGCGCGCGGCCTTCACCCGCGAGGGACACCTCAGCTACGACCTCGGCGCGCGGGCCGCCTTCACCTTCCGCTTCCTCGACTCGGGCGAGGCGGAGGAGGACATCCTGGCGGCGGCCGAGCGGGCCGAGCAGGCGGCACGGGCCTGGCTGGCCGAGCGCGGCTACGGCTACAAGAACCTGCGGTCCCAGGCCGAGGACCTCTCGCAGGCACCGCTCGGCAAGCGGCAGCGCCGCGCCGCCAACGCCGGCTAGCCCCCTCCCCCCTCCCGCTACCTCCTTGACGGCTCGCCGCACCGGTATGCTTGAGTAGTCAAGGAGGTAGCAATGACAGATCCGCACGCCGACCCGCACACGAACCCACCGGCCGACCCACCGGCCGACCCACCGGCCGACCCGGGCACCCGGCCCGACCCGCTGGACACCGCCCTGCGGCTGGTCCGCGCCCAGGCGGCCGTGGCCAAGCGCTTCGACGCGAGCCTCGGCGGCCTGCACGGCGTGAGCCTGTCCGACTTCACCCTGCTGCTCCACCTCGGCCACGCCCCCGGCGGCCGGATGCGCCGGGTCGACCTCGCCGAGGCCCTCGGCCTCACCGCCTCGGGCGTCACCCGCGGACTGGCACCGCTGGAGCGGATCGGCCTGGTGAGCCGGGAGGCGGCGGCCCGCGACGCCCGGGTCGCCTACGCGGCCCTGACGCCGACCGGCCGCGACCGGCTCGCCGAGATGCTGTACACGGCCCGGAAGGTCGCCGCCGACCTCTTCGCGGCCGACCAGTGGAGCCCCGACGACCTCGACCGCCTCGCCGTCCTGCTCACCCGCCTCGGCGGCACCGCCCCCGACCAGCGGCCGGGGGCGGCCACAGCCCGCGACTAACGGACTGTTGAACCGTCGGACTGTCGGACTGTCGGACTACGAAACCGCCAGATCCCGAACGGCGCCGCGTACCGCACCGTCCCGGCGCCTAGGCTGAGCCCGGCACCCCTGCACCCCTGCACCCCGGCACCGCCGCACCACCGCGAAGGGCAGCAACCCCATGACCCACACCCCCGGACAGCAGCCCGGCCAGGAACCCGCCCCCGACCTGACCGTCGACGGCACCGGCCTGCTCTGCGTCCAACTGCTGCTGCGCCTGCGCGCCCGGATCGCCGACCTGCCCGCCGGCGCGGTGGTGCACATCCACACCACCGACCCCGCCGCCCCCCTCGACCTGCCCGCCTGGTGCCACCTGACCGGCCACGACTACCTCGGCCCCGTCCCGCACCCGGCCACCGACCGCGAGGTGTACGCCCTGCGCCTCACCGCCGCGGCCCGCCCGACCCGCGCCGACCGCCCCTGGCACCCCGCGCCGACCCCGGCCACCGACTGACCACCCCGGCCCCCGCCCTCGGCCCGAAAGCCCCACGCGCCCCCGCCCACCGCCGGCCGCCCGGCTCCCTTCGGCGGTCCGGTGTGCCACGATGGGGAGAGCCGAACGGCCAAGCCTCACAGGGAGGTTGACCACCATGGATCCGATCCTCAGCTGCCACTGGCACGACCAGGACGGCGAGTGGGCACTGTCCGTCAGCCGCAACGGCGACGGCTGGGAGCTGCTCGCCGCCGCGCCCCGCTGGTCCGAGTCGCTCCCGTTCGCCGGGCCGGACGACGTCCGCCGGCTCGCCCAGGCGCTGCTGGACCTGCCGTCCGATCCGGAGCCGTACGAGTTCGAATGGCGGCTCTCCCGGACGGAGTTCGAGCGCACCGAGAACGAGCGCACCCACTTCGCGACGCTCGCCGTCGGGCTGGACCCCACCGACGGCCACCGCCCCTACCTCGCCTACCAGTCGTACTACCACTTCGGGCAGGCGAGCGGGCTCGGCCTGGAGGTGATCTGCGAGGACCCCCCGGTCGACCGCCTCCGCGCCCAGGCCCACGCCCTCCTCACCGACCTCCCCGGGCCCACGCCCGCCCGGCCGCAGCCCCCCTCACCCGGCTGAGCGCACCGCCCTCCCCAGTCCCCCCGGATCACCGGATCACGGGATCACCGGATCACCGGATCACGCCGTCCGCCGCAGCAGCGCCAGGTACATCGCGTCCGTCCCGTGCAGGTGCGGCCAGAGCTGCACGTCCGGCCCGTCCCCGAGCGCGGGGACGCCCGGCAGCAGCGGGCGCGCGTCGATCCACTCGACCCGGCCGCCCTCGGCCCGCAGCACGTCGTCCACGACGGCCCGGGTCTCCGCGAGGTGCGGCGAGCAGGTCGCGTACCCGACCACCCCGCCGACCCGGGTGGCGTCGATCGCCGAGCGCAGCAGGTCCCGCTGGAGCGGGCCGAAGGCCGCGACGTCGGCGGGGCGGCGGCGCCAGCGCGCCTCCGGGCGGCGGCGCAGGGCGCCCAGGCCGGAGCACGGCACGTCGACCAGCACCCGGTCGAAGCCTCCGGAGCGCCAGGCCGGGCGGGTGCCGTCCGCGGTGATCACCGTGTACGGGCCGGGGTTGCCCTCCAGCGCCCGGGCGACCAGCCGCGCGCGGTGCGGCTGCTTCTCGCTCGCGACCAGCCCGGCGCCGCGTTCGGCGGCCAGCGCCGCGAGCAGCGCGGCCTTGCCGCCGGGGCCGGCACAGCCGTCCAGCCAGAGCCGGTCCGGGCCGTCCAGCGGGGCGTTGGCCAGGGCGAGGGCGACCAGCTGGCTGCCTTCGTCCTGGACGCCCGCCCGGTTGTCCCGGACGGCCTCCAGCGAGCCCGGGTCGCCGCCTTCGGCGAGCCGCAGCGCGAACGGGGACCAGCGGCCGGGCTCGGCCTCGGGCAGCGCGTCGGCGAGTTCGCCGACGTCGACCCGGCCGGGGCGGGCGACGAGGGTCACCTCGGGCCGGGCGTTGTCGGCGCGCAGCAGGTCCTCCAGGGCGCTGCGCCCGGAGGCGTCGGGCTGCCAGCGGCCGAGCGAGTCCCAGAGCGCGGAGACGACCCAGCGCGGGTGCGAGTGGACGACGGCGAGGTGGTCCTCGGCGTCCTTCTCGTACGGCGGGGCGACCTTCTCGATCCAGGCGTCCAGGTCGTGGGCGCTGATCCGGCGCAGGACGGCGTTGACGAACTTGGCCTTGCCGTCGCCGAGCACCACCCGGGCCAGCTCGACGGTGGCCGAGACCGCCGCGTGGCTGGGGATGCGGGTGGTGAGCAGCTGGTGGGCGCCGAGCGAGAGCACGTCCAGGACCGGCGGGTCGACCTTGCCGAGCGGCCGGTCGATGCAGGCGGCGATGATCGCGTCGTAGGTGCCCTGAAGGCGCAGGGTGCCGTAGACGAGCTCGGTGGCGAGGGCGGCGTCGCGCCGGTCCATGCCCTTCTGCTCGGCTTCGCGGAGCAGCGACGGCAGGATCAGGTTGGCGTACGCGTCGCGCTCGTCGACGGCGCGCAGCGCGCGGAACGCGACGATCCGGGCCGGGTCCTTCTTCGGGCGGCGGTGCGGGCGGGGGGCGCGCTGGGCGCTGGGGGTGGTCACAGGATGCCTCAAGGTGCTGCGGTGGTTATCGGTGGTTATCAGAGGATTATCAGTGGTTATTGGACGAACAGTAACGCTAAACCTGAGCCTCAGC
Source organism: Kitasatospora sp. NPDC088160 (assembly GCF_044741445.1). NCBI lineage: Bacteria > Bacillati > Actinomycetota > Actinomycetes > Kitasatosporales > Streptomycetaceae > Kitasatospora > Kitasatospora sp. NPDC088160. The sequence goes on along the minus strand of NZ_JBIUSS010000010.1, from coordinate 239,569 downwards.
CCTCGGAGCCGAAGCGCTCCCCGGACTCCAGCCGCGCCCCGCGCGCCCAGTCCGCCGCCCGCATCTCCTTCTTCCCCTGCGGGCGGACCTCCCCGAGTTCGACCTCGTGGCTGCCCGTCCCGACCCGCACGCTGTTCTTGCCGACCACGGCCAGCTCCCCGGGCGCCAGGGCGGACGAGTCGGTCAGCAGCTTCACCGGCCCGGTGATCTTCAGCCGCTCGCCGCGGAACTCCGTCCAGGCGCCGGGCGCCGGGGCGCAGCCGCGCACCACGCGGTCGATCCGCAGGGCGGGGTGGCTCCACTCGACGCGCGCGTCCTCGACGGTGATCTTCGGGGCGAGCGTGACGCCCTCGGCCGGCTGCGGGAGGGCGTGCAGGGAGCCGTCCTCGATGCCGTCCATGGTGGCGGTGAGCAGGCGCGCGCCGGACACCGAGAGGCGGGTGAGCAGTTCGCCGCTGGTGTCGGTCGGGCGGATCTCCTCGGTGATCACGCCGTAGACCGGACCGGAGTCCAGGCCCTGCTCGATCAGGAAGGTGGCCGCGCCGGTGACCTCGTCGCCGGCCAGCACGGCGTGCTGGACGGGGGCCGCGCCGCGCCAGGCGGGCAGCAGCGAGAAGTGCAGGTTGACCCAGCCGTGCTTGGGGATCTCCAGGGTGCCGGGGCGCAGCAGTGCGCCGTAGGCGACCACCGGGCAGCAGTCGGGGGCGAGTTCGGTGAGCCGGGCGACGAACTCCGGGTCGCTGGGCTTCGCCGGCTTGAGGACCTCGATCCCGGCCTCCTCGGCGCGCTGGGCGACGGGGCTGGCGACCAGCTTGCGCCCTCGCCCGGCGGGGGCGTCGGGGCGGGTGACCACCGCGACGACCTCGTGCCGGTCGGAGGCGAGCAGGGCGTCCAGGGCGGGAACGGCGACCTCGGGGGTGCCGGCGAAGACGAGACGCATCAAGTGCCTTTCTGCAAAAGAACGTTGGAGATCAGAGGGTTCAGCGCGCGGCGCCGAACGTGCTGTGCGGGGAGACCTTGACGACCGGCGCGGGCGCGCCGCCCCAGTCGGTGTCACGGATCGCCTTCAGCGCGGCCTTGCGCTGCTCGCGGTCGAGCCGGTCGATGAAGATGATGCCGTCGAGGTGGTCGGTCTCGTGCTGGATGCAGCGGGCGAGCAGCTGGGTGCCCTCCAGGGTGACCGGATCCCCGTACATGGTGAAGCCCTTGGCGACCACGCCGTAGGCGCGCTTGGTGTCGTAGCGCAGTCCGGGCAGCGAGAGGCAGCCCTCGGGGCCGTCCTGCTCCTCCTCGGTCAGCGACAGGTCCGGGTTGATCAGGTGCCCGGTGACACCGTCCACGTGGTAGGTGAACACCCGCAGGGAGACGCCGAGTTGGGGCGCGGCGAGGCCGGCGCCGGGGGCGTTGAGCATGGTTTCGGTGAGGTCGCCGACCAGGGTGCGCAGTTCCTTGTCGAACGTGGTCACCGGCTGGGCGGTGGCCCGCAGGACGGGGTCTCCGAAGAGCCGGATCGGCTGGATCGCCACGGGTACGGGCTCCTGTCCGTCGAGGGTGCGGGGCTGCGGGCAACTACGGGTTCCCGGCAAGTCTATGCAACGCACCGCGCCCGCCGCCCATGCCCTCACCCGGCTCCTCACACCGCCCCGAACGCCCCTCCCCCACCCCGGCACCGGCTTCTGGCATATCCCGAGTGTGCCCGGCGGCGTTACCCCGGCCCCCGCTTCGGCGTTGGTCAAGTGAGATTGACCGGGGCCGGGCGCACGGGACACCGCGCCCCGGCCGAGCCGAACCGTACGGAAGGTGGCACGTAGGCCATGGCCGAGCAGATCAACCACGACGCCCGGGCGCGGGCGAGCCTGCACCTGCTGGTGCGGGACATCGAGCGGGTGAGGCGGCAGGTCGACGCGCTGCGGACGCTCACCGCCCAGTTGGGCAACGTCTACCGTCCGCGCCGGCCCAGCACGTCGGCCGGCTTCGTCGTGTACGGGCGGGCGCCCGCGCCGACCGTGCGCCTGGCGCAGGAGCTGAGGGAGAGCGTGGAGACCCTGGTCGCGGCGGCGGTCGAGTTCGACCGGGCGCTGGGCTTCTCCTGGGACTCGGTGGGCTCGGCCCTCGGGGTCACCAAGCAGGCCGTGCACCGCCGGTACGGGATGCGCCGCCCGACCAGCGAACTCCTCGCCGCCAGCGGCGCCGTCCCGGGCCAGAGCCGCCCGGACCGCTCGGAGGAGCTGCCCGCCGCGCCGTCCGGCGGCCTGGCGGCGACCGTCCCGGCGGCCCGCCAGGGCGGCCTGGACCGCAGCAGCCTCGACCGCACCGCCCTGGAGCGCGGCAACCTCGACCGCACCGCCCTGGAGCGCGGCACCCTGGAGCGCACCGCGCTCGACCGCACCACCCCGGAGCGCGGCAACCTCGACCGCCCCCCGGTCGACCGCACCACCCCCGAGCGCACCCCGGTCGACCGCACCGGCATCCCGCTGCGCGGCTGACGCCGCCGTCCGACCAGCGCCATCCGGGGCGGGGTGGCCACTCACCCCGCCCCCGCCGGCCTCACCCGATGTCGGTCGGATCCACCCGCACCCGTACCGCCTCCGGCGTCCGCAGCGCGATCCGCGCGATCTGCGCCGCCTTGAGGGCCGCCGCCAGCGCCGCCCCCTGCCCGGGCGGCACCCTCAGCAGCGCGCGCTCCTGTTCCTCCCCGCGCAGGGCCGGGGCCGGTACCGGCCCGAGCACGTCCGCCTCCGAGGGCAGCCGGATCAGCCCCAGCAGGTCGGCCACGGCCGCCGGGCTGCCGCTGACCGACGCCATCCGCGACACCGGCGGGAAGTGCAGCTGCGCCCGCTCGTCGCGTTCCAGCCCGGCGTGGCCCAGCGGGTCCCAGCGGACCAGGGCCTGCACCGGCCGCGCCGACGGCTCGGCGACCACGACCACCGAGCCGCCCTCCTCGGCGGACCGGACCAGCGCGGCGGCCGTCAACCAGAGCCGCAGCGTCTCCTCCCCGGCCCGCAGGTCGGGCCGGCCGAGCAGCGCCCAGCCGTCCAGCAGCAGCGCGGCCCCGTACCCGGTACCACCGTCCACCACCGGCTCCGCACCGGGCGTGGAGATCACCAGCGACGGCTCGTCCGGGACGGTGGCCAGCACCGCGTCCCGCCCGGAGGTGCGCACCGGGATGCGCGGGAACGCCTTGCCCAGTTCCTCCGCCGTGCGCCGGGCGCCGACCACCTGGGCGCGCAGCCGGAACGAGCCGCACTCGGGGCAGTGCCAGTCCGTCTCCGCCTCCCCGCACCAGCCGCAGTTCAGCGCGGCGTCGGCCGCGGGCGCCTCCAGCGGGCCCTCGCACCGCCGGCACCGGGCGGGGGTGCGGCAGCGCCCGCAGGACAGCCGGGGCACGTAGCCACGCCGGGGCACCTGGATGAGCACCGGGCGCCCGGCGGCCAGCGACTCCCGGGCGGCCTCCCAGGCCACCGAGGGCAGCCGGGCGGCCTGGGCCGCGCCGTCGCGGTGCTGGTCCTGGTCGGTGACGGTCCGCACCCGCGGCGCGATCCGGCGCACGGTCTCCCGGTCGGCGGTCAGCGGGCGGGCCCACCCGGTGCTGACCAGCTGCGCGCCCTCCACCGTGACGGCGTGGCCGCCGAGCAGCACGGCCGCGCCCTCGTCGGCGGCGCGCAGCAGCGCGACCTCGCGCACGTGCGGGTGCGGGGCGCGCGGGTCGCTGTGGCTGTTGTCGCCGTCGGACCAGACGACGATCAGCCCGAGGTCGCGCACCGGCGCGAACATGGTGGCGCGGGTGCCGATCACGGCGTGCACCGAGCCGCGGCTCACCGCCAGCCAGCGCCGGTAACGCTCGCGCGGGCCGAGGTCGGCCTCCAGGGCCACGTGCCGGCCCGCGCCGAGCAGTTCGGTGAGCGCCTGGTCGACCCGGGCCACCGACCGCCCCTCGGGCAGCACGACGAGCGCGCCGCGCCCGCCCGCCAGCGTGGCGGCGACGGCGCGCGCGATCTCGTACGGCCAGCCGGGGCCGGGCAGCGCCGCCCAGACGGCGCGCGGCGAGCCGCCGTCGGCCAGCGCGGCGAGGAAGTCGGGCCCGGCCGGGTAGCGCTGCCAGCCCCCGGGGGCGGGGGCCGGGGGGCGCGGGAGCGCCGGCGGCGAGGGCTCCGCCTCGGCCTTGGCGTGGCGGGGCGGGACGGCCAGCTGGAGGACGTCGGCGAGGGTGCCGGCGTAGCGGTCGGCGACGGTCCGGCAGAGCCGGAGCAGCTGGGGGGTGAGCACGGGCTCGGGCGACAGCACCTGGGCGAGCGGGGCGAGCGGGCCGGGGAAGTCGCTCTTCTCCAGCCGGGCGACGATGAACCCGTCGTGCAGCTCCCCGCCCTCGCGCTGGCCCTTCACCACGCGCGCGCCGAAGCGCACCCGCACCCGGGCGCCCGGGCGGGCCTCCTCGGCCATCGCGGCCGGCACCTCGTAGTCGAAGAACTTGTCGATGGTGAGCACGCCCTTGTCCACCACGACCCGGGCCACCGGCAGGTGCTCGGCCCGCTTGGCGCCGCGCCACGTCCGGGGTTTGGCCCGCTTGACCGTCTCCCGGATGAACGCCAGCTGCTCCGGCTCGGCCCCGTTCTCCGTGTTCTCCGTCTCCCCTGTGCTGCTCATCGCTCCCAGTACTACCAGGTCACACCGACAGAACGCACAGAAGCGGCGCCCACCCCGCCCGGAGGTAGGCGCCGCTTCCGGACGATCAGGCCGTTCAGTCCTTCACGGCCGCCTTCAGCTGCTCCACCCGGTCGGTGCGCTCCCAGGTGAACTCGGGCAGCTCACGGCCGAAGTGGCCGTACGCCGCGGTCTGGGAGTAGATCGGGCGCAGCAGGTCCAGGTCGCGGATGATCGCGGCCGGGCGCAGGTCGAAGACGTCGGTGACGGCCTTCTGGATGGTCAGCACCGGCACGGTCTCGGTGCCGAAGGTCTCGACGAACAGGCCCACGGGCTCGGCCTTGCCGATCGCGTACGCGACCTGCACCTCGGCGCGGCGGGCGAGGCCGGCGGCGACGATGTTCTTCGCCACCCAGCGCATCGCGTACGCGGCCGAGCGGTCGACCTTGGACGGGTCCTTGCCGGAGAAGGCGCCGCCACCGTGGCGGGCCATGCCGCCGTAGGTGTCGATGATGATCTTGCGGCCGGTGAGGCCGGCGTCGCCCATCGGGCCGCCGATCTCGAAGCGGCCGGTCGGGTTCACCAGCAGGCGGTAGCCCTCGGTGACCAGCTTGATGCCCTGCTCGGCGAGCGCCTTCAGCTCGGGCTCGACCACGAACTCGCGGATGTCCGGGGTGAGCAGCGACTCCAGGTCGATGTCACTGGCGTGTTGGGTGGAGACCACCACGGTGTCGAGGCGGACGGCCTTGTCGCCGTCGTACTCGATGGTGACCTGGGTCTTGCCGTCGGGGCGCAGGTACGGGATGGTCCCGTTCTTGCGGACCTCGGTCAGGCGGCGCGAGAGGCGGTGCGCGAGGGTGATCGGCAGCGGCATCAGCTCGGGCGTCTCGTCGGACGCGTAGCCGAACATCAGGCCCTGGTCGCCGGCGCCCTGCTTGTCCAGGTCGTCCTCGTCGCCTTCGACCCGAGCCTCGTACGCGGTGTCGACGCCCTGGGCGATGTCGGGCGACTGCGCGCCGATGGACACCGACACGCCGCAGGAGGCGCCGTCGAAGCCCTTCTTGGAGCTGTCGTAGCCGATCTCCAGGATCTTGTCCCGGACGAGCTGGGCGATCGGCGCGTACGCCTTGGTGGTCACCTCGCCGGCCACGTGCACCTGGCCGGTGGTGATGAGCGTCTCCACGGCGACCCGGGAGGTCGGGTCCTCCCGGAGGAGAGCGTCAAGGATGGTGTCGCTGATCTGGTCAGCGATCTTGTCGGGGTGTCCCTCGGTGACGGACTCCGAGGTGAACAGGCGGCGAGACACAGCGCTCCCTGGGGTTGCAGCGGCTGCTGACTGAAGGCCCCCGGCGAACCGGGGACATCCGGAAAGACTTGATTCCTGGAGTCTAACGGGATGCCTCCGCCGAACGTCACCCGCTTCCGGAAATCGCGACCGATCTCCAGCAGGGCTTGATCAGCCGCCGATCGTTTCCAGCCGCTTGACGACCAGGTCCCAGACCACGTCCGCCAACGCCTCCTTCGGGCCCACCGGAACGGCCGTCTCACTGCCGTCCGAGCCCAGTACCACGGCCTCGTTGACGTCCGTCCCGAAGGCCTTGCCGTTGCCCACCTCGTTGACGACCAACAGGTCGCAGCCCTTGCGGGCGAGCTTGGCGCGGCCGTTGGCGAGCACGTCGTCGGTCTCCGCCGCGAAACCCACCACGAGTTGGCCCGAACGGGCGCGGTGCGCCGCCAGCTCGGCCAGGACGTCGGGGTTGCGGACGAGGGCGACCGGCGCCGGCTCGACCCCCTCGACCTTCTTGATCTTGCCGCTGGCGTACTCGGCGGGCCGGAAGTCCGCCACGGCCGCGGCCATGACCACGGCGTCGGCCGACGCGGCCGCCTTCAGCGCCGCCTCGCGCAGCTCCAGCGCGGTCGAGACGTGCACCACGTCGACCCCGGCCGGGTCGGCGAGCTCCGCGTTGGCCGAGACCAACGTCACGCGCGCCCCACGGGCCGCGGCCGTCACGGCGAGCGCGTAGCCCTGCTTGCCGGAGGAGCGGTTGCCCAGGAAGCGCACCGGGTCCAGCGGCTCGCGGGTGCCGCCGGCCGAGACCACCACGTGTCGGCCCGCCAGGTCGGTCGGGGCGGCCCCGCCCCGGCGCAGCACGGCCCGGCAGGCGTCGAAGATCGCGGACGGCTCGGGCAGCCGCCCCTTGCCGGTGTCCTTGCCGGTGAGCCGCCCGACGGCCGGCTCCAGCACGATCACGCCCCGGCGGCGCAGCGTGGCGACGTTGTCCCGGGTGGCGGGGTGCTCCCACATCTCGGTGTGCATGGCGGGCGCCAGGACGACCGGACAGCGGGCGGTGAGCAGGGTGTTGGTGAGCAGGTCGTCGGCGAGGCCGTGGGCGGCCTTGGCGATCAGGTCGGCGGTGGCGGGGGCGACCACGACCAGGTCGGCCTGCTGGCCGATCCGCACGTGCGGCACCTCGTGCACGCGCTCCCAGGTCTCGGTGGCGGCCGGGCGGCCGGAGAGCGCGGCCCAGGTGGCCTCGCCGACGAAGTGCAGCGCGGCCTCGGTGGGCACCACGGTGACCTGGTGGCCGGACTCGGTGAACCGGCGGAGCAGCTCGCACGCCTTGTAGGCGGCGATGCCGCCGCTGACGCCGAGGGCGACGCGCGGCGCGTCCGCCGACCCGCTCCGGTCCGAAGTCGCGCTCATACTCCCGCTCTCCTCCACTCCTGGGACGTGCACACCCTACGGCCCCTCAGCCACCGCGCGCACCGTGGTCGATCCCACAGCCCCCGGGAACGCCGAAGGGCCCGGCGGAAACGATTCCGCCGGGCCCTTCCACAAGCTTCGGAGACCGCCTCAGGCGGCTTCGATCGCCTCGGCGGTCAGCATGCCCGCGTTGATCTCGCGCAGCGCGATCGACAGCGGCTTCTCGTGCACGTGGGTGTCGACCAGCGGGCCGACGTACTCGAGCAGGCCCTCACCGAGCTGGGAGTAGTACGCGTTGATCTGGCGCGCGCGCTTGGCGGCGTAGATCACGAGGCTGTACTTGGAGTCGGTGGCCTCAAGCAGCTCGTCGATCGGCGGGTTGATGATGCCCTCGGGCGCGGTCATGGAAGAGGACACGCGAAAACCTTCCGAAAGGGTGGAAAAGACAGACAGGTCAGGCTACACCGAGCAAGGCTAGCAGTTCGGCCGCTACCTGCTCGACGGAGGTGTTGACAAGGGTCGTGTCGAACTCGGGCTCGGCCGCGAGCTCGACCTTGGCCGCCTCCAGCCGCTTCGCGATCACGTCCTGCGACTCCGTGCCCCGACCGGTCAGCCGTCGGACCAGCTCGTCCCAGCTCGGCGGGGCCAGGAAGACCAGCTGCGCCTCGGGCATCGACTCGCGCACCTGGCGGGCGCCCTGGAGGTCGATCTCCAGCAGGACGGGCTCGCCGCGCTCCAGCTTCTCCAGCACCGCCGAGCGCGGGGTGCCGTAGCGGTTGCCGGCGAAGACGGCCCACTCCAGCAGCTCGCCGTTGGCGATCAGCTTGTCGAACTCGTCGTTGTCGACGAAGTGGTACTGGACCCCGTTCTGCTCGCCCGGCCTCGGGTGCCGGGTCGTCGCCGACACCGAGAGCCAGACCTCGGGGTGCTGCTTCCTCATATGAGCGACGACCGTGCTCTTGCCGACCCCCGAAGGGCCGGAGAGCACGGTCAGCCGCGGACGCTCACTCATGCACCGATTATCCCGGATCGCGGACGGTCCCGGGACCACGGGGCACGGTCAGGCGGCACCGCCGCCGAACTCCCGCTCCAGGGAGGCGATCTGGTTCGTACCGAGGCCGCGGACGCGCCGGCTCTCGCTGATGCCGAGGCGTTCCATGATCTGCTTGGCACGGACCTTGCCGACGCCGGGAAGGGACTCCAGCAGTGCGGAGACCTTCATCTTGCCGATGACGTCGTTCTCGGCCTTTCCGGCCTTGATCACCTCGTGCAGGGAGGCGCCGGAGTGCTTGAGCCGGTTCTTGACCTCGGCGCGCTCCCGGCGAGCCTCGGCGGCCTTGGCGAGCGCGGCGGTGCGCTGTTCAGGGGTAAGGGGCGGAAGAGCCACGCCGTTCACCTCAGGGTGTGGAAGGAAGGGATTGAGCTATGACTGGTTTGGATCCCAGGACACCGTCCGCAAGGGGAACCAGAGGGCCCTTGACCTGCGGGAGCTACGGGTTTCGCGGCTCGCCGATGACCTATCGCCGGACACTACCCGGATTGCGGCGCCACGTCAGGAAAAGAACACGAAAAGTCCTGGTCAGCCAAGGCCGACCAGGACTTTCCAGGGCAAAATGACCGCGATTGCGAAACTTTGACACCGCCAATGTGACGGCGCTCACGTCAACTCCGGGGAGGTCCGGGGACCCTCGCCGGGCTGCGCACACTGCGCAGGGTCATCGCCCCGCTACGCGCTCGCGCCCTCGATCGCCGCTACTTCACCGCGTCCGCGTACTCGCCGACGAACCGCTCGGCCGCCGAGCGCAGGGCCGCCACCGACGGACCGTGCTTGAGCACGTCCCGGCTGACGCTCGGCACCACGTTGATCACCGCGGCGCCGAACACCCGCGGCAGGTCGGCCATCGTCGCGCCCTGGGCGCCGATCCCGGGGGCCAGCAGCGGGCCGTTGATGGCCAGTTCCACGCCCGCGTCGGCGAGCGTCGCGCCGACGACCGCGCCGAAGGAGCCCAGCGGGGCGGCGTCGCCGTTCTCCGCCGCCAGCTGCCGCAGCACCGAGGCCGCGACCGACTCGCCGTCCGCGCCGACCGCCCGCTGCACCTCGTGGCCCTCCGGGTTGGAGGTGAGCGCCAGCGCGAACACGCCGCAGCCCTGCGCGCGGGCCAGGTCGAGGGCCGGGCGCAGCGAGCCGAAGCCCAGGTACGGGCTGACCGTGACGGCGTCCGAGAACAGCGGGCTGCCGGGCGACAGGAAGGCCTCCGCGTAGGCGGCCATGGTGGAACCGATGTCGCCGCGCTTGGCGTCCATCAGGACCAGCGCGCCGGCCGCCCTGGCCTCCTCGACGGACTTCTCCAGCACCGCGACGCCCTTGCTGCCGAAGCGCTCGAAGAAGGCGGCCTGCGGCTTGAGCACGGCCACCCGGTCGGCCAGCGCCTCGACGACGGTGCGGCTGAAGGTCTCCAGGCCGGCGAGGTCATCGCCGAGCCCCCAGGCGGCGAGCAGGGAGGCGTGCGGGTCGATGCCGACGCAGAGCTGGCCGCGGGTGTCGAGGGCCTGGCGCAGCCGGGCGCCGAACGGGGCGAGGGTCATGTCGTCCTTCCGGAAGGTCGTGGGGAGGCCGCACGGAGGCCGTACGGAGGTCGTGCGCGGCTCGTACGGGGCGTCGTACGGGCCGGGGCCGCACGGTGGTTCAGGAGGCGGCCCTGGTGCCGTCGACGGCACTGCCGACGGCGGCGGCCAGGTCGCGGAAGCCCGCGGCCCGGATCCGGGCGGAGAGGCCCCGGTGGATCCGGCGGCACCAGAACGGGCCCTCGTAGATGAAGGCGCTGTAGCCCTGGACGAGGTCCGCGCCGTGGACGATCCGCTGCCAGGCGTCCTCGGCGGTCTCGACGCCGCCGACCGAGACCAGCGTCAGCCGGCCCCCGGTCCGGGCGCGCAGGCGCTGGAGCACCTCCAGGGCGCGGGCCTTGAGCGGGGCGCCGGACAGGCCGCCCATGCCGATCTCCTCGACCCGGGCGGCGTCGGCGCGCAGGCCCTCGCGGCCGATCGTGGTGTTGGTGGCGATGATGCCGTCCAGGCCCAGTTCCAGGGCGAGGTCGGCGACCGCGTCGACGTCCTCGTCGGCCAGGTCGGGGGCGATCTTGACCAGCAGCGGGACGTGGTGCGCGGTGGTGCGGTCGGCGGCCTCGCGGACGGCGGAGAGCAGCGGGCGCAGGTGGTCCACGGCCTGGAGGTTGCGCAGCCCGGGGGTGTTCGGCGAACTGACGTTGACGACCAGGTAGTCGGCGTACTTGGCCAGCCGCTCGGTGGACTTGACGTAGTCGGCGACGGCGTCGGCCTCCTCGACCACCTTGGTCTTGCCGATGTTGACGCCGATCACCGGGGTGGAGCTGGTGTGCGGGCGGGCGGCGAGGCGCGCGGCGACCCGGGCCGAGCCCTGGTTGTTGAAGCCCATCCGGTTGATCAGCGCGCGGTCCTCGACCAGGCGGAACAGCCGGGGCGTCGGGTTGCCCGGCTGGGGCTCGCCGGTGATGGTGCCGATCTCGACGTAGTCGAAGCCGAGCATCGCCAGGCCGTCGATGCCGACGCCGTTCTTGTCGAAGCCGGCCGCCAGGCCGAACGGCCCCGGCAGGTCGAGGCCGAGGGCGGTGGTGTGCAGCGCCCGGTCACGCGGGGCGAGCACCAGCCGCACCAGCGTGCGCAGGCCGGGCACCGAGGAGGCGAGCCGGATCCAGAAGAAGGCGAGGTGGTGGGCCTTCTCGGGGTCCATCTTCTTGAAGACGAGGTCGAACAGCAGCTTGTACAAAAACCCAACTCCCGGATCAGGGCCCGGATCTGGGCGTGAGCACCCGGATCAGGGCATGGAAGTGGGGGGCACCCGGCCGGCCTCGGTGCCCCCCACTGCGGTGGTGCTACTTGCGGCCGGCGTTGATCAGCGCGGCGTGCTCCTGGAGCGACATCACCCCGACCTCGTCGCGCAGCAGCGCGTCCATGCCCTGGACGGCCGCGCCCATCGCCTGGACCGTGGTCAGGCAGGGCACGCCGCGGGACACGGCGGCGGTGCGGATCTCGTAGCCGTCGAGGCGCCCGCCGGTGCCGTACGGCGTGTTGATGATGAGGTCGACCTCACCGTCGTGGATCAGCTGGACGATGGTCCGCTCGCCGTTGGGGCCCTCGCCCTCGCTGTGCTTGCGCACCAGCGTGGACGGGATGCCGCCGCGGTGCAGCACCTCGGCGGTGCCGGCGGTGGCGAGCACCTCGAAGCCGAGGCCGACCAGCGCGCGGGCCGGGAAGACCAGGTTGCGCTTGTCGCGGTTGGCGACCGAGACGAAGACCTTGCCCTTGGTCGGCAGCGCGCCGTAGGCGCCGGCCTGGGCCTTGGCGTAGGCCGTGCCGAAGACCTTGTCGATGCCCATGACCTCGCCGGTCGAGCGCATCTCCGGGCCGAGCACGGTGTCCACGCCGCGGCCGTGGATGTCACGGAAGCGGCTCCACGGCATCACGGCCTCCTTGACCGCGATCGGCGCGTCGGCCGGCAGCGTGCCGCCGTCGCCCTCGGCCGGGAGCAGGCCCTCGGCCCGCAGTTCGGCGATGGTGGCGCCGAGCGAGATCCGGGCGGCGGCCTTGGCCAGCGGCACGGCGGTCGCCTTGGAGGTGAACGGCACGGTGCGGGAGGCGCGCGGGTTGGCCTCCAGCACGTACAGGATGTCCCCGGCCAGTGCGAACTGGATGTTGATCAGGCCGCGGACGCCGACGCCGCGCGCGATGGCCTCGGTGGAGGTGCGCAGGCGCTTGATGTCGTAGCCGCCGAGGGTGATCGGGGGCAGCGCGCAGGCGGAGTCGCCGGAGTGGATGCCGGCCTCCTCGATGTGCTCCATGACGCCGCCGAGGTAGAGCTCGGTGCCGTCGTAGAGCGCGTCGACGTCGATCTCCACCGCGTCGTCGAGGAAGCGGTCGATGAGCACCGGGTGCTCGGAGATCAGGCCGGCGTGGCGCTCCAGGTAGGAGGCGAGCGAGGCCTCGTCGTAGACGATCTCCATGCCGCGGCCGCCGAGCACGTACGACGGGCGGGCGAGCACCGGGTAGCCGATCTCGTCGGCGATGGCCTTGGCCTCGGCGAAGGAGAAGGCGGTGCCGTGCTTGGGGGCGGGCAGGCCGGCGTCGCGCAGCACGCGGCCGAAGGCGCCGCGCTCCTCGGCGAGGTCGATCGCCTCGGGCTGGGTGCCGACGATCGGCACGCCGTTGTCCTTGAGCGCCTGGGCCAGGCCGAGCGGGGTCTGGCCGCCGAGCTGGACGATCACGCCGGCCAGCGGGCCGGCCTGCTGCTCGGCGTGGACGATCTCCAGCACGTCCTCCAGGGTGAGCGGCTCGAAGTAGAGCCGGTCGGAGGTGTCGTAGTCGGTGGAGACGGTCTCCGGGTTGCAGTTGACCATCACGGTCTCGTACCCGGCGTCGGCCAGCGCGAAGGAGGCGTGCACGCAGGAGTAGTCGAACTCGATGCCCTGGCCGATGCGGTTCGGGCCGGAGCCGAGGATGATCACGGCCGGCTTGGTGCGCGGGGCGACCTCGTTCTCCTCGTCGTAGGACGAGTAGAAGTACGGGGTCTTGGCGGCGAACTCGGCGGCGCAGGTGTCGACGGTCTTGAACACCGGGCGGATGCCGAGCGCGTGCCGGACCTCGCGGACGACGTCCGGCTTCAGGCCGCGGATCTCGCCGATCTGCTGGTCGGAGAAGCCGTGCCGCTTGGCGTGGCGCAGCAGCTCGGGGGTGAGCTCGGCGGCCTCGGTCAGCTCGCCGGCGATCTCGTCGAGCAGGAAGAGCTGGTCGACGAACCACGGGTCGATCTTGGTGGCCTCGAACACCTCCTCCGGGGTGGCGCCGGCCCGGATGGCCTGCATCACGGTGTTGATCCGGCCGTCGGTCGGCACGACCGCCTTGACCAGCAGCTCGGCCTTGTCGCCGACCGGGCCGGTCCAGGAGAACTGGGAGCCCTTCTTCTCCAGCGAGCGCAGCGCCTTCTGCAGCGCCTCGGGGAAGTTGCGGCCCATGGCCATGGCCTCGCCGACCGACTTCATGGTGGTGGTCAGCGTGGCGTCGGCGCTCGGGAACTTCTCGAACGCGAACCGGGGAACCTTCACCACGACGTAGTCGAGGGCCGGCTCGAAGGAGGCCGGGGTCTGCTCGGTGATGTCGTTGGGGATCTCGTCGAGCGTGTAGCCGACGGCCAGCTTGGCGGCGATCTTGGCGATCGGGAAGCCGGTCGCCTTCGAGGCCAGCGCGGAGGAGCGCGACACCCGCGGGTTCATCTCGATGACGATGACCCGGCCGTCGTCGGGGTTGACGGCGAACTGGATGTTGCAGCCGCCGGTGTCGACGCCGACCTCGCGGATCACGGCGATGCCGATGTCGCGCAGGATCTGGTACTCACGGTCGGTGAGGGTCATCGCCGGGGCGACGGTGATCGAGTCACCGGTGTGCACGCCCATCGGGTCGAAGTTCTCGATGGAGCAGACGACCACGACGTTGTCGTTCTTGTCGCGCATCAGCTCCAGCTCGTACTCCTTCCAGCCGAGGATGGACTCCTCCAGGAGCACCTCGGTGGTCGGCGAGAGGGCCAGGCCCTGGCCGGCGATGCGGCGCAGGTCCTCCTCGTCGTGGGCGAAGCCGGAGCCGGCGCCGCCCATGGTGAAGGAGGGGCGCACGACGACCGGGTAGCCGCCGAGCGTGTCGACGCCGGCCAGCACGTCGTCCATCGAGTGGCAGATGACCGAGCGGGCGGACTCGCCGTGGCCGATCTTGGCGTTGACCGCCTCGACGACGCCCTTGAACAGCTGGCGGTCCTCGCCCTTGTTGATCGCCACCACGTCGGCGCCGATCAGCTCGACGCCGTACTTCTCCAGCGTGCCGGCCGAGTGCAGGGAGATCGCGGTGTTGAGCGCGGTCTGCCCGCCGAGGGTCGGCAGCAGCGCGTCGGGGCGCTCCTTGGCGATGATCCGCTCGACGAACTCCGGGGTGATCGGCTCGACGTAGGTGGCGTCGGCGATCTCCGGGTCGGTCATGATCGTGGCCGGGTTGGAGTTGACCAGCACGACCCGCAGGCCCTCGGCCTTGAGGACGCGGCAGGCCTGCGTGCCCGAGTAGTCGAACTCGGCGGCCTGGCCGATCACGATCGGGCCGGACCCGATCACCAGGACGGACTTGATGTCAGTGCGCTTAGGCACGCTGGCCCTCCATGAGCTTCACGCTGTGCTTGTCGTCGCCTCGCATGAGCTCGACGAACCGGTCGAAGAGGTAGGCCGCGTCGTGCGGGCCGGCCGCCGCTTCGGGGTGGTACTGCACGCTGAAGGCGGGGACGTCGAGCGCCTGGAGGCCCTCGACCACGTCGTCGTTGAGGCAGACGTGGGAGACCTCGACCCGCCCGAAGGGGGTGTCGCTCACCCGGTCCAGCGGTGCGTCCACGGCGAAGCCGTGGTTGTGCGCGGTCACCTCGACCTTGCCGGTGGTGCGGTCCTGCACCGGCTGGTTGATGCCGCGGTGGCCGTACTTGAGCTTGTAGGTGCCGAAGCCCAGCGCGCGGCCGAGGATCTGGTTGCCGAAGCAGATCCCGAAGAACGGGGTCCCGCGTTCCAGCACGCCCTGCGCGACGGCGACCTGGTGGTCGGCGGTGGCCGGGTCGCCCGGGCCGTTGGAGAAGAACACGCCGTCCGGCTGGACCGCGTAGAGGTCCTCCAGGGTGGAGTTGGCCGGCAGCACGTGCACCTCGATGCCGCGCTCGGCCATCCGCTGCGGGGTCATCCCCTTGATGCCGAGGTCCAGCGCGGCGACGGTGAACTCCGCAGTGCCGATGGGCAGGGCTTCGCCGCCGGGACCGATCGCGGGCACGACGTACGCCTCGGTGGTGGCCACCTCGGCGCACAGGTCGGCGCCCTTCATCTCGGGCGACCGCTGCACCCGGGCGAGCAGTTCGGCCTGGTCGGTCAGCGCCTCGCCGGAGAAGATGCCGCAGCGCATCGCGCCGCGCTCGCGCAGGTGGCGGGTGAGCGCCCGGGTGTCGATGCCGCTGATGCCGACGACGCCCTGGCGGACGAGCTCCTCGTCCAGCGAGCGGGTGGAGCGCCAGTTCGACGCCACCCGGGCGGGGTCGCGCACGACGTACCCGGCGACCCAGATCCGCTTGGACTCGTCGTCCTCGTCGTTCCAGCCGGTGTTGCCGATCTGCGGGGCGGTCATCACGACCACCTGGCGGTGGTACGACGGGTCGGTGAGGGTCTCCTGGTAGCCGGACATGCCGGTGTTGAAGACGGCCTCGCCGAAGGTCTCGCCGGTCGCGCCGTAGGCCTCGCCGCGGAAGGTCCGGCCGTCCTCCAGGACGAGCACGGCGGGGGTGCGCTCCCGCCGTCGGCGCTGCGTGGTGGGGGCAGGTGCGGTCATTGAGCGGCCTCTTCCGTCTTCGTCTTCGTACGTGTTGCGAGTTGGGCGATCGCCTCGACCCAGGCGGCGTGCTCGTCCGGGTGGTCGGCCCGGAAGCCCGAGTCCAGCTCGGTGCCCTCGTGCGTCCAGGTGACGACGAGCAGCCCGGCCGGGACGACCTTGCCGGCGATCCCGGAGTCCGTGCGGGCACCGGTCAGGTGTCCGGCCGGGATCCAGAGGTCGACGTCACCGGGGCGCCGCACCAGCAGGCCGTCCTCGCCGAGGGTGAGGTCGGCGCGGCTGCGGGTGCCCAGGCCGTGCGCGACGACGCGGTCGAGCCAGTTCCCGGCGGTGGTGGAGCCGTGGTACCGCCCGCTGGTCTCCAGGATGGTCCGCCCGGCGCCGGCCGGCACGGCGGGCAGCGGCGGGATGCCGGACTGGAGGGTGCGCCGCCAGTTCCAGCCCTGCCGCATCAGCCAGTAGACGAGCCCGATGACGATCAGCAGGCCGACGGCCCAGCCGATGTACCCGGGCCAGTTGGTGACCTTGGCCTGCTCCTGGGCGAGCGCGGCCGGGCCGGTCACGCCGCCCCGCCCTGCTCGGCCAGCTCGCCGGCCAGCACGGTGGCGCGCCCGCGCAGGAAGGTGGCGTGCACCCGTCCGGGCAGGTCAAGGCCCTTGTAGGGGGTGTTGCGGCTACGGGTGGCGAAGCTGTCCGGGTTCACGGCACCACGGTACGCGGGATCGAACAGCACCAGGTTGGCCGGCTCACCGACCGAGACGGGACGGCCCTGTCCGGCGAGACGGCCGATCCGGGCCGGGCGGTGCGACATGCGGTCGGCGACGCCCTCCCAGTTCAGCAGGCCGGTGTCCACCATGGTCTGCTGCACGACCGACAGCGCGGTCTCCAGGCCGACCATGCCCATCGCGGCGACGGCCCACTCGCAGTCCTTGTCCTCGTCCGGGTGCGGCGCGTGGTCGGTGGCGACGGCGTCGATGGTGCCGTCCGCGAGCGCCTTGCGCAGCGCCTGGACGTCCTCGGCGGTGCGCAGCGGCGGGTTGACCTTGTAGACCGGGTCGTAGGAGCGGACCAGCTCGTCGGTGAGCAGCAGGTGGTGCGGGGTGACCTCGGCGGTGACGTCCCAGCCCTTGGCCTTGGCCCAGCGGATGATCTCGACCGAACCGGCGGTGGAGACGTGGCAGACGTGCAGCCGGGAGCCGACGTGCGCGGCGAGCAGCACGTCCCGCGCGATGATCGACTCCTCGGCGACGGCCGGCCAGCCGCCGAGCCCGAGCTCGCCGGAGACCTGGCCCTCGTTCATCTGGGCGCCCTCGGTGAGCCGCGGCTCCTGGGCGTGCTGGGCGACGACGCCGTCGAAGGCCTTGACGTACTCCAGGGCGCGGCGCATCAGCACCGCGTCGTCCACGCACTTGCCGTCGTCGGAGAAGACCCGCACGTTCGCGGCGGACTCGTGCATCGCGCCCAGCTCGGCGAGCTTGTTGCCCTCCAGGCCGACGGTGACGGCGCCGACCGGCTGCACGTCGCAGTAGCCGGCCTCCTGGCCGAGCCTCCAGACCTGCTCGACCACGCCGGCGGTGTCGGCCACCGGGGTGGTGTTGGCCATCGCGTGCACGGCGGTGAAGCCGCCCATCGCGGCGGCCCGGGTGCCGGTGAGCACGGTCTCGGCGTCCTCGCGGCCGGGCTCGCGCAGGTGGGTGTGCAGGTCGACGAGACCGGGCAGCACGATCAGGCCGCTGGCGTCGATCTCGATGTCCGCCTCGACCGCCAGGTCGGTGCCGATCGCCTTGATCACACCGTCGGCGAGGTGGAGGTCCTGCGGGGCACCGCCGAGGATCTGGGCGTTGCGGATCAGGTAGGTGGTCACTGAGCGGTCTCCACGGAGTCGGTGCGGGCGTCGTTGAGGGTGGCTCCCCCGAGCAGCAGGTACAGGACGGCCATCCGGACCGACACGCCGTTGGCGACCTGCTCGACCACGGTGCAGCGCGGCGAGTCGGCGACCTCGGCGGTGATCTCCATGCCGCGCACCATCGGGCCGGGGTGCATCACGATGGCGTGCTCGGGCAGCTGGGACATCCGGGTGCCGTTCAGGCCGTAGCGACGGCTGTATTCGCGCTCGGTCGGGAAGAACGCGGCGTTCATCCGCTCGCGCTGCACCCGCAGCATCATCACCGCGTCCGTCTTGGGGAGCACGCGGTCCAGGTCGTAGCTGACCTCGCAGGGCCAGTTCTCGATGCCGATCGGCAGCAGCGTCGGCGGGGCGACGAAGGTCACCTGGGCACCGAGGGTGGTCAGCAGGTGCACGTTGGAACGGGCGACCCGGCTGTGCAGGATGTCGCCGACGATGGTCACCCGGCGCCCGGCGAGGTCGTGGCCCAGCCCGGCGTTGAGGTGGCGGCGCATGGTGAAGGCGTCGAGCAGGGCCTGGGTGGGGTGCTCGTGGGTGCCGTCACCGGCGTTGATCACGCTGCCGTGCAGCCAGTCGGACTGGGCGAGACGGGCCGGCGCGCCCGAGGCGTGGTGCCGGACGACGACCGCGTCGGCGCCCATCGCCTGGAGGGTGAGCGCGGTGTCCTTGAGGCTCTCGCCCTTGGAGACCGAGGAGCCCTTGGCGGAGAAGTTGATGACGTCGGCGGAGAGCCGCTTCTCGGCGACCTCGAAGGAGGTCTTGGTGCGGGTCGAGTCCTCGAAGAAGAGGTTGACGACGGTCCGGCCGCGCAGCGTGGGCAGCTTCTTGACGGCCCGTCCGGAGAGCTGGGCCAGCTCCTCGGCGGTGTCCAGGATCAGCAGCGCGTCGTCGCGGGTGAGATCGGCGGCGGAGACGAGGTGGCGCTTCACGCGGGTTACTCCGAAAGGTGCGGTTCGGACGGCTGGGAGGCCAGGGCCTGCGAACCCTGTTCATCGCGCGCGGAGCGCGACGCATCGGTGTAGTCGCGGTCGCCGACCAGCACGGCGTCCACGCCGTCGCTGTCGGACAGGCGCACCTGCACGGCCTCGCGCAGCGAGGTGGGGAGGTTCTTGCCCACGTAGTCGGCCCGGATCGGCAGCTCGCGGTGGCCGCGGTCGACCAGGACGGCGAGCTGGACGGCGCGCGGGCGGCCGATGTCGTTCAGCGCGTCGAGCGCGGCCCGGATGGTGCGGCCGGAGAAGAGCACGTCGTCGACGAGGATGACGAGCTTGCCGTCGATGCCGCCGGACGGGATCTCGGTGTGCTCCAGGGCGCGGGCGGGCTTGAGCCGCAGGTCGTCCCGGTACATGGTGATGTCCAGGGCACCGAGCGGGATCTCGCGCCCGGTGATCTGGGCCAGCCGGCCGTGCAGGCGGCGGGCGAGGTGGACGCCCCTGGTGTGGATGCCGAGCAGCACGACGTCCTCGGCGCCCTTGGCGCGCTCGACGATCTCGTGCGCTATCCGGGTGACGACCCGGGCGATGTCCGTGCCGTCCAGCACCTGGTGCGGCGGTCGCGGCGTCGAATCTTGGTGTGTGGTCATGCCGAAGCGGACCTCCTTCCCCGCCTCACTGGACGGGCCTTAAAGGATGTCTGGGACTGCCCCCGCCGACCGGGCGCGGGCTTCGAGCCATCCTAGCAGCGGGCCGGGAGGCAACCGGACACGCACCATTCCGCTTCGCCGGGTTCACGCCCCGGACGCGCCGCGGATGCGGGCCATTCGCACGACTGCCCCATTCGGCT
Organism: Kitasatospora sp. NPDC088160; assembly: GCF_044741445.1. Lineage (NCBI taxonomy): Bacteria > Bacillati > Actinomycetota > Actinomycetes > Kitasatosporales > Streptomycetaceae > Kitasatospora > Kitasatospora sp. NPDC088160. The sequence goes on along the minus strand of NZ_JBIUSS010000010.1, from coordinate 220,109 downwards.
TGACGCAGCTACCTTACTCTACGTAACCTCACAGTGAGTTACGAGACGGACGTCGAACCCACCGGTAACGGCGTCGGCAATCGTCCGTGACCCACCACTGAACGCGAAGCAATCTCGTCCGGGGAGATCAATGTCCAGCGACTACGCGAAGCAACTCGGAGGCAAGCTCCGAGCGATCCGCACTCAGCAGGGTCTCTCCCTGCACGGTGTCGAGGAGAAGTCCCAGGGGCGCTGGAAGGCAGTCGTCGTCGGCTCGTACGAGCGCGGCGACCGTGCGGTCACCGTGCAGCGGCTGGCCGAGCTGGCGGAGTTCTACGGCGTCCCGGTGCAGGAGCTGCTGCCCGGCGGCACCCCCGGCGGCGCGGCCGAGCCGCCGCCGCGCCTGGTGCTCGACCTGGAGAGACTGACCCAGGTCCCGTCCGAGAAGGCCGGCCCGCTGCAGCGCTACGCGGCGACGATCCAGAGCCAGCGCGGCGACTACAACGGCAAGGTGCTGTCGATCCGCCAGGACGACCTGCGCACCCTGGCGGTCATCTACGACCAGTCGCCGTCGATCCTCACCGAGCAGCTGATCTCCTGGGGCGTGCTGAACCCCGACGCGCGCCGCGCGGTGCGCGAGGAGGAGGCGAGCTGACGCTCGCCGCACCGGCTCCCGCCGGCTCGGTCCGCGGTCCGGGCCACGCCCCGGGCCGTGCAGAAACGTCACGGCGCGGCACCCCGCATCCCGGGGGCCGCGCCGTCGCGCGTCCACGGCCGGCTCAGCAGACCGTCCCCAGGCTGTAGCCGGGCTGCGCCGCCACGCCGTCCAGCCGCACCGGCCCGGCAGCCGGCGCCCAGTCCTGCCCGCCGCTCGACCAGGCCCAGGAGGCCGGCAGGAAGTGCTCGTCGGCGGCTCCGCCACGGGCGCCGCCCGCCGCCACCGAGCCCTGCGAGCCGTGCAGCACCGCCACCCCCGGCAGCTCCAGCGCCAATCCGGCGCACAGCACCGCGCAGACCAGCTCCAGGTCCTCGTCGTTGATCCGGACCACGCCGTCCTCCCACTGCAGCACCCGGGCCGCCGCGGTCAGCCGCCCGCCCGGCGCGTCCACCCGCAGCCGCAGCTCGTACACCCCGGCGCCCGCGCCGACCAGCATCCGGCGGAACACCTCGGCGCCGCGCTGGCGGGCGGCGCGCACCCAGCGGGCGTGCTCCTCGTCGACCTCGCCCGCAGCCCCGGACAGGCCGCCGTCCAGCAGCAGGTCGGCGTGGCAGAGCGTCAGCCCGTTCTCCCGGGCCCGGACCAGGCGCGGCACGAAGTCCCCGGCCAGTTCCTCGCCCTGATAGGCCAACAGCTGGGTCTGCAACGGCGGATTGACCAGGTAGCGATCGCGGGCGAGCGGCTCGGCCGGGTCCAGCCCGTGCAGCACGCAGAACTCCGCGAAGTCCTGCGGGTGGAACATCCGGGCCCGCACGGTGTCGAAGCGCTCCAGGGCGTCGGCCAGCAGCTCGGCGGTCTCGGCCAGGTAGTGCTCGTGGGCGGCGGCGTTCGACAGCCCCCAGGCACGGGCCCGGGCGAAGTCGGCCGCGCTGGTCAGGATCCCGATGACGAACGCCTGCTCGGCCCCCTCGGCCCGCCGCCGCTGGTGCGGCGCCCGCACCGTGGGTCGCGGGCCGCCGGCGGTGCAGTCGGAGTTGCGGCGGGCACGGCCGTTGCGGCTCATGCGCCCACCTCGCTGCGCTCGGCACGGGCCTGCGCCCCTGCGCGCCTCTCGGTGGTTCGCTCGCTGCGCTCGCTCACGGGATGGCTCCTGGCATCGACGGGTACCGTCGGCGGGTGACGGTCAGCGGCCGGCTCGCCGCTGACCGTCTATCTCCCCATCCGCGCGCGCCGCACACGTACGGCGTGTCACAGGAATGTAACCGACGGTAAGACGATGTGATTCACGCCGTCCGCGGCACCCGGGCGAGCTGGCGGGACTGCGCGACCAGGCGGCCGGACTCGTCCCAGACCTCGGCGTCCTCCTCGAAGTACCCGCCGGCCACGTTGCGGGTGGCGTGGGTGACCCGCAGCCAGCCCGGGACCGGCCTGGCCCGCAGGTGGACGGTCAGTTCGACGGTCGGGGCCCACCCGGGCAGGCCCAGGTCGAAGGTCACCGGCGGCAGCGCGTCGGCGACCAGCAGGAGCAGCAGCGGGTCGGGATCGCGGCCGTCGGCGAGCCGGAACCAGCCCTGGATCCGCCCGTTGCCGGACGGCTGCCCGAGCGCCCAGCCGATGGTGGCCGGGTCCAGCCGCAGGTCGAAACGCTCCAGCAGCTCGGCCTGGGCGATCAGCTCCCGGGGCGCGTGCTCGACGCCGACGCACTGGTCCGGCGGCGGCAGCTGCGGCGGCACGGCGCTGGTGCGCACCTCGCCGTCGGCGGTGGAGAGGTCGCCGTGGCTGGCGACCACCCGCAGCCGCTCCACGCCGTCCTGGCTGAGCGAGGCGGTGCCGGTGGAGAGCCCGCGGCCGGTGCGCAGCACCTCGGTGCGGACGGTGGCCGGGCCGGGCGTGGAGGCGGACAGGTAGTAACCACTGATCGACACCGGGTCGGGGTGGTCGCCGTGCTCCAGCGACAGCGCGTGTCCGGCGACGGCGAGCAGCAGCCCGCCGTTGACCCCGCCGCCGATCTGCCAGCCGGCACCGAGTTCGGCCTCGTAGCGGCCGGGCTCGTCAGGGTGCCGGGTCAGGGCGATGCCCTGGTCGAACTCGCTGCGGGTCGCGGTGGTCATGGGGGTGGCCTGCCCTTCACTGCGGGTTTCCGAACGCCAAGTTACTGGCGAGTAGGGCACCACCTTACGCCGCCCGGGTGAAACGCGCGACGGCCGCTGGACCCGGAATCCGGGTCCAGCGGCCGTTCTGCGGGTCTCACCACCGCCGGTGGTCGGGACCTACCGGCGGATGCTCGGCTTCAGCTCCAGGAAGCGGGCGAGCAGGCCGTTGACGAAGGCCGGGGAGTCGTCCGTGGAGAACTCCTTGGCGATCTCCACGGCCTCGTCCAGGACGACCGCGTCCGGGACGCCGTCCTCCCAGATCAGCTCGTAGGCGCCGAGCCGCAGGACGTTGCGGTCCACGATCGGCATCCGGTCGAGGGTCCAGCCCACCGCGTACTGCGAGATCAGGTCGTCGATCCGGCGAGCGTGCTGGACGTACCCCTCGATCAGCTCCATGGTGTACTCGCCGACCTGCGGGGTGCCCTCGTCGGGCTTCGGCTCGCGGGCGCGGGCCACCCAGTCCGCGAGGACCCGCTGCGGGTCGACCCCGCGGTGGTCGGCCTCGAAGAGGATCTGGAAGGCCCGGGTGCGGGCCTTGCTACGTGCGGCCGACACGGACTTACTTCACCCGGCCGAGGTAGCTGCCGTCGCGGGTGTCGACCTTGATCTTCTCACCGGTGACGATGAAGAGCGGCACGGCGATCTCGGCACCGGTCTCCAGCGTGGCCGGCTTGGAGCCGCCGGTGGAGCGGTCGCCCTGGACGCCCGGCTCGGTGTGGGAGATCAGCAGCTCGACGGAGGCCGGGAGCTCGATGTACAGCGGGGAGCCCTCGTACATGGCGACCAGGGCCTCGAAGCCCTCCAGCAGGTACTTGGAGGCGTCGCCGACGACGGCCGGCTCGACCACGATCTGGTCGTAGGTGTCCGTGTCCATGAACACGAAGTTCTCGCCGTCCTTGTACGAGAACTGCATGCCGCGCTTGTCGACGTTGGCGGTCTCGACCTTGGTGCCGGCGTTGAAGGTCTTGTCGACGACCTTGCCGGTCAGGACCTCCTTGAGCTTCGTGCGCACGAAGGCCGGGCCCTTGCCGGGCTTGACGTGCTGGAACTCGACGACGGACCAGAGCTTGCCGCCCTCCAGCTTGAGGACCATGCCGTTCTTGAGATCGTTCGTGGAAGCCACGGGCGCACTTACTCCTGGATATAGCTGTCAAGGAACCAAGGCTTGCGTCCTGCCGCCGACGGCCGACGGGCGGCCGCGGTCACAGGGCGAGGAGCTCCTTGGTGGTGATGGTGAGCAGCTCGGGCCCGCCCTCCTCTGGGGGACGCACCACGAGCGTGTCCTCGATCCGGACACCGCCCTTGCCCGGGAGGTGGACCCCTGGGCCGACGGTGACCGGCACGCGGCTGTCCAGTTTACCCATGTCCGACGGACCGAGGCGCGGCGCCTCCCGGATCTCCAGCCCGATGCCGTGGCCCACCGGGTGCGGGGAGGTCTCGGTGTGGCCGGCCGCCTCCAGGATCTGCCGCGCGGCCCGGTCGGGCACGCACTGCTCCACGCCCGGCCCGAGCGCCTCCCGGGCGGCCCGCTGGGCCCGGAACACCAGCCGGTGCAGCTCCACCTGCCAGGGCGCGGGCGCGGCGCCGATCACGAAGGTCCGGGCGGTGGAGACGCCGTAGCCCCGGTACTGGGCGCCCATCACCACGGTGAGGAAGTCGCCCTCCTCCACCCGGCGGTCGGTCGGCTGGTGGGCGGGCTGGCCGGAGTGGCTGCCGGTGCCGACGGACACCGGGTAGGCCGCCCGGTCCGCGCCGTGGTCGATCATCCGGCGTTCCAGCTCCATCGCCAGGTGCCGTTCGGTGCGGCCGACCAGGATCGACTCCAGCAGTTCGCCGAGCGCCTGGTCGGCGATCTCGGCGGCGATCCGCAGGTCGGCGATCTCGTGCTCGTCCTTGACCACCCGCAGCCGCTCGACCACCTGCCCCAGGTCGGCCAGCCGGGCCCCCTCCGCCAGGCCCGCCACCGCGCGGTGGCGGCTGACGGTCAGGTCGTGCTCCTCCACCGCCAGGTCCGCCACGCCCAGTCGCACGGCGGCGGCGGCCGCCGCCAGGGCGGTGTCCGCCGAGGCCGCCACCGGCACCTGGGTGACGTCCGGCGCGATCAGGTGTTCCCCGGTGTCGTCCGCCGGCAGATCGTCCGGCACTGCCAGCAGCACCCGCTCCCGGGTCAGCAGCAGCGTCGCCCCGCAGGGCGCGCAGCCCGTCAGATACCGCACGTTCGCCGCCCGGGTGATCAGCGCCGCATCGGCCCCGGCCGCACTGCAGTGCTCCCTCACCCGCTCCCGCCGACCCGCGTACGCATCAGACATGCGTCGAGCCTACGAACCCCCACTCCGATCCGCCCGCCGAGCACCCCCGACAGGGCGCGCCCCCACCCCCGCACGCCCCCTCCGTGGTCGCTACGCCCCCTCCGGGTCGATCAGGCCGCGGCGGTAGGCGGGGACCAGGTTCTGGGGGACGAGCAGTTCGCGGCCGTTGAGGGTGATCGGGACGAGCTTCGGGGCCTTGCCCTTCCACTGGGCCCGGCGGTGCCGGGTGTTGCTGCGGGACGTCTTGCGCTTGGGGACGGCCATCGGGGGCTCCTTGTCGGGTGGTGACGGTGGTGGCGGTGGTGACGGTGGTCCGGTTACCGGGTGGTGCCGGCGGCGTACGGGAGGAGGGCCATCTCGCGGGCGTTCTTGACGGCCCTGGCCACGGCGCGCTGCTGCTGGACGGTGAGCCGGGTGACGCGGCGGCTCCGGATCTTGCCGCGGTCGGAGACGAAGCGCCGCAGCAGGTCGGTGTCCTTGTAGTCGATGTACTCGATGCCGGCCGTGAACAACGGGTTCGGCCGGGCCTTGGGCGGGTTCGGTCGCTTACGCACAGTGACGGCTCCTTAGTGAACGGGGTCGAGCAGGTCCCGGAAGGCGTCCGGCAGGGCCTTCCAGCCGGGTTCGCCCGCCGCGAGTTCGGCGTCGGTGAGCAGACAGGAGTCGAGCAGCCCGGTGACGCCGTCGACGTCGAGGCCCTCCGCGGTGAAGCTGAGCTGCTGCACCCGGTCGCCGTGCAGAGGGTGCCAGTCGAGGGCGGCGGCGGCCCGGCGGGCGGGCGGGTAGAGCTCCCAGGCGGCGTCGGGCAGGGAGGTGAGCCAGGGGCCGCACTCCTCGACGGCGAGGTTGGCCCCGGCGGCGTCCCAGGCGAGCATCAGGTCGGGCCGGTTGGCCAGCCAGAAGCGGCCGCGGCTGCGCTGGGCGGCGGGGACGAGCAGTTCCAGCGCCCGGTGCAGCCGCTCGGGGTGCAGCGGGCGTCGGCGCTCCCAGACCAGCGTGGTGACGCCGGCCTCGTCGCTCTCCTGCGGGAGCAGCGCGATCGCCGGGTTGACCCGGTCGCGGGCGGCGGCGACGTCGAAGCCGCCGAGGGCGGCCCGGGTGAGCGCCCCGGTGCCGAGCCGGACGACCCGGGCGGTGGGGTGGAGCTGGCGGAGCAACGCGAGCCCGGGCGCGTGCGCCGTCGCGCGCGGGACGGCGAGGGTGGTGGCGTACTCGACCTGGTGGGCGAGCGCCTCCGCGCGGGTCCGCTGGTCCTGGACGGCGGTGTGCTCGCCGTGCTCCACCAGGTCGTCGGAGACGGAGAGTTCGCCGATCAGCCGGTCCGGGTCTACGGCCGTGACCACGCCCGCGAGTTCGACGGCGTCCTCCAGGTGGCGGCCGTCCGCCTCTCCCCCGGCGATCACCTCGACGGCCGGGTGCGGGTCGCTGCCGCCCCACAGTTCGACGATCGCGAGCCCGTACCGGCCCTCGTCGGCGATCCGCAGCAGTCGCGGCAGCAGGTCCTCGCGCAGGGCGCAGCAGGGGCAGTCGTTCACCAGCGGGACGTCGGCGACGTCGAACCCGCCTCCCGCGTCGCGCAGTTCACGGCGGACGACGCCCTGCGAGGCCTCCCGCAGGTCATGGTGGAGGACCACCGCGTCCACCGCTGCCGCCGCCAACTCCCGGACGGCGGCGCGGCGTTCGTCGGCGTGCAGTCCGGCGACGACCACCACGGGCAGTTTGATCCCGTCCACGCCGCTCACCAGCTGGCCTTGCGGACGCCGGGCAGGTGGCCGGCGTGGGCGTGGACGCGGAGGTTGACCCGGGAGAGGCCGAAGGCGCGCAGGTAGCCACGGGGGCGGCCGTCGACGGCGTCGCGGTTGCGGATCCGGGTGGCGCTGGCGTCGCGGGGCTGGCGGGCGAGTTCGGCCTGGGCGTCCGCGCGTTCGGCGGGGGCGGTGCCGGGGTGGGCGGTGATCCGCTTGAGCTCGGCGCGGCGCTCGGCGTACCGGGACACGACGGCGCGGCGCTGCTCGTTCTTGGCGATCTTGCTCTGCTTGGCCATCAGACCTTCCCCCCTCGGGCGCGGATGCGGGCGACGGCGGCCTCGATGCCGATCGTGTCGATGGTGCGGATGCCCTTGGCGCTGAGGGCGAGCCGGACGTACCGGCCCTCACCGGGCAGCCAGTAGCGCTTGTGCTGGATGTTGGGGTCGAAGCGGCGGCGGGTGCGGCGGTGCGAGTGCGAGATCGCGTTGCCGAATCCGGGTTGGCGGCCGGTGAGTTGGCAGTGGGCGGACATGGGTGCTCCCTGGCGTCCGGGAATGGGCGGGACGGAGCCCACGTTACACCAGATGAAAATGACTTCCATTTCGGTGTACGGTTTCGCCCCAGCCCCGAACACCCCGCCAACCCGGGAGGACACCCATGGCCCGCAGCGAACTGCGCCCCGTCATCAAGCTCCGCTCCACCGCCGGCACCGGCTACACGTACGTGACCCGCAAGAACCGCCGCAACGACCCGGACCGGATGGTCCTGCGCAAGTACGACCCGGTCGCGCGCCGGCACGTCGACTTCCGCGAAGAGCGCTGAACCCCGCCCGCCCGACGACCGGCACCGGCCCGCAGCGACGAAACGGCGCCTCCCCCGGGATCCCGGGGGAGGCGCCGTCGCTGATCGCTGCCGTCGCTGATCGCAGCCGTCGCTACTCGGCGGCCACCCAGCGCTTCTCCACCCGGGCCAGCTTCCAGTAGGCGATCGCCGCGGCCCAGACCACCACGAACAGCCCGGCGATCGCGTAGCCGACGTTGTCCAGCGAGATGCCCGCGATCCAGCCGGTGACCGGGTCGGTCAGATCGAGCTTCTCGTGCAGCACGCCGACCAGTTCGATGGTGCCGATGACGAAGGCCACCGCGATCGACAGCCCAGTGATCGTCAGGTTGTAGTACACCTTCCGGACCGGGTTCGCGAAGGCCCACTGGTACGCGAAGTTCATGAACGTCCCGTCCAGGGTGTCGAACAGGCTCATCCCGGCCGCGAACAGCAGCGGCAGGCAGACGATCGCGTACCAGGGCAGCCCGGCCGCCGCGCCCGACCCGGCCATCACCATCAGGGTGACCTCGGTCGCGGTGTCGAAGCCCAGCCCCAGCACCATGCCCACCGGGAACATCTGCCCGGGCCGGGTGATCGACCGGGTCGCCCGGTTCAGCACCCGGGCCATGAAGCCGCGCGAGTTGAGGTGCTCCTCCAGCTGCGCCTCGTCGTACGACCCGGCCCGCATCGCCCGGAACACCTTGAGTATGCCGAGCAGCGCGGCCAGGTTGAGCGCGCCGATCAGGTAGAGGAACGCGCCGGAGGCCGTCGTGCCGACCATCCCGAGCCACTTGTGGGTGGCCGAGTCGTCGTCCATCAGCGTGCTGGCCAGCTGCGCGCCGCCCGCCACCAGGGCGGCCATCAGCACCACCATCGAGGAGTGCCCGAGGGCGAACCAGAAGCCGACCGAGACCGGCCGCTTGCCGTCCGCCATCAGCTTGCGGGTGGTGTTGTCGATCACCGCGATGTGGTCGGCGTCGAAGGCGTGCCGCATGCCGAGGGTGTACGCGGTGATCCCGAGGCCCACCCCGAAGACCTGGGTGCCGACCGCGTAGTTGTGGGGCGCGACCAGGAAGACGAGCGTCCCGAAGGCCACCACGTGCATGGCCAGGATCACCCCCATCAGCCCGGCCGTGCGGACGGTGTCCTCGCGCTTCCAGCGGAACGTGGGCAGCACGGACGGTGTCGCCGGCGCCTCGGCGGCGGCGGTTTCGGGCAGGGTCATTCGGGTCACGCTCCAGCACCTCGTGGAAACACTTCGTGAGATGCCGTGGCCGGTCTCCTGGCTTACGGGGGTCCCGTACCCGCCTTCCCAGGTGCGCGAGGCTCCCAGTGGCGTCGTGGGTACGGACGTCTCTCCATCGTCGACGATCACGATGGCCCGATCACAGTGGCGAGGGCCGCTCCGGACTGGGACCCCTGAGGATCCGTCACCGGTCTTCCCGAGCACCACGGCGGGGAACACCGTAGGGGCCAGGACCCACCCTTGCAAGGCTGCGCACCTGCGCAGGTGTCCAGGATCACAGGCCCCCTCCTGCAACAATGTGCGCATGCATCTCGTACCGGCCGACCGCGCGGGCCACCGCACCATCGACGGACACCGGGTCTGCGAGGCCATCGCCGCGATCGGCGACCCCGCGCACGTCCGCACCTGGGCCGAGCGGTTCTCCCTGCTCGCCGACCCCGGGCGGCTCGCCCTCCTGCTCGCCCTCCACCGGGCCGGCCCGCTCGCCGTCTCCGACCTCGCCGTCGCCACCGGCATGCGCGACCCCGCCGTGTCCCAGGCCCTGCGGCTGCTCCGCACCGCGGGCGTGGTCACCGGGGACAAGGACGGGCGGATCGTGCGCTACCGGCTCGTGGACGAGGCCCTGCGCCCCCTCCTCGACGCGTGCGCCGCCGCCGAACACCACGAGCCCAGCGCGGCCGTCGTCTGACCGGCTCCCCCGGAGGACGCGCCGGGGCCCGGCCGGAGCAACCCTCGAACGCGGTCAGGCCGCCTGGCAGGCGGGGCACCAGAAGAGGTTGCGCGCGGCGTGCTGCTCCGTCCGGACGTCGGTGCCACAGACCAGGCAGGGCATCGCGGCCCGCCGGTAGACGTACACCTCGCCGCCGTGGTCGTCGACGCGCGGCGGGCGGCCCATCGCCTCGGGGGTGTGCTCGGGGCGGACGGTGTCGATCCGGCCCGCGCCGACGCCCTCGTGCATCAGGGCGACCAGGTCGGCCCAGATCGCGTCCCACTCGCCCCGGGTGAGGTCGCGGCCGGCGCGGTGCGGGTTGATCCCGTGGCGGAACAGCACCTCGGCCCGGTAGACGTTGCCCACCCCGGCCAGCACCTTCTGGTCCATCAGCAGCGCGGCGACGGTCGTCCGGCTGGCCGATATCCGGCGCCAGGCGGCCTCCGGGTCGGCGTCGGCGCGCAGCGGGTCGGGGCCCAGCCGGGCGGCGACGGCGGCCTTCTCCGCTCCGGTGACCAGCGCGCAGGTGTTGGGGCCGCGCAGGTCCGCGTAGCCGTCGTCGTTGGCCAGCCGCAGCCGGACCAGGCCGACCGGCTCGGGCGCGGGCCCGGTACCGAAGGCGAAGCCGCCGTAGAGGCCGAGGTGGACGTGCACCCAGGCGCCCTCCTCGAAGCCGAGGAACAGGTGCTTGCCGACGGCTTCGGCCGCGGTGAGCAGCTGCCCGTCGATGGCCTTGGCCTCGTCGGCGAACCGGCCCTGCGGGCTGGACACCTCGACCGGGCGGCCGCCGAAGGCCTTCCGGTTCTCGGCGGCGAGGCGGTGGATGATGTGGCCTTCCGGCACGGGCGTCAGCTCCCCCGGGGTGGTTCGACAGGACCCGCACATCATCGCAGCCGGCACCGACACCGCCGGATCGTCGCAGATCAGCGCACCGGCATGCCCATCAGCCGGGCCAGGATGACGCGGTCCAGCTCGGCGGCGGTGCCGGCCACGTCCAGGTACGAGTTGTCGATGATCGGCAGCCCGGAGTTGTACCAGCCGGCCATCCGGCCGTGGATCCGCGCCACCTCCTCGTCACCGAGCCGCCGGGTGCCGCCGCGCCGGGCGTTGCGGTGCAGCACGGAGTCCAGGCTGGGCAGCAGCACGACCGGGATCATGCCGGGGCCGATGTGCCGCTTCCAGCCGCCGAGGCCGATGGCCGGGCGGTCCGGGAAGACGGCGTCGTCGATGATGCAGGAGATGCCGTTGGCGAGGTAGTTGCGGCAGGCGAAGCCGCAGGTGCGGCGGGCCAGCCGGTACTGCGCCTCGGAGGCGTTGTTCCAGCCGGACTGCGGGTTGGCGAAGCCGGACTGCACCCACTCGCGGACGTCGTCCAGGCTGATGTGCGCGGTCGGGCTGGGCCGGCGCTCGGCCCAGTACCGGGCGACGGTGGTCTTGCCGGCCCCGGCCGGGCCGATCAGCAGGACGGCGATCGGACTGGTGGGCGCGTGCCGCTGCGGCGGGTGGGCGGGGAGTTGCACGGGCGTGCCGGAGGGCAGCACGAAGTGCCCGGTGGACCCGACGGGGACCGGCGCGCCGGGCGCGGGTGCGGCCGGGGCGGGCGCGGCAACAGGAGCGGGCGGCACCGGAGCGGCCGGAACCGGCGGCGCGGCGGCGGGAACAGGAGCCGGAGCGGGCGGCACCGGCGGCGGCGCGGCGGCCCCCGACGGCTGCGGCCCCGGCGGAGCGACGGGACGCGGCGGGACCTGCCCACCCCCGGCGTACTGCGTCACGGTCACCTCCCGACACCTCTCAGCGGGGAGACTACACGGCGGCCCGGCGGCGGGCACAGTCCGCCGCCGGGCCGCTGACCAGGCGTCAGCGCGTGGTGAGTTGCTCGGCCAGGGCGCGCAGGGCCAGCTCGTACGAGCCGAGCCCGAACCCCGCGATGGTGCCGGAGGCCACCGCGGCGATCACCGAGGTGTGCCGGAAGGTCTCCCGGGCGTACGGGTTGGAGATGTGCACCTCGATCAGCGGCGCGGTGCGCTGCGAGGCGGCGTCCCGCATCGCGTACGAGTAGTGCGTGAACGCGCCCGGGTTGATCACCACGGGCACCTTGCCGTCGGCCGCCTCGTGCAGCCACTCCACCATCTGCTGCTCGGAGTTGGTCTCGTGCACCTCGACCTCGAAGCCGAACTCCTTGCCGAGCGCGGTGCAGCGCTCGACCAGCCCGGCGTAGGAGGTGGCGCCGTAGACGTCCGGCTCGCGGCTGCCGAGCCGCCCGAGGTTGGGGCCGTTGAGCACCATGACCCTGGTCACGCCGAGACCTCCGCGTAGGCGGCGACCAGCAGGGACGGGTCGGGGCCCTCCAGGACGGAGGTCTTGCCGAGGCCGTCCAGGACGATGAAGCGGATCAGGTCGCCGCGCGACTTCTTGTCGATCTTCATGGCGTCCAGCAGCTTCGGCCAGGCGTCCGCCTGGTAGCGCAGCGGCAGGCCGACGGAGGCCAGTACGGTGCGGTGCCGGTCGGCCGTCTCGTCGTCCAACCGGCCCGCCAGGCGGCCGAGTTCGGCGGCGAAGACCATGCCGATGGAGATCGCGGCGCCGTGCCGCCACTTGTAGCGCTCGTTGCGCTCGATGGCGTGGCCGAGGGTGTGGCCGTAGTTGAGGATCTCGCGCCGGCCGGACTCCTTGAGGTCCCCGGAGACCACGTCGGCCTTGACCTGGATGGCGCGGCGGATCAGCTCGACGGTGTGCGTGCCGTCCGGGGTCTTGGCGCCCTCCGGGTCGGCCTCGATCAGGTCGAGGATGGCCGGGTCGGCGATGAAGCCGCACTTGATGACCTCGGCGAGGCCGGAGACGTAGTCGTGCTTGGGCACGGTCGCCAGGGTGTCGAGGTCGGCCAGCACGCCCACCGGCGGGTGGAAGGCGCCGACCATGTTCTTGCCCTCGGCGATGTTGATGCCGGTCTTGCCGCCGACGGCCGCGTCGACCATGCCGAGCAACGTGGTGGGCATGGAGATCCAGCGGACGCCGCGCAGCCAGGTCGCGGCGACGAAGCCGGCCAGGTCGGTGGTGGCGCCGCCGCCGAGGCCGACGACGACGTCGCTGCGGGTGAAGCCGGTCTGCCCGAGCACCGACCAGCAGTACGCGGCGACCTCGGCGCTCTTGGCGTCCTCGGCGTTGGGCACCTGGAGCGCGATCGCCTCGTAGCCCTCGCCGAGCAGGTCCTCGCGGATGGCGTCGGCGGTGGCGGCCAGCGCCTCGGGGTGGATGATCGCGACCCGCTTGGCGCCTCTTGTCCCCAGACTGGGGGGACTGATCAGCGCCGACAGCTCGCCGAGCAGCTGGTGCCCGATCAGCACGTCGTACGGGTCGTGGCCGGCGCTGCCGCCGACGTGAATCCTGACGATGGGGTCAGTCATGGGGGGTCTTCAGCTCCAGTGCTTCCAGTACGGCGTCCGCGACCTGCTCGGGGGTGCGGCCGGCGGTGTCGACGACGGCGGTGGCCACCTCCAGGTAGAGGGGCCGGCGGGCCTCCATCAGCTCGCGCCAGCGGGCCCGCGGGTTGATGGCCAGCAGCGGGCGCGGGGCGTCCAGGCCGACCCGCTTGACCGCGTCCGCCAGCGGGACCTCCAGGAAGACGACCGGCAGCTCGCGCAGCAGGGCGCGGGTGGCCTCGGCCATCACCGCGCCGCCGCCGAGTGCCAGCACGCCGTCGTGCTCCGTGGCGCCCGTGCGCACGGCCCGGACCTCCAGCTCGCGGAAGTGCGGCTCGCCCTCGTCGATGAAGATCTCCGGGATGGGCTTGCCGGCCAGCGCCTCGATGTCGGCGTCGGTGTCCCGGAAGCCGACGCCCAGGCGCTCGGCCAGGGCCCGCCCGACGGTGGACTTGCCACTGCCGGGCGGGCCGACCAGCACAACGACCGGAACGGTCATCGGATGATCAGGTTGTCGAGGTAGCCCTGCACGTTGCGGCGGGTCTCGGAGACGTGGTCACCGCCGAACTTCTCGTTCACCGCGTCGGCCAGCACCAGCGCGACCATCGCCTCGGCGACGATCCCGGCGGCCGGCACGGCGCAGACGTCCGAGCGCTGGTGGTGCGCCTTGGCCGGCTCGCCGGTGCGCACGTCCAGGGTCTGCAACGCCCGCGGCACGGTGGCGATCGGCTTCATGGCGGCACGCACCCGCAGCACCTCGCCCGTGGTCAGGCCGCCCTCGGTGCCGCCGGAGCGGCCGGAAGTGCGCTTGACGCCCTCGGGGGTCGGGACGATCTCGTCGTGCGCCTGCGAGCCGGGCACCCGGGCCAGCTCGAAGCCGTCGCCGACCTCGACGCCCTTGATCGCCTGGATGCCCATCAGCGCAGCGGCCAGCCGGGCGTCCAGCCGGCGGTCCCAGTGCACGTGCGAGCCCAGACCCACCGGCACGCCGTACGCGAGCACCTCGACCACGCCGCCGAGGGTGTCGCCGTCCTTGTGGGCCTGGTCGATCTCGGCGACCATCGCCTTCGAGGCGTCGGCGTCCAGGCAGCGGACCGGGTCCGCGTCCAGCCGCGCCTCGTCCGAGGGCAGCGGCAGCACACCGGCCGGGGCCTTGGCGGCGGCCAGCTCGACCACGTGGCTGACGATCTCGATCCCGCAGGTCTCCTTCAGGTACGCGCGGGCGACGGCACCGAGCGCGACCCGGGCGGCCGTCTCACGGGCGCTGGCGCGCTCCAGGATCGGACGGGCCTCGTCGATCGAGTACTTCTGCATGCCGGCCAGGTCGGCGTGGCCGGGGCGGGGGCGGGTGAGCGCCTCGTTGCGGGCCAGACCGGCCAGCACCTCGGGGTCGACCGGGTCGGCCGACATGACCTGCTCCCACTTCGGCCACTCGGTGTTACCGACCATGACCGCCACCGGGCTGCCCATGGTCTCGCCGTGCCGGACGCCGCCGAGGAACGTCACCTCGTCCTGCTCGAACTTCATCCGTGCGCCGCGACCGTAACCGAGCCGGCGGCGCGCCAGCGCGTCGGCCACCACCGCGGTGGTGACCGGTACACCGGCGGGCAGGCCTTCCAGCGTCGCGACGAGTGCGGGGCCGTGCGACTCCCCCGCCGTCAGCCAGCGCAACGTACCCAACGGAGCTCCTTCATCAGCGGACCGGCCTCGGCACCTGCCGGGGCCCGCCCGGGCGTGCCTTTTCCCCTGAATCCTTTCACGTCCCGGCGGCACCCGGAGGCCCAGTCCGCGTGACGGACGGCAACCGGTCAGTCGGCGGGACGGTGGTCGGCACGATTCCGGCCACCCGGCCGGGCGGTGGTCGGCGCGATCCGGCCACCGGCCCGGCCTCAGCGCCCGGCGAGGGCCTTCTCGCCCGCCTCGCGCATCGCCGCCAGCGGCCCCGGCGCCCGCCCGGTGAAGGCCTCGCTCTGCAGCACCGCCTGGTGCACCAGCAGGTCCAGCCCGCCCAGGACGGTCGCCCCGCGCGCGGCGCAGGCCTCGGCCAGCGCCGTCGGCCACGGGTGGTACAGCACGTCGAACAGCGCCCCTGGCGCGGCGGGCAGTGCCCCGGCGAAGGCGTCGGTCGCACCGACCGGCGTGGTCGAGACGGTCAGCGGCCGCGCCAGCGCCTCCGCGCCGCGCTCCCAGTCGGCGGTGCGCACGTTGACGCCCAGCCGCTCGCCCAGCTCGGCCATCTCCCGGGCCCGCTCCGCGCTGCGCACGTAGACGGTCACCTCGCCGGTGCAGACCTGGGCCAGCGCCGCCAGCGCCGAGGAGGCGGTGGCCCCGGCACCCAGCACGGCCGCGGCCGGCACCTCGGTGATGCCCCGCTCGCGCAGCGCGTTCACCAGCCCGGGGACGTCGGTGTTGTCCCCGGTGCGCCGCCCGTCGGCGGTGAACACCACGGTGTTCACCGCGTCCACCGCGCGGGCCGTCGCGCTGACCTCGTCCAGCAGCGGGATGATCGCCCGCTTCAGCGGCATGGTCAGCGACAACCCGGCCCACTCGGCCTCGTCCAGCCCGGCGAGGAAGCCGGGCAGGCCGGCCTCGTCGACCTCGAAGCGGTCGTAGCGCCAGCCGTCCAGCCCGAGCGCCGCGAAGGCGGCCCGGTGCAGGTCCGGCGAGAGCGAGTGGGCGATCGGCGAGCCGAGGACGGCGGCCCGGTGCTTGCTGGTCAACGCTGCTCCTCCGTGAACGGCGGTGCGGTGGCGGCTACTTGGTGGTGCAGTGGAGACCGACCTTGTCGAAGCCCTGGCCCGCCGCCCGGCAGTACGCCTCGACGTTGGCCGCGTGCTCCTTGTCCGTCTCGGCGAAGAGGGTCTTGATCGGGGACATCGCGATGAAGTACAGCCACTTGCCGTCCGCCGGGTTGAGCACCGCCTTGAGCGCGTCGTCGCCGGGGTTGGAGATCGGCGTCGGCGGCAGACCCGGGTTGATGTAGGTGTTGTACTTGTTGGACCCGTCGTTGATGTCCTTCTTGTCCAGGTCCTTGCGGCCCAGCGAGTACTGCAGCGTGGTGTCCATGCCGAGCGTGTGGCGCACGGCATCGCTCGCCAGCCGGTTCTGGATGGTCCTGGCCATCTTGCCGAAGTCCTCGACGTTGTTGCCCTCGCGCTGCAGGATGCTCGCCTCGATGACCACCTCGTACGCGTTCTTGAGGCCCGCCTTGGACGCGTCGGCGTCCAGCGTCGCGTACTTGTCGGTGGCGTTCTTCACCATCTGCTTGAGCAGGTCCTCGGGCTTCATGCCGTCGGCGATGTTGTACCGGGTCGGCCAGAGGAAGCCCTCGACGTTGCCGTTCGCGTACGCCGGCAGGCCGAGACTGCCGACCTGGGCCTTGGCGACACCCGCCGTGGTGCCCTGCGGCAGCTTCAGCTTCCCGTCGATCAGGGTGTAGATGTCCGCGGCGGTCTTGCCCTCGGGGATGACCAGCGCCGCACCGCCGGCCCCGTTGAGCAGCTCGCTCAGCGCGGTGGCGGCCGGCAGCTCCTTCTTCAGCGAGTAGAAGCCCGGCTGGATGGTCGTGCACTTCGGCTCGGCGGAACAGACCTTGCCGAAGGCGTCGACGCTCTTGACCACGCCGGCGTTCTTCAGCGCCAGGCCGATCTGACCGCCGACCGCACCCGACTTGACCTCGACCTGGACGGGGCTGCCGCCCTCGCCCGTGAAGTCCGGCGGCGGGCCGAAGTGGTCCTGGTAGAAGCCGTAGCCCCACCAGCCGGCCCCGCCCAGGGCGCCGACCAGCACCAGCGCGACCAGCAAGCAGGCCCCGCCGTTGCGGCGGCCGGACTTCTTGCCCTTCTCCTTGCGCTTCTTCTGCGCGTCGCGGGAGGAGTCCTCCTCGCCGAGGAAGCCATCCTGCTCGGCGTGGCCGTCCTCGTCGCGGTGCTCGGCGTCCTCGTGGTGGCCGTCCTCCTGGAAGCCGTCCGGGTGGCCGTCCCACTCGTCGGTCTCGGGCGCGTGCCCGCCGACCGGGTCGGCGCCGGCCTCCAGCGCGGCGGCCTCGGCCTCCCAGTCGATGCCGTCCGGGCCGGGGCCGCTGACGGGCGCGACCGGCTCGGGCTCCGGCGCCGCGCGACGCCGCCGCCCGGGCTGCGCGCCCTGCTGCGGGATGCCCGGCTGCTGCTGCGCACCGGGCTGCTGAAGCTGTTGGGGCTGCTGCGGGGCCATCCCCGGCTGCTGCGCCATACCCGGCTGCTGCTGACCGTCCGGGAACCCCTGCTGCTGATACCCCTGCGGGTACCCCTGCTGCGGCATCTGCTGCATCTGCTGCTGTTGCTGCGGGTACCCCTGCTGCGGGTAGCCCTGCTGCTGCATCTGCTGCTGGGGCACCTGCTGCTGGGGCACCTGCTGCTGCGGGTACTGCTGCTGTCCGCCCGGGAACCCCTGCTGCTGATACCCCTGCGGGTACCCCTGCTGCGGCATCTGCTGCATCTGCTGCTGCGGATACCCCTGCTGCTGCATGTCTCCGTACGGCTGCTGGACCGGCTCGCCCTGCTGCTGGGGATACTGCTGGACCGGCTCGCCCTGCTGGGGATACTGCTGCCACTGGCCGTCCTGCTGGCCGGGGACCGGCTGCTGGCCGCCGTACCCGGGGTCACCGGGGTGCCACGGCTCAGAGCCCTGGGGGCCGTAGCCCCGACCCAGATCGGTCATTGATCCCCTTAACCGACGAAGACGGCCGGAGGATCGGACCGGCCGTCCGGGACGCGGTCCCGGCTGATTCTCGAACCGGCGTGCTAGCGCAGCGCCTGGGAGGAGACGTTACCGTACCGCACACGTGCCCCCGGCAGGGCGGACGTGCCGTCAGTGTCCGACCTCACCCGCCCGTGCTCGGCTCGGGCGCCGGCGCCGGCGGCCCGGAGGCGGGGGCGGACGCGCCGGCCGAAGCCGACGGCAGGGCCGAGGCACTCGGCTTCGCCGACGCCCGGTTGGCGTTGAACTCGGCGACGTTGCGCTGCTGCACGTCGAAGCTGTCGGTGAAGCGGGTGTCCCCCGGTTTCACGGTGACGAAGTAGAGCCAGTCCCCCTGCGCCGGGTCCAGCGCCGCCATGATCGCCTGCCGCCCCGGGTTGGAGATCGGCGTGGGCGGCAGCCCGGGGTGCAGGTAGGTGTTGTACGGGGAGTCCAGCCGGGTGTCGGTGACGGTGGTGTTCAGGGTCGACCGGCCGAGCGCGTAGTTGATCGTGGAGTCGAGCTGCAGCGGCATGCCCTTGGCGAGCCGGTTGTAGATGACCCGCGCCACCTTGCCCATGTCCTCGTTGTTGTCGGCCTCGCCCTGGACCATGCTGGCCACGGTGACCAGCCCGTACAGGCTCTGCCCGAGGTTCTGCGCGACGACGTTCGCGTCGTCCCGGCTGAACTCCTTGCCGGCCCGCTCCACCATCTGTTTCAGCAGGTCGATCGCGGTGGTCCCGTCGGTGACGCTGTACGTCGCGGGGAAGAGGTAGCCCTCGGGGCTGCCCTTGGCGAAGTCCGGCAGACCCAGTTCGGCGCCCTGCTCCTGGGCGGTGCGCTGGGTGGTGCCCTCCGGCAGGCGCAGCTTGTGGTCGATGGCCACGTAGATCTGGTAGCCGCGCCAGCCCTCGGGGATGGTCAGGCCGTTGGCGTTGGCCGGGTCGATCAGCACGGTCAGCGCGGCCGCGGCCGACATCCGCTGCTTCAGGGTGTAGGTGCCGGGCTGGATCCGCCCGGCAGCCGCGGCGCTGCCCTTGGCCGCCCGGGTGAAGGCGAGCGAGCTGGCCACCACCCCGTTGCGGACCAGGGCGGACGCGATCTGGGACAGGCCCGCGCCCTCCGGCACCGAGACCTGGACGCTGCCGGTGCCCTGCCCCGCGTAGTCGGCGGCGGCCGGGGGTGTGCGCTGTCCCTGGAACCAGGTGTACCCGGCGAGGCCCGCCCCGCCGAACACCGCGACCAGGGCGAGCGCGGTGAGCGCGCAGGCCAGTCCGTTACGCCGTCGGTGCGGATCGGGTGCATCGGGGCGCATGCGGGGCGCGCCCGGCGGCCGGCCCTCCGGCTCCAGCACCGGCGCACCCAGGTGCCCGGGCGTGAGCCCCGGGTGGAAGTCCTGGTCGGTCATGGCTCGCGTCCCCTCGGCAGTGCCGAAACGTTCGAAGGGGTCCGTGCGGACGCGTCCGCACGGACCCCTCGACGGGACGTTAGATCAGGCCGGTCAGCCGACCGCCTCGACGCTCTCACCAGGCGGGTTCCCGCTCACCCGTTCGGACTCAAGGGCGGTCTGCAGGATCACCACCGCGGCGGCCTGGTCGACCACCGAGCGGCCCTTCTTCGCCTTGACGCCCGAGGCGCGCAGCCCGTGGGTGGCGGTGACGGTCGACATCCGCTCGTCGACCAGCCGGACCGGCACCGGGTACAGCCGGTTGGCCAGCCGCGTCGCGTAGGCGCGGACCTTCTCCGCCGCCGGGCCCTCCTTGCCGCTCAGCGAGCGGGGCAGCCCGACGATCACCTCCACCGCGTCGTACTCCTCGACGATGGCGGCGATCCTGGCCTGCGACTTCACCCCGGCCGGAACGGTCTCCACGGGCGTGGCGAGCACCCCGTCGGGGTCGCAGGACGCGACCCCGATCCGGGCGTCACCGACGTCGACGGCGATCCGCCGCCCCCGTCGGAAGGGCCGCTCCACCTGAGGCTCCTCGACCATCAGCTGGCGCGCTCCGCGACCAGGCCGCGCACCGCGGCGACGGCCTCGCCGACCGCGGCCGGGTTGGAGCCGCCGCCCTGGGCGACGTCGTCCTTGCCGCCACCGCCGCCGCCGAGGGTCTTGGCGGCGACCCGGACCAGCTCGCCGGCCTTGATGCCGCGGGCGCGGGCGTCCTCGTTGGTGGCGATCACGGTCAGCGGGCGGTCGTTCGCCACGGTGAAGGCGGCGACCACGGCCGGGCGCGAGCCGAGGCGGCCTCGCACGTCCAGCACCAGCTTGCGCAGCTCGTCCGCGCCCACGCCGTCGGCGACCTGCGCGGCGACCACCGAGATGCCGTGCACGTCCTCGGCCGAGTCGGCCAGACCCGCCGCGGCGGCCAGCACCTTCTCGGCGCGGAAGCGCTCGATCTCCTTCTCGGCGTCCTTGAGCTTGGCGAGCATGCCCGAGATCTTCTCCGGCAGCTCCTCCGGGCGCCCCTTGACCAGCTCGGTCAGCTGGGAGACCACGGTGTGCTCGCGGGCCAGGAACTTGTACGCGTCGACGCCGACCAGCGCCTCGACGCGACGCACGCCGGAGCCGATCGAGGACTCGCCGAGCAGCTTGACCAGGCCCAGCTGGGCGGTGTTGCCGACGTGCGTGCCACCGCACAGCTCCTTGGAGAAGTCACCGATGGTGACGACCCGGACCTCGTCGCCGTACTTCTCGCCGAACATCGCGATGGCGCCGGCCTTGCGGGCCTGATCCATCGTCATGACCTCGGCGGTGACGTCGAGTTCGCGGCCCAGCACGTCGTTGATCTTCTGCTCGACGTCGACCAGCACGGTGCCCGGGACGGCGGCGGGCGAGCCGAAGTCGAAGCGGAAGCGGCCGGGGGCGTTCTCGGAACCGGCCTGGGCGGCCGTCGGGCCGAGCGCGTCACGCAGCGCCTGGTGGGTCAGGTGGGTGGCCGAGTGGGCGCGGGCGATCGCCCGGCGGCGCTCGGTGTCGATCGTGGCGTACGCCGAGGCGCCGAGCACGACCTCGCCGAACAGCACCCCGCCGGAGTGCACGATGACACCCGGGACGGGCTGCTGCACGTCGCGGATCTCCACCACCGCGCCGGACTCCAGCCGGATCCGGCCGTGGTCGGCGAGCTGGCCGCCGCCCTCGGCGTAGAACGGGGTGCGGTCGAGGATGATCTCGACCTCGTCGCCCTCGGAGGCGGCCGGCGCCGGGACGCCGTCCACCAGCAGGCCGACGACGCTGGCCTCGCCCTCGGTGAGGTTGTAGCCGGTGAAGACGCTCGCGCCGGACTTGTCGGCGACCTCGCGGTACGCGGCGACGTCGGCGTGGCCCATCTTCTTGGCCTTGGCGTCCGCCTTGGCGCGGTTGCGCTGCTCCTGCATCAGACGGCGGAAGCCGGCCTCGTCCACCTGGAGGCCCTGCTCCTCGGCCATCTCCAGGGTGAGGTCGATCGGGAAGCCGTAGGTGTCGTGCAGCTTGAAGGCCTGGTCCCCGGAGAGGACCGCGCCACCGGCCTGCTTGGTCTCGGTGACCGCGGCGTCCAGCAGGCTGGTGCCGGCCTTGAGGGTCTGCAGGAAGGCCGCCTCCTCGCCGACGACGACCGTCTCGATGCGCTTGCGGTCGCTCTCCAGCTCCGGGTACTGCGGAGCCATCGCCTTGATGGCGATGTCGGTGAGGTCCTTGGCCACCACGCCGGTGGCGCCCAGCAGGCGCATGTTGCGGATGGCGCGGCGCAGGATGCGGCGCAGCACGTAGCCGCGGCCCTCGTTGCCGGGGGTGACGCCGTCGCCGATCAGCATCAGCGCGGTGCGGATGTGGTCGGTGACCACGCGCAGCGAGACGTCCGACTTGAGGTCGGCACCGTAGGTGTGGCCGGTGAGCTCGGCGGCGCGGTCGAGGATCATCCGGCTGGTGTCGATCTCGAAGAGGTTGTCGACGCCCTGGAGGATGGCGGCGAGGCGCTCCAGGCCGAGGCCGGTGTCGATGTTCTTGCTCGGCAGGTCGCCGAGGATCTCGAAGCCGTCCTTGCCGTCGCCGTGGCCGCGCTCGTACTGCATGAAGACCAGGTTCCAGATCTCCAGGTAGCGCTCGCCGTTGACGGCCGGGCCGCCCTCCTCGCCGTACGCGGGGCCGCGGTCGTAGTTGATCTCCGAGCACGGGCCGCAGGGGCCGGGGACGCCCATCGACCAGAAGTTGTCCTTCATGCCGAGGCGCTGGATGCGCTCGGACGGGACGCCGATGACGTCACGCCAGATCAGCTCGGCCTCGTCGTCGTCCTGGTAGACGGTGATCCAGAGCTTCTCCTTCTCCAGGCCGTAGCCACCGTCCGCGACGGAGCTGGTGAGCAGCTCCCACGCGAACTTGATGGCGCCTTCCTTGAAGTAGTCGCCGAAGGAGAAGTTGCCGCACATCTGGAAGAAGGAGCCGTGCCGGGTGGTCTTCCCGACCTCCTCGATGTCCAGGGTGCGCACGCACTTCTGGACGCTGGTGGCGCGCGAGAACTGCGGCTTGACCTCGCCCAGGAAGTAGGGCTTGAACGGCACCATGCCGGCGTTGACCAGCAGCAGGGTGGGGTCGTCGGCGACCAGGGACGCCGACGGAACGACGGTGTGGCCGCGCTCCTCGAAGAAGCGCAGCCAGCGGCGGCGGATCTCAGCCGACTCCATTATTGGTCCTTCCGGTTCGGGGTGCCGCCCCGCTGCGGCAGGGCGCGGCGGGGCGTTTCTTCAATGGCTCGGGTGGTGGTGCGGGCCCCACGGGATACGGGGCGGGGGCCGGACGGGGGCAGGGCGGCGGCCGGGCTGCCGGGCGCCGCCGAGATAGCTCGGTACTGCGGCTCGCCGCGCAGGACCCGGCGGGTGCTCCCGGGCTCGACGACGGCGGTGCCGTGCAGTCCGAGGTCGTCCTTCAGCTGCTCCTCGCGCTCGGCCATGCCGGCCCGCACGTCCTGGGCGAACTGCTTGGCCAGGTCGCCCAGGTGCAGCGCACCGCGCGTGGCGGTGCCGGAGAGGCTGTCCGGGGTGAGCCGGTGCACGGCCTCGTTGGCCTTGTTCATGGCCCACACGGTCGCACCGGCGCCGACCGCCATCCAGAAGACGCGTCGCACCATACCGTCAGCCCCTCACCGCGCGCCGGACCCGGGAGAACAGGCCGTTCCTGGGCGCGGTCGCGGCGCGCACCTCGGCCCGGATCAGCCGGGCCAGCTCCTCGCGCTCGCCGCTCTGCGACGGCACGGACGGCTGGCCGCCCTGCTGCTTGGCGACGGCCTTGCGGACGCCGTAACTGAAGGCCGCGACCTTCACCAGCGGCCCGCCCAGGGTGGCGGCGACGGTGGAGGAGAGCGCGTTGGCGTTGGCGGCGGCGTCCTGCACGTTGGCGGTGATCTCGTCCACCCGCTCCAGCTGCTGGTTGGCACTGCGCACGGCGGCGCCCGCGTCGCTCAGCAGCGGGACGGCCTGCTCGGTGACGGCGGAGACGAGGACAGTGGCCTCCTTCAGCACTCGCGAGAGGCGGACCAGCACCACGGCGAGCAGGGTGACCAGGACCGCCCAGAACACGGCGACGAGCAACCCGGCCAGCTCTCCCACGGACACCTTTGCGCGCTCCCTCGCCTTGCTGTTCTCCAAACGGAACCCTATCGCGCCCACGCCCGGTTTCCGGACCGGGTTGTCGCCGGGCCCCGGGGTCCGCCGTCGCGTCGGCCACCGGCCGAACCGGTCGGATGTGCGAACCGCGCGCGTAACCTACCGGCCGGTCACCTCGTTCTGCCAGGCGGGCCGTCGCCCGTACGGCCCGACGAACGTCCGGGCCCCGACGGTCCGGGCCAGGAACACGGGGAGCAGCGCTTGGCCGGCGACTGGAGAGCACAGTCCGGGGAACCCGCGGCGCGGCCGCGCGAGCCGGAGCCCGGTCGGCTGCCGGCCGAGGTGACGGGCTTCGTCGGGCGGCAGCGGGAGCTGGCCGAGCTGGCGGGCCTGCTGGCCGGCGCCCGGCTGGTGACGGTGACCGGGCCGGGCGGGGTGGGCAAGAGCCGACTGGCCCTGCGCGCCGCCGCCCGGGCGGCCGGCGCCTTCCCGGACGGCACCTGGCTGGTCGAGCTGGCCCCGGTGCAGGACCCGCTGCTGCTCGGCCGCGCGGTGCTGGAGGCGCTGCGGCTGACCGACGGCACCGCCCGCCCGCCGCTCGACCTGCTCACCGAGCGGCTGTCCGGCCGGTGCACGCTGCTGGTGCTGGACGGCTGCGAGCACCTGGTGCAGGCCTGCGCCGAACTGGCGGACGCGCTGCTGCGGGCGCTGCCCAGCCTCCGGGTGCTGACCACCAGCCGCGCCGCGCTGCGGGCCTCGGGCGAGCACCTGCTCACCCTGGCCCCGCTGCCGGTCGACCCGCGGCCGAGCGGTCCGAGCAATCCGGGCGGTCCGAGCGATCCGGGCGGACTGCCGGACGCGGTGCGGCTGTTCGCCGAGCGGGCCCGGGCGGTGCTGCCCTCCTTCGCGCTGACCGAGGCCGACGCCGAGGCGGTGAGCCTGCTCTGCCGCCGTCTGGACGGCCTCCCTCTGGCGGTGGAGCTGGCGGCCGGGCGGCTGCGCGCGCTGTCGGTGGAGCAGATCACCGCCCGGCTGGACGACCGGTTCCGGCTGCTCACCGGCGGCTCCCGGACGGCCCTGCCGCGGCACCGGGCGCTGCGCACCACGATCGGTTGGAGCCATGAGCTCTGCACCGTGCAGGAACGTTTACTCTGGGCCCGCCTGTCGGTCTTCGCCGGCAGTTTCGACCTGGAGGCCGCCGAGTACGTCTGCGCCGGTGACGGCCTGGAGGCCGAGGACGTGCTCGACCTGCTCGACGAACTGGTCGGCAAGTCCGTGGTGCTGGGCGAGGACAGCGCCTTCGGCGTCCGCTTCCGGCTGCTGGACACCCTGCGCGACTACGGCGGCCAGTGGCTGCGGGCCGCCGGCCAGGAGCAGCGGCTGCTGCGCCGCCACCGCGACTGGTACCTGGGCGTGGCCACCTGGGGCGAGGTCGAGTGGTTCGGGCCCCGGCAGGCCGAGACCGCCGAGCGCACCGAACTCGCCCACCCCAACCTCCGCGCGGCGCTGGAGTTCTGCCTCGCCGAGCCCGGCGAGGAGCAGATCGCCCTGCTGCTGGCGGGCACGCTGTGGTTCTACTGGGTCGGCTGCGGCCACCTCGGCGAGGGGCGGCACTGGCTGGACCGCGCGCTCGCCCTGGACCGCGAGCCGACCGAGGCCCGCGCCAAGGCCCTCTGGGTGACCGGCCACCTGGCCACCCTGCAAGGCGACCTGGAGACGGCCCGCCCGGCACTGGAGGAGTGCCGCCGCCAGGCCCTGGACACCGGCGACGACCGGGCGCTGGCCTACGCCGTCCACCGGCAGGGCAGCGCGGCCCTGATCGGCGACGAGCCGGACCGCGCCGCCGAGCTGTTCGAGGAGGCGCTCTGGCACTACCGGACGATCGGCGAGCTCAACAGCAACGTCGTGCTGGCCATGGTCGAGCTGGGCCTCGCGTACCTCTTCCAGGGGGATCCGGAGAGCGGGGAGCTCTGGTTCGGCCAGGCCCGCGAGCTGTGCGAGGAGCACGGCGAGCAGTGGGCGTACGCGTACGTGCTGTACGCGATGGCGTACGCGCACTGGATGGACGGCGCAGTCCGGGCGGCCCGCGCCCTGGCCCGGGAGGGCCTGCGGCTGAACCACCTGTTCCACGACCTGCTGGGCATCGCGCTGGCGATCGACCTGCTGGCGCTGCTGGAGACCGAGCCGGGCGGCCCGGGCGCGCCGGGCGACCTGGGCGGGGCCCGGGTGCTGCAGGGCGCCGCGCACCGGATCTGGGGCGCGGTCGGCCTGCCCTTCCTGGGCTCGCGGTCCTTCTTCGGCCCGCACCAGGAGTGCGCGGAGCGGGCCCGGGCGGGGCTGACCGCGCAGGAGTACGAGCGGTGCTACCAGGCCGGGGCCCGGCTCGACCTGGACGCGGCGGTCTCCCGGGCGCTGGGCGGCAGCGGGCCGGCGGGCGGCCCGGAGCCCGGGTCCGGGCCCTGCTCGGTGCCGTCCGCACCGACGCCCGCACCGGCCAGGAATAGCTGAAACTTGCCGATTGCTTGAGGAGGCAAGGAACCACCCGGAAGGAGCACCCCGTGGCCGTGACCACCGCCGCCGACGAGTACCGCCTCGCGACGTTCCACTTCGAGTCCAAGGCCTACGCCGACGCCGCCCGCATGCTGGAGGGCGTGCTGGCCGAGGAACCGGCCAACCTCTCGGTCCGGCTGCTGCTGGCCCGCAGCTACTACCACTCCGCCCAACTCGGGCGCGCCGAAGCCGAGTTGCTCCGGATCCTGGACACCGACCCGGCCGAGGACTACGCCCGGCTGATGCTCGGCCGCACCCTGGAGCGCCAGGGCCGCGCCGAGGAGGCCCGCCCGCACCTGCGGCTGGCCGCGGCGATGACCGGCGAGAACCGCTAGGTCCTGTCCGGCCGGCACCAGGAGCTGCCACCGGAAAAGGGGCGAGCCCCCGCCGCCTCGAAAGGCGACGGGGGCTCGCTGAGGTACCGCAGATGCGGAACCGCCGCGGGTCAGCGCGAGTAGTACTCGACCACCAGCTGCTCGTCACAGATCACCGGGACCTCCTTGCGCTGCGGCGCACGGTCCAGGCGGAAGGCCAGGGCCTTCAGGTTGACCTCGAGGTACTTCGGGGTCTGGCCCTCGCCCGCGTAGCCACCCTCACGGGCGACCTGGAACGGGACCTTCTCCTTGCTGCGCTCGCGGACGGTCACCACGAAGCCCGGCTTCATCTGGTACGACGGCTTGTTGACCTTGCCACCGTTGACCTCGATGTGGCCGTGGACGACCATCTGGCGGGCCTGGTAGATGGTGCGGGCAATGCCCGAACGCAGCACCAGCGAGTCCAGACGGGTCTCCAGCTCGGCGACGAGCGCCTCACCGGTCTTGCCCTCGGCCTTCTTCGCGCGGTCGAACGCGCGCGCCATCTGCTTCTCGCTCAGGTCGTACTGGGCGCGCAGACGCTGCTTCTCGAGCAGACGGACCTTGTAGTCCGAGTTCTGCTTGCGACCACGGCCGTGCTGGCCGGGCGGGTACGGGCGGGCCTCGAAGTACTTGACGGACTTCGGGGTCAGCGGCACGCCGAGCGCACGCGCGATCTTGACCTTGGGACGCTTCTGGTTCGCCATGAACCAAACCTTCCTTGCTTACGAATACGGCTTCACCAGGTGTTGACGGAGGTCGCATCTCGCGACCCGGAGACAACCCATCGCCGAGGCGATGCGGTCAGCCGCTCTCCGGAGCCGGGCACAAAAGTGCTGGTCACACGGAACAGCCCGGAAACCCGGGCCGTCCGCGACACCGAAACGGTGCGCGACGCTCCTGGTGCGGGCCTCCCGGAGGAGGCCTACGGCCGATGCCCCGCTGGTGTGGCCGGTCGGTGGGGTCTCCCCCGCCGCCGTCCCGGGACGTGGCACTCCGACCGATTGTACCGGGTGCTCGACCGCCCCTTCTCACTCGCCCCTGAGCCGGCCCCGCGTCCACTCCACGACGTCCGCGTAGCGGGCCTCGCCGCCGCGCCGGGTCGGCTGGTAGTAGTCCTTGCCGTGCACCGCGTCCGGCGCGTACTGCTGGGCCGCGATGCCCTCCGGCAGGTCGTGCGGGTACTGGTAGCCCCGGCCGTGGCCGAGCTTGCCCGCGCCGCCGTAGTGCGCGTCCCGCAGGTGCGGCGGCACCGCGCCCGCGAGCCCCTGCCGGACGTCCGCCAGCGCCGCGTCGATCGCCAGGTAGGCCGCGTTGGACTTGGGCGCCAGGGCCAGCGCGATCGCCGCCTGGGAGAGGATGATCCGCGCCTCCGGGAAGCCGATCAGGGCCACCGCCTGGGCCGCCGCGACCGCCGTCTGGAGCGCCGTCGGGTCGGCCAGGCCGACGTCCTCGCTGGCCGAGATCATCAGCCGGCGGGCGATGAACCGCGGGTCCTCCCCCGCCTCGATCATCCGGGCCAGGTAGTGCAGGGTGGCGTCCACGTCGCTGCCCCGGATCGACTTGATCAGCGCGCTCGCCACGTCGTAGTGCTGGTCGCCGTCCTTGTCGTAGCGCACCGCCGCCTGGTTGACGGCCGTCTCCGTGGTGGCCAGCGTGATGCTCGCCTCGCCCTTCTCCAGCGCCGCCCCGGCCGCGGCCTCCAGCGTGGTGAGCGCCCGCCGGGCGTCACCCCCGGCGAGGCGCACCAGGTGGTCCTCGGCCTCCGCCGTCAGGTCCAACGCGCCCCCCAGGCCGCGTTCGTCGGCCACCGCGCGGCGCAGCAGGGCGCGGACGTCCTCGTCGGTCAGCGACTCCAGGGTGAGCAGCAGCGAGCGGGACAGCAGCGGGGAGATCACCGAGAAGTACGGGTTCTCCGTGGTCGCCGCGATCAGGGTGACCCAGCGGTTCTCCACGGCCGGCAGCAGCGAGTCCTGCTGGGCCTTGGAGAAGCGGTGGATCTCGTCCAGGAACAGCACCGTCTCCCGGCCGGACATGCCGACCGCCCGCCGGGCGCCGTCGATCACCGCCCGGACCTCCTTGACCCCGGCGGTGATCGCGGACAGCTCGACGAAGCGGCCCTCCACGGCCTGGCTGATCACGTGCGCGAGGGTGGTCTTGCCGGTGCCGGGCGGGCCCCAGAGGATCACCGAGCTGGTCGCCGCCGGCCCGCGCGAGCCCGAGACCAGCCGCCGCAGCGGCGACCCGGGCTTCAGCAGCTGCCGCTGCCCGGCCACCTCGTCCAGGGTGCGCGGACGCATCCGTACGGCCAGCGGCGCCCGGCCGGGCTCCCTGCTCTGGCGTTCCTCGGCGGCGGCGGTGAAGAGGTCCGGTTCGTCCACACCGGAAGCCTATGCGAGGCCGCCGACACACCCGCCGGAGCGAGCCGGCCTCATCGCGCCCGGGCCGCCCGCCGATCGAGGCGGGCCGCGTGGTCCGGGACGTACTTCTGCAGGTCGCGCGGGGGCCGCTGGTAGCCGCGCGGGGCCGGGCGGGGCGGCAGGTCGATCTGCGGGGCGGTGATCTCGCGGTACGGCACGGTGGAGAGCAGGTGGGCGATCATGTTGATCCGGGCCCGCCGTTTGTCGTCGCTCTCCACCACGTGCCAGGGCGAGTCCGGGGTGTCGGTGTAGACGAACATCTCGTCCTTGGCCCGCGAGTAGTCCTCCCAACGGGTGATCGACTCGACGTCCATCGGGGAGAGCTTCCAGCGCTTCATCGGATCCTCCAGCCGGTCCCGGAAGCGCCGTTCCTGCTCGGTGTCGCTCACCGAGAACCAGTACTTGCGCAGCAGGACGCCCTCCTCGATCAGCATCCGCTCGAAGGTCGGGCACTGGTGCAGGAACTGCCAGTACTGCTCGTCCGTGCAGAAGCCCATGACCCGCTCGACGCCGGCCCGGTTGTACCAGCTGCGGTCGAACAGCACGATCTCCCCCGCGGCCGGCAGCTGCTCGACGTACCGCTGGAAGTACCACTGGGTCTTCTGCCGCTCGGTCGGGGTCGGCAGCGCCACGACCCGGGCGATGCGCGGGTTCAGGTACTCCGTCACCCGCTTGATCGCGCCGCCCTTGCCGGCGGCGTCGCGCCCCTCGAAGACCACCACCAGCCGGGCGCCCTCGACCCGCACCCACTCCTGGAGCTTCACCAGTTCCTGCTGGAGCCGCAGCAGTTCCCGCTCGTACGGCTTCCTCGCGAGTCGTTCCGGCTTCGCGGTCCGCTGCTCCTCGGCCACCTGGGGTCCTCCGTCCGGCTGCTGCTGATGAGCACTCACCGTAGGCGCTGGAGGCCGCCCCCGCAGGTCGGCGGACGGGTGGGCGGCAGCGGCGGCCCCCTGAACCGCCGCTGCCGCGCTCCCCCGTCCGGTCGGCGTGAACGCCGAACGACCAACCTTGACCCACACCTGCCGGACGGGTCCAATATCCGGTTCCATAACCTTGGGGCATGGATGTCGACACCCGCCTGCTGCGCAGCTTCGCCGCGGTCTGCGAGGAGGGTCAGCTGACCGCCGCCGCGGCCCGGCTGTTCGTCTCCCAGCCGACGCTCACCAAGCAGATCCGCCAGCTGGAATCGCTGCTCGGGGTCGCGCTGTTCGAGCGCTCGCGGCGCGGCATGGCGCCCACCCCGGCCGGGCGGGCGCTGGCGGACTACGCCGGGGCGATGCTGGCCGGCTGGGAGGACGCGCTGCGTGCCACCCGGGCGGCCGCCGCCGAGCAGGGCTCGGTGCTGCGCGTGGGGTTCGAGGGCGGCATCATCAACCTGATGACCCGCAGCACCGTCGCCGACTTCGCCCGGCGGATGCCCGGCTGGCAGGTGGAGCTGCGGCAGAACAACTGGTTCGACCCGACCTCGGGCCTGGCCACCGGCGAGATCGACCTGACGCTCTGGCACGGCCCGGCGTGGCTGGTCGAGCACTACAACGTCGCCGTGCTCGGCGAGGAGGCGCGGGTCGTGGCGCTGCCGACCGGGCACCGGCTGGCGGACCGGACCGAGCTGTCCGTCGAGGACCTGCTGGACGAGCCGTTCGTGGCGATACCGCACGAGGCCGGGCACTGGCGCGAGTACTGGCTGGCGGGCCGGGAGCGGGGCGGGCGTCCGGTGCGGATCGGCGCGGTGGCGCACAACACCGACGAGTGGCTGGCCGCGGTGGTGTGCGGTCAGGGCGTCGGCTTCGCACCGGAGACGATGAGCCGGCTGGCCGTACGGGATGACGTCGCGTACCGGCCGGTGCGGGGGCTCAGCCCGAGCCTGGTCGGGCTGTACTGGCCGAAGGACCGCGAACTCACGCCGGCGATGGCCGCGTTCGTGCGCAGCTGCCGGGTCACGGTCCCCTTCGGCCGGCTGGGATCGTCGGGTGGGACGGAGCCCCGGGTGGGAACGTCGGGTGGGACGGAGCCCCGGGTGGGAACGCGGTCGGTGGAGCCGACCTGACGGTCTACACCACCACGAAGGCCTCGGGGTAGCGGCAGAGCCCGCGCGGAGCGCCGTCGTACGCGGGCAGCGGCAGCGCCTGGAAGTAGGCGTCCGGCACCTCGAACGGCCCGCTGACCTCGTGCCGACCGGCCGCGCTGAAGCCGAACCGCCCGTAGTACTCCGGGTCGCCGAGGACGACCACGAGCTTCTCCCCCGCCTCCTCGGCCGCCGACAGCGCGGCCCGGACGACGAGTTCGCCGACGCCCTTGCGCTGCCACTCGGGCGCGACGGCGACCGGCGCGAGCGCGAGGCCCGCGCCGTCCTCGCCGACCCGCAGCCGGGTCAGCAGCGCGTGCCCGATCACCAGCCCGGTCTCGTCGACCGCGACCAGCGACAGCCCGGGCAGCCAGGCCGGATCGCGGCGCAGCGCGTCGACCAGGTCCGCCTCGTCGGGGCCGGGGAACGCGGCCATGTGGACGCGTCTGGTCGCCGGGGCGTCATCCGGACACTCGACCCTTGTGATCACCTGCATGAGTCAACCCTCCTTGTGTCACACGTCATTGTGGACCGGCCCCGGACGGTGGGTGGACCGTCCGGGGCCGTTGAAGGTTAGCGGATCCGGTGTCAGGCCTCGGACTTCGCGGCGTCCTCGCGCAGCTTCGGCTTGGCGTCCACGCCGGCCTCCCGGCGCTGGGCCGGGGTGATCGGGGTCGGGGCGCCGGTCAGCGGGTCACCGCCGGTGGACGTCTTCGGGAAGGCGATGACGTCGCGGATGGTGTCGTACCCGCCGAGCAGGGTGACGATGCGGTCGAGGCCGAAGGCGACGCCACCGTGCGGCGGCGGGCCGTAGTTGAAGGCGTCCAGCAGGAAGCCGAACTGCGAGGCCGCCTCCTCCTCGGAGAGGCCGATCGCGTCGAACGCCCGCTTCTGCACGTCGCGCTGGTGGATACGGATCGAACCGCCGCCCAGCTCCGAGCCGTTGAGGACCAGGTCGTAGGCGTTGGACAGGGCCGAGCCCGGGTCGGTGTCGAAGGTGGCGAGCGACTCGGCGGTCGGGGCGGTGAACGGGTGGTGCACCGCGTGCCAGCCCTGGAACTCGCCCTTGTCGTCCTCGATCGGCTCGAACATCGGGAAGTCGACGACCCAGAGGAAGGCCCACTGCGACGCGTCGATCAGCTCGCAGCGGCGGCCGATCTCCAGACGGGCGGCGCCCAGCAGCTCCTGCGAGGGGCGCTGCTTGCCGGCCGCGAAGAAGATCGCGTCGCCGTTCCTGGCACCCGCGGCGGCGGCCAGGCCGGCCAGGTGCTCCTCGGACAGGTTCTTGGCGACCGGGCCGCGCAGCTCGCCGGTCTCGGCGTCGATGACGACGTAGGCCAGGCCGCGGGCGCCGCGCGCCTTGGCCCAGTCCTGCCAGGCGTCGAGCGCCTTGCGGGGCTGCGAGGCGCCGCCGGGCATCACCACGGCGCCGACGTACGGGGCCTGGAAGACGCGGAACTCGGTGCCCTTGAAGTACTCGGTGAGGTCGGTGAGTTCCTGTCCGAAGCGGACGTCCGGCTTGTCGGAGCCGTAGCGGGCCATGGCGTCCGCGTAGGTCATCCGGGGCAGCGGGTTGGGGAGCTCGTAGCCGTGCACCTCGCGCCAGATCGAGCCGACGATCTTCTCGCCGAGGGCCAGGATGTCCTCCTGGTCGACGAACGAGGCCTCGATGTCGAGCTGGGTGAACTCCGGCTGCCGGTCGGCGCGGAAGTCCTCGTCGCGGAAGCAGCGGGCGATCTGGTAGTAGCGCTCCATGCCGGCCACCATCAGCAGCTGCTTGAACAGCTGGGGCGACTGCGGCAGCGCGTACCAGTGGCCGGGCTGCAGGCGGACCGGGACGAGGAAGTCGCGGGCGCCCTCAGGGGTGGAGCGGGTGAGGTACGGCGTCTCGATGTCGAGGTAGTCGTTCTCCTCCATCACCCGGCGGATGATGTTGTTGACCTTCGAGCGCAGCCGCAGGCCCTTGGCCGGGCCCTCGCGGCGCAGGTCCAGGTAGCGGTAGCGCAGCCGGACCTCCTCGTTGACCGTGCCCGGCTCGTACTCGGCGACCGGGAAGGGCAGCGGGGCGGCCTCGGAGAGGACCTCGATCTCGCTGACGACGACCTCGACCGCGCCGGTCGGGATGTCCGGGTTCTCGTTGCCGTCGGGGCGCACCCGGACGTCGCCGACGACCTTGACGCAGTACTCGGCGCGAAGGCCGTGCACCGAGTCGAGGTCGCGGACCACGATCTGCACGGTGCCGGAGGCGTCGCGCAGATCGATGAAGGCGACACCGCCGTGGTCGCGGCGGCGGGCGACCCAGCCGGCCAGGGTGACGGTGGTGCCTGCGTGCTCCGGGCGGAGCGTGCCCGCGTCGTGCGTGCGGATCACAGCTGCTTCTCCTTCAGGGTGGTGACGAGTGCGTCGAGGGCGACGGGGTTCTGCTCGCCGGTGGTCAGGTCCTTGAGCTGGACGACGCCGTCGGCGAGGTCCCGGTCCCCGGCCACGAGGGCGAAGCGGGCGCCGGACCGGTCGGCGGACTTCATGGCGTTCTTGATGCTCTTGACGCCGAAGGCGAGGTCGGTGGCGACGCCGGCCCGGCGCAGCTCGACCACCTTGGCGAACAGGACGTTCTTGGCCTCCTCGCCGAGCGCGACGGCGTACACGGAGGTCGCGGCGGGCAGGTCGAGGACGATGCCCTCGGCCTCCATCGCCAGGAAGGTGCGGTCCACGCCGAGGGCCCAGCCGACGGACGGCAGCGCCGGGCCGCCGATCATCTCGGACAGGCCGTCGTAGCGGCCGCCGCCGCCGATCGCGGACTGGGCGCCGAGGCCGTTGTGCACGAACTCGAAGGTGGTGCGGGTGTAGTAGTCCAGGCCGCGGACCAGCTTCGGGTCGTCGACGAAGGCCACGCCGTTCGCGGTGAGCAGCTCGCGGACCTTCTCGTCGTACGCCTTGCACTCCTCGCACAGGTAGTCGCGCAGCTTGGGCGCGTCGACCAGCTGGGCCTGCACCGACTCGCGCTTGTCGTCCAGGACGCGCAGCGGGTTGATGTCGGCGCGGCGGCGGGTGTCCTCGTCCAGGTCCAGGCCGGCGAGGA
Source organism: Kitasatospora sp. NPDC088160 (assembly GCF_044741445.1). Classification (NCBI taxonomy): domain Bacteria; kingdom Bacillati; phylum Actinomycetota; class Actinomycetes; order Kitasatosporales; family Streptomycetaceae; genus Kitasatospora; species Kitasatospora sp. NPDC088160. Next base: position 186,306 of record NZ_JBIUSS010000010.1, on the reverse strand, counting down.
ACTCGACCAGGGCGGCGCGGTAGACCGGGCGGCACTGCTTGTCGCCGAGGCTGTTGAGCAGCAGCGAGTAGTCGCGCACGCCCAGCGAGCGGAAGGCGTCGTCGGCGAGGATGATCAGCTCGGCGTCCAGGGCCGGGTCCTCGGCCCCGATCGCCTCGGCGCCGACCTGGGAGAACTGGCGGTAGCGGCCCTTCTGGGCGCGCTCGTAGCGGTAGTACGAGCCGGAGTACCAGAGCTTGACCGGCAGGTTGCCCTGCTTGTGCAGGTTGGCCTGGAGGGCGGCGCGCAGCACCGAGGCGGTGCCCTCCGGGCGCAGCGCGAGCTCGTCGCCGCCGCGGGTGGTGAGGTTGTACATCTCCTTGCTGACGATGTCGGTGGACTCGCCGACGCCGCGGGAGAAGAGCTTCACGTCCTCGAAGACCGGGGTCTCGATGTAGCCGTAGCCGGCCCGGCGGGCGGGCGCGGCGATGCGCTCGCGGATCGCCAGGAAGGTCGCGGAGCTGGGGGGCAGCAGGTCGTAGGTGCCCTTGGGGGCGGTGAAGGTGCTCAACTTCTCTTCCGTCACATTCCTCGTCGCGGGAAAGCCTGGGCGCCGGCCGCCCCTGCTGCCTGTCGGAGGTAGGGGTTGGTGGCGCGCTCGTGGCCGATGGTGGTCTGTCCGCCGTGGCCGGAGAGGACCACGGTGGTGTCGTCGAGGGGCAGGCACACCCGGGCCAGCGACCGCATGATCGCCTCGCTGTCCCCGCCCGGGAGGTCGGTACGCCCGATGGAGCCGGCGAACAGCAGGTCGCCCGAGAACAGCACCGGGGGGAGGTCCTCGGCACCGGGCGTCCGGAAGGTCACCGACCCCCCGGTATGGCCCGGGGCGTGGTCCACGGTGAGCTGCAGGCCGGCGAGCTCCAGCACGGCGCCGTCGGTGAGCTCGCGCACGTCGTCGGGCTCGCCGACGGTGAGCTCGCCCATCAGCTGGGTGCCCAGGGCGCGGCCGAGGGCCTTCTCCGGGTCGGACATCATGTACCGGTCCTCGGGGTGGATCCAGGCCGGGACGCCGCGGGCGCCGCAGACCGGGACCACCGAGGCCACGTGGTCGATGTGGCCGTGCGTGAGCACCACGGCGACGGGCTTGAGCCCGTGCTCGCGGACCATCTCCTCGACACCGCGCGCCGCCTGGTGGCCGGGATCGACGATGACGCACTCCTCGCCCGCCGCCGGGGCGACCAGGTAGCAGTTGGTGCCCCAGGCTCCAGCGGGGAATCCGGCGATGAACACGCGCGTCCTTCGTGATGCGGTCGGCAGTGGCGGCTACGGTCGCGGCGGCCGGGTCGGATGCAGCCACCAGTCATGCAGCAAACCAGTGAGGTAAAGGCAGCCTACCGGCGGTGCGGGTGCGGTTGCGAACCAGATAGGGGTGGCGCGCGCGGTTCGCACTGACAGGTTCACCGCGTTCTTACAGGCCCGGTCCCTACACTTGGCCGCCGATGGATGCGATGATCCGCTTCGGTACCCATCCACTTTCCCAGCACATCCGTAGGAGACACGGCCGGTGGTCAGCAGCGAACAGCGGCGGCGGCAGCTCGCCCGAGAGAAGTACGAGCGCCAGATGGAGCGGCGGGTCGCCGCGCGGTCCGCGCGCAGGCGCCGCAACACGATCCTGGGCGCCGCGCTCGCCGTCGTGGTGCTGGCCGGCGGCGGTGCGCTGGTCGGCACCGGCGCGTTCGGCTCGGACAAGGACAAGTCGGCTTCGGCCGCCTCCTCCGCCCAGGCCGCGCCGAGCCAGAGCGCCGAGCCGACCACCCCGACCCGCAAGCCGGTCGAGGGCTGCGCCGATCCGGCGCCGGGCGCGCCGAACGGCAAGCAGTGGCAGGCCGAGCCGGCCATGGCGATCGACGCGGGCGGCTCGTACACCGCGACGCTGGACACCAACTGCGGCAAGGTGACGCTCGCGCTCGACGCGGCCAAGGCCCCGCACACGGTGAACTCCTTCGTCTTCCTGGCCGGGGAGAAGTACTTCGACCACACCAAGTGCCACCGCCTCACCACCGACGGCATCTTCGTGCTCCAGTGCGGCGACCCGACCGCCAGCGCGACCGTCCCGGGCGGCACCGGCGGCCCCGGTTACAAGTTCGCGGACGAGAACCTGACCGGCGCGACCTACCCGGCGGGCACCGTGGCGATGGCCAACTCCGGCCCCGGCACGAACGGGAGCCAGTTCTTCCTGGTCTACAAGGACACCCAGCTGCCCCCGAACTACACCCCCTTCGGCAAGATCACCGGGGGCCTGGACGCGGTGCAGAAGATCGCCGCCGCGGGCACCCTGGAGGGTGCCCCGGACGGCCACCCGATGGCCGACGTCACCTTCAACTCGGTGACCACCGCGAAGAGTTGACATCTCCCGGGGCCGCCCGCAAGGGGCGCCCGAAGCGCCTCGGCGCGGCCCCGGCCCGAAATCGCCCGGCCCGGATGCGGACAGCACCGGGGCTGGTCGCCTATGTTGGCGTTGTATCAGGGTGCCCGCACCCGCCTGGCCGTCACCCTCGGCAGCAAGTCACGGCGGACGGGGACGGCGGACTCATCGGTCCGCCGCACATCAACTGTGGACGACGGACGCGCGCCGCCCCGGCGCGGGCGCGACGTCATGTGGAGGACGCGCTATGAGCAGCGACCCGTGGGGCCGTGTCGACGAGCAGGGCACGGTCTACGTCAGGACGGCCGACGGCGAACACGTCGTGGGTTCCTGGCAGGCCGGCTCGCCCGAGGAGGCCCTCGCCTACTTCGAGCGCAAGTACCAGGGCATCGAGGTGGAGATCGGCCTGCTGGAGAAGCGGGTGCGCACCACCGACCTGGCCGCCAAGGACGCCCAGGCCGCGCTGGACCACCTGCGCGCCCAGGTGACCGAGGGGCACGCGGTCGGCGACCTGGCCGCCCTGGCCAAGCGGCTGGACACGCTCGCCGGCGAGATCGAGAGCCGGCGCGAGGAGCGCAAGGCCGCCCGCGCCAAGGCCCAGGACGAGACCCGCGCCGCCAAGGAGGCGCTGGTCTCCGAGGCCGAGCAGCTCGCCGAGTCCACCCAGTGGCGGGAGGCCGGGGACCGGCTGCGCGCCCTGGTGGACACCTGGAAGGGCCTGCCCCGGCTGGACCGCAAGAGCGACGACGAGCTGTGGCACCGCTTCTCGCACGCCCGCTCGGTCTTCTCCAAGCACCGCAAGGCGCACTTCGCGACCCTGGACGCCGAGCGCGAGCAGGCCCGGCAGACCAAGGAGGCGCTGGTCGCCGAGGCCGAGGCGCTGTCCTCGTCCACCGAGTGGGGCGACACCGCGGCCGCCTACCGCGACCTGATGGCGCGCTGGAAGTCCGCCGGCCGGGCCCAGCGGGACATCGAGGACGAGCTGTGGGCGCGGTTCCGCGGCGCGCAGGACGTCTTCTTCCAGGCCCGTTCCGCGGTGTTCAGCGAGCGGGACGCCGAGCAGGTGGCCAACCAGAAGCTCAAGGAGGCACTGGCCACCGAGGCCGAGGCGATCCTGCCGATCACCGACCTGAAGGCCGCCAAGGCGGCGCTGCGCGAGGTCAACGAGCGCTGGGAGGCGATCGGGCACGTGCCGCGCGACGCCCGTCCGAAGCTGGACGGCCGGCTGAACACGGTCGAGCGGGCCATCCGCGAGGCCGAGGACGCCGAGTGGAGGCGCTCCAACCCGGAGGCCAAGGCGCGCGCCGCCGGCATGGTCGGCCTGTTCGAGGCGAAGGCCGACAAGATCCGGGCCGATCTGGACAAGGCCCGCGCCGCTGGCAACGCCGGCCGGATCGCCAAGCTGGAGAACGAGCTGGCCGGCGTGCAGACCCTGCTGGAGCAGGCGCACCGCAGCCAGGAGGAGTTCAGCGGCTGATCCGCCGAACGCGCGAGAGAGGGCCCCGGGATCTCCCGGGGCCCTCTCTCGCGCTCGGGGCGCTACTTGCGGGCCGAGGTGACGCGGTAGACGTCGTAGACGCCCTCGACACCGCGCACGGCCTTGAGCACGTGGCCGAGGTGCTTCGGGTCGCCCATCTCGAAGGTGAAGCGGCTCATCGCGACCCGGTCGCGGGAGGTCTGCACCGCCGCCGACAGGATGTTGACGTGCTGGTCTGAGAGCACCCGGGTGACGTCCGAGAGCAGCCGGGAGCGGTCCAGCGCCTCGACCTGGATGGCCACCAGGAACACCGAGGACTGGGTGGCGGCCCACTCGACGTCGATCATCCGCTCGGGCTGCTGGCTCAGCGACTCGACGTTGACGCAGTCGGCGCGGTGCACCGAGACGCCGTTGCCGCGGGTCACGAAGCCGACGATCGGGTCGCCCGGCACCGGGGTGCAGCAGCGGGACAGCTTGACCCAGACGTCCTCGACGCCCTTGACGATCACGCCCGGGTCGCCCTTGGCCCGGCGGCGCGCCGCCCGGCGGTTGTCGTGCGTCGGGGTCGCGGTCTCGGCGAGGTCCTCGGTGGCGCCCTCCTCGCCGCCGAGCGCCTGGACCAGCTTCTGCACGATGTTCTGCGCGGTGACGTGGCCCTCGCCGATCGCGGCGTAGAGCGAGGAGATGTCGGGGTAGCGCATCTCGTGGGCCAGGGTGACCAGCGAGTCGCCGGTCAGGATCCGCTGGATCGGCAGGCCCTGCTTGCGCATCGCCCGGACGATCGCCTCCTTGCCGTGCTCGATCGCCTCCTCGCGGCGCTCCTTGGAGAACCAGGCGCGGATCTTGTTGCGGGCGCGCGGCGACTTGACGAAGCCCAGCCAGTCCCGGGACGGTCCGGCGTTCTCCGCCTTGGAGGTGAACACCTCGACGGCGTCGCCGTTCTCCAGCGTCGACTCCAGCGGCACCAGCCGCCCGTTGACCCGGGCCCCTATCGTCCGGTAGCCCACCTCGGTGTGCACCGCGAAGGCGAAGTCGACCGGGGTCGCGCCGGCCGGCAGGGCTATCACGTCGCCCTTGGGCGTGAAGACGAAGACCTCGTTGCTGGCCAGGTCGAAGCGCAGCGACTCCAGGAACTCGCCCGGGTCGGCGGTCTCCTTCTGCCAGTCCAGCAGCTGCCGCAGCCAGGCCATCTCGTTGACGGCGCCGGCCTTGTCGTCCTTGCGGACCTGGGTCGGGGTGTCGGTGCGGACCTTGGACGCGCCGGCCACGGCGCGCTGCTTGTACTTCCAGTGCGCGGCGATGCCGTACTCGGCCCGGCGGTGCATGTCGAAGGTGCGGATCTGGAGTTCGACGGGCTTGCCGCCGGGGCCGATCACCGTCGTGTGCAGCGACTGGTACATGTTGAACTTGGGCATCGCGATGTAGTCCTTGAACCGCCCCGGCACCGGGTTCCACCGCGCGTGGATGGTGCCCAGCGCCGCGTAGCAGTCGCGGACGGTGTCGACCAGGACCCGGATGCCCACCAGGTCGTAGATCTCGGCGAAGTCCCGGCCCCGGACGATCATCTTCTGGTAGACCGAGTAGTAGTGCTTCGGCCGGCCGGTGACGGAGGCGGTGATCCGGGCGCCGCGCAGGTCCCCCTGGACCTGGTCGATGACGGTCGCCAGGTACTCGTCCCGCTTGGGGGCGCGCTCGGCGACCAGCCGGACGATCTCGTCGTACATCTTGGGGTAGAGGATCGCGAAGGCGAGGTCCTCCAGCTCCCACTTGATGGTGTTCATGCCCAGCCGGTGCGCCAGCGGGGCGTAGATCTCCAGCGTCTCGCGGGCCTTCTTCTCCTGCTTCTCCCGCTTGAGGTAGCGCATCGTGCGCATGTTGTGCAGGCGGTCGGCCAGCTTGATCACCAGGACCCGCGGGTCCTTGGCCATCGCGACGACCATCTTGCGGACGGTCTCGGCCTGCGCGGCTTCGCCGAACTTGACCCGGTCCAGCTTGGTGACGCCGTCCACCAGCAGCGCCACCGAGTCGCCGAAGTCCTTGCGCAGGGTCTCCAGGCCGTAGTCGGTGTCCTCGACGGTGTCGTGCAGCAGCCCGGCCATCAGGGTCGGGGCGTCCATCCCCAGCTCGGCCAGGATGGTGGCCACCGCCAGCGGGTGGGTGATGTACGGGTCGCCGCTCTTGCGCTTCTGCCCGCGGTGCCACTTCTCGGCGACGGCGTAGGCCCGCTCGATGTCCCGCAGCAGCGCCGGGTCGGCCTTCGGGTCGTTCGCCCGGATCGACCGGAACAGCGGCTCCAGCACGGGGTTGAGCACGCTGGAGCGCTGGCCGCCGAGGCGGGCCAAGCGGGCACGCATGCCACCCGAGGAGGAGCCTCGCCCGGTGGGGCCGGTCGGTCGCGAGGAGGTCGGCGCCGGGCGTGCCGGGGTGGCCCCCGAGGGCGTGGGACGGTTGTCGGGGGCGGCCGCTTCGGCCGTGGGCACAACCTCGTCGGGCAAGGACTCTCCTCGGGGCACCGGGGCCGACCCCTGCCGCGGCCCGTACGGTCGGACGCAACCGGGAGGGGGTGAATCTTCATGGTACCGAGCCGGGCGCCCCGGCGTTCATCCACCCGGGCCGGAAACGGAAGGGCGGCGGTCGGATGATCCGACCGCCGCCCTTCGTTCAGGTCCCTCAGACCGTGACCAGCGTCTCCAGCGGGGCGCCGTTCAGGTGCCCGGACAGCCGTTCCCGGCCGTCCAGGAAGCCCAGCTCCATCAGCACCACGACGCCCACCAGCTCGGCGCCGGCCTCCTTCACCAGGTCCAGCGAGGCGCCGATGGTGCCACCGGTGGCCAGCACGTCGTCCACCACCAGCACCCGCTCACCGGGCGCGAAGGCGTCGCACTGCACCTCCAGCGTCGCCGAGCCGTACTCCAGCTCGTACGAGCGCCGGAACACCTCACCGGGCAGCTTGCCCTGCTTGCGGATCGGCACGAAGCCGAGCCCGGCCGCGAAGGCCGCCGGAGCCGCCAGCACGAAGCCGCGCGCCTCCAGGCCCACCACCTTGGTCGCCCCGAGCTCCCGCGCCCGGTCCGCCAGCGCCCTGGTGAGGGCGCCGAAGGCCTCGGCGTCGGCCAGCAGCGGCGCGATGTCCTTGAACAGCACACCCGGCTTCGGGTAGTCCGGGACGTCCCGGATCCGGCTGTTCAACAGATCGGCCAGTGCGGTGTCGGCGGTGGTCACGGCGTGTCCTTACGATCGGGTCGGTTCAGCGCTTGGTGGACGGACGGCCCTTGGCACGCGTGGTGCCGGCCGCCCGGCCGCGCTGACCGACCATACCCGCAGGCAGGTCCTCGTCCGCGATCTCCTCGTCCGCCGGCACCTCGCCGGCGGCCTTGGCAGCGGCCGCGGCCCGGTGCTGCAGGACCCGCTTGCGCAGCGCCTTCATCTCCGGCTGCTCCTCCTTGAGCTGCGCCAGCAGCGGAGTGGCGACGCAGATCGACGAGTAGGCACCGGCCGCGAGGCCGATGAACAGCGCCAGCGAGATGTCGTTCAGCGTGCCGGCACCCAGGAGGCCACCGCCGATGAACAGCAGCGCGGCGACCGGGAGCAGGGCGACCACGGTGGTGTTGAGCGAACGCACCAGGGTCTGGTTGAGGCCCGCGTTGGCCGCCTCGCTGTAGGTGAGCTTGTTCTGCTTGGTGAGGTCCTTGGTGTTCTCCTTCACGGTGTCGAAGACGACGACCGTGTCGTAGAGCGAGTACCCGAGGATGGTCAGGAAGCCGATCACCGTACCGGGGGTGACCTCGAAGCCCACCAGGGCGTACACGCCGATGGTGATCAGGAGGTCGTGGATGAGGGCGACCAGGGCCGCCACCGCCATCCGCCACTCGAAGGCGATCGCCAGGTAGACCGTCACCAGGACCATGAAGATGATCAGGCCGGTGAGCGCCTTCGAGGAGATCTGCTTGCCCCAGCTGGGGCCGATCACCTGGGCCTCGACGGTGTCCAGCGGCACGGCCAGCTTCTCGGAGAGCTGAGCGCGGATCTCGTCCGAGCTCTTCGGCTCCTCGGTGCTGACCTGGATGCGGATCTTGCCGTTGTCGGTCGACTGCACCAGCGGGTGCGAGGAGACGATCTTGTCGGACGTCTCCTGCGCCTGCGAGACGGTCAGCCCCGGCTTGGTCACGGTGTAGACCGAGCCGCCCTTGAACTCGATGCCCAGGTGCAGGCCCATCGCCAGACCGATCGCCGCGATCAGCACGATCACGCCGGAGATGGAGTACCAGAGCTTACGGCGCCCGACGAAGTCGAAGCTGACCTCGCCCTGGTAGAGCCGGTGTCCCAGATTGGAGAAGCGTGACACGGTGTCAGGCCTCCTTCACGGCGGCAGAGGAGGGGCTACGGCGACGGCTGCTGCGCAGCGGCGGGCGGGCGCCCAGCCGCTTCGGGTCCAGGCCGGACCACGGGTGACCGTTGGCGAAGAACTTGCGCCGGGCCAGCAGCGTGATCACCGGCTTGGTGAAGAGGAAGATCACCACGACGTCCAGCGCGGTGGTCAGCCCCAGGGTGAACGCGAAGCCCTGGACCTTGCCGACCGAGACCACGTAGAGCACGGCGGCACAGAGGAAGGACACGAAGTCCGACACCAGGATGGTGCGCCGGGCGCGCGGCCAGGCCCGCTGGACCGCCGGGCGCAGCGGGGCGCCCTCGCGGACCTCGTCGCGGATGCGCTCGAAGTAGACGATGAAGGAGTCGGCGGTGATGCCGATCGCGACGATCGCACCGCAGACCGCGGGCAGGTTCAGCGCGAAGCCGATCCCGGCGCCGAGCAGGCTCATGATCGAGTAGGTCAGGGCCGCCGAGACGAGCAGACCGGCGATCGAGACCAGGCCGAGGCCGCGGTAGTAGACCAGCGAGTAGAGCACCACCAGCAGCATGCCGATCACGCCTGCGACCAGACCGGCCATGAGCTGGTCGCCGCCGAGCGCCGGGGAGACGGTGGTGATCTCGCCCTTGCTGAATTCCAGCGGCAGGGCGCCGTAGCCCAGCACGTTGGACAGGTCCTGCGCCTCGGCCTGGCTGAAGCGGCCGGTGATCACGGCACTGCCGCCGGGGATCACGTTCTTGACCTCGGGGTGCGAGACGACCTGGTTGTCCAGCACGATCGCGAACTGGTTGTTCGGCGGGGCCTGGGTGGCGAGCTGGCCGGTGACCTTGGTGAAGGCGTCGGTGCCGGCGCCGTTGAACTGCAGCTGGACCTGCCAGCCGGCACCCGTCTGGGTGTCGAGGCTCGGCTGGGCCTTGGAGACGTCCGAGCCCTTCACGGCGACGGGGCCGAGGACGAGCTTCTCGTAGTAGCCGTTCTCGGGCTTCTGCGAGCAGGCGACGACGGCCTTGTCCTCGGGGCCGGTCTGGGCCGCGCGGGCCTCCGGCTTGGTGCAGTCGAGGTTGGTGAAGGCCGTGGCCAGCTCCGGCGGCACGGTGCCCTGGGTCATCGCGGCGCTGACGTCCGCGGCGCTGGGCGGGGTGGCGGGCGCGGACGGCGTGGTGGCGGCGCTCGGGGCGGTGCTCGCGCCCGTCGCGGCGGCGCTCGGGCTGGCGTCGGCGGCCAGCGCCTCACCGGCCGGGCGGCCCTGCTTGCTGCCGCTCGCGCTGGGCGTGCCGGACGCGCTCGCGCCGGCCGAGGCGGTGGACCCGGCGGACGGGGCCGCGCTCGGAGTGCCGGTGGCCGAGGGGGAGCCGGTGGGCGCCGGCGGCGTGAAGCCGCTGGGCGCCACCGCCAGGACCGGGCGGAAGAACAGCTTGGCGGTGGTACCCACCTGGTCCGCCGCGTTCTGCTGGTTGCCGCCCTTGGGGATGTTCACGATGATCGTGTTGTCGCCCTGGGTCTGCACCTCCGCCTCGGAGACACCCATGCCGTTGACGCGGCGCTCGATGATCCCGGTGGCGATGTCCATGTTGGACTTGGTGATCGCCTTGGGGTCTGTCGACTTCGCGGTCAGCGTGATGCTGGTGCCACCGGCGAGGTCGATTCCGAGCCGGGGCTTGGTGTGGCCCGTCCCGAACATGAGGGCGACCAGTCCGACGGTGACGACCAGGATGAGGGCCAGCGCCCGCCCTGGGTAGCCGTCGCGCGGGCGCGACTTGGGTGTTGCCACCTTGCTCGTTTCTCCCTGTCCATGCCACTCCCCCAACCGGACCCCCGTCCGGCTTGTGGCGGGACGGGGGCATGGCGGTTCTGCGGCCCTGAGGTCCTGTGGGCTCGCGGCACTGGGCCGCGCGGCCGGGCTGGTGCCCGACCGTACTACTTGCTCGCGGGAGCCCCGCCCTCGACGTCGCCCTTGGCGCCGCCGTCCTTGGTGAGCGTCAGCGGCTTGTCCTCGACCGGCTCGGCGTCGGCGTCCTCGGCCTCCGGCTCGGCCAGCTCGTCATCGGCGGGGCGGCCGTTGATGATCGCGTCGTACTCCTGGGGGTCCAGGACAGCGGCGATCGCGCTCTTGGTGAAGTGGGTGACCACGCCGGGCGCGATCTCCAGCTCGATGGTCTCCTCGTTGACCGCCTTCACCTGGGCGTACAGGCCGCCGATGGTGCGCACCCCCGCCCCTGGCTCCAGCGAGGTCTGCATCTGCTGCATCTGCGACTGGCGCTTCTTCTGCGACCGGAACATGAGCACGATCGCGATGATCGGGAGGAGAAGGATGATGAAGTTCACTGCAGCCAGGGTCCTTTACGGGCCGCCGACCGGCGGCCTGTGTGGTATTGGTCGGCCCGTCAGGTGAGCGGGGCGGTCCGGCGGAGTCTAGGCGACCCCGAACTGATCGGACAACGCCAAGCATCGCATCCTGCCGCCAAAAGTGGCGACCCTCCGCCTGCACAGTTTCCCCGGACTTCGCCCCCGGCTCGCACGCGGGCCACTCACCGGGGTGGCGCATCGGACGCCTCCCGGGAACCGGCGGGCGGCGATCACCCGTTCAGCCCTCGTCGGCCCGGAGGAGTTCGGATTGCGCGGGCACGGCGCCCCGGTTGGCCTGGACCGGCGGGGTCAGCCCGAGGTGCTGCCAGGCCGCCGCGGTGGCGATCCGGCCGCGCGGGGTCCGGGCGAGCAGGCCCTCGCGGACCAGGAAGGGCTCCGCCACCTCCTCGACCGTCTCGGACTCCTCCCCCACCGCGACCGCGAGAGTCGACAAACCGACCGGCCCGCCGCCGAACAGCCGCAGCAGCGCGGTCAGCACCGCGCGGTCCAGCCGGTCCAGACCGCGGGCGTCCACCTCGTAGACGTCCAGCGCCCGGGCGGCGATCTCCGCCGTGACCTGGCCGTCGTGCCGCACCTGCGCGAAGTCGCGGACCCGGCGCAGCAGCCGGTTGGCGATGCGCGGCGTCCCCCGCGAGCGGCCGGCGATCTCGGCGGCGCCGGCCGGGTCGATCTCCACGTCCAGCAGGGTGGCCGAGCGGCGCACCACCCGTTCGAGCTCGGCCGGGGCGTAGAACTCCATGTGCCCGGTGAAGCCGAAGCGGTCGCGCAGCGGGGGCGGCAGCAGGCCGGCCCGGGTGGTGGCGCCGACCAGGGTGAAGGGCGGCAGTTCCAGCGGGATGGCGGTGGCGCCCGGGCCCTTGCCGACGATCACGTCGACCCGGAAGTCCTCCATCGCCATGTAGAGCATCTCCTCGGCCGGACGGGACATCCGATGGATCTCGTCGAGGAAGAGCACCTCGCCCTCGGCGAGCGAGGAGAGGATCGCCGCGAGGTCCCCCGCGTGCTGGATCGCCGGACCGGAGGTGATCCGGATCGGGGCGCCCAGCTCGGCGGCGATGATCATGGACAGGGTGGTCTTGCCCAGCCCGGGCGGCCCGCTGAGCAGCACGTGGTCGGGCGCGCTGCCGCGCTTGCGGGCCGCCTGGAGCACCAGGGACAGCTGCTCGCGCACCCGCTCCTGACCGATGAACTCGTCCAGCGCCTTGGGGCGCAGCGCCGCCTCGACCGCCTGGTCCTCCCCGTCGGCGGCGGCCGTCACCAGCCGGTCGCCCGGGTCCGAGTCGTACGGACTCATCAGCACATGCTCCAAAGTCGACAAGAGGACAGATCGCCAGATGGCTTTAGCGGGATCGGTTGAGGCCGCGCAGGGCGAGCCGGAGCAGTGCGCCGACGTCCGGCGTCTGCTGGGCCTCCGCCTCGGAGGTGACGGCCACGACCGCCTCGTCCGCCTCGCGCGGAGCGTAGCCGAGACCGGTCAGCGCCGAGTGCAGCTGCTCGCTCCAGGGGGCCGGACCGCTCGCGATCGGCTTCTGCGCCGGCACCGCGCCGTGCGGGGCTCCCAGCTTGTCCTTGTACTCCAGCAGCAGCTTGGCGGCCTTCGCCTTCCCGATGCCGGGCACGGCCACCAGCGCCTTCTCGTCGCCGCCGGCCACCGCGGCCCGCAGCGCGTCGGGGCTGTGCACCCCGAGGATCGCCTGCGCCAGCTTCGGGCCGACGCCCGGCGCGGCCTGGAGGATCTCGAAGACGGCGCGCTCGTCGTCGTCCGCGAAGCCGAACAGGGTCAGCGAGTCCTCCCGGACCACCAGCGAGGTCGCGAGCCGGGCGGGCTCACCCAGCCGGAGCCCGGCCAGCGTGTTCGGCGTGCACTGCACGGCCATGCCGACCCCGCCGACCTCGACCACGGCGAGTCCGGAGGAGATGGCCGCCACGGGCCCTTGCACGAAGGCGATCACCGGCTGCTTCCTTTCAGGGGGGTGGCGCGGGCCGCCCGTACCGCGGCCTCCAGGCGGTTGACCGCCCCGCCGCGCCAGATGTGGCAGATGGCCAGCGCCAGCGCGTCGGCGGCGTCGGCGGGCTTGGGCGGGGCGTCCAGCCGCAGCAGGCGCTGCACCATGGCCGTGACCTGCGCCTTGTCGGCCCGGCCGGAGCCGGTGACGGCGGCCTTGACCTCGCTCGGGGTGTGCAGGGTGACCGGGATGCCGCGCCGGGTGGCGCAGAGCATCGCGACCGCGCTGGCCTGGGCGGTGCCCATCACCGTCCGGACGTTGTGCTGGGCGAACACCCGCTCGACGGCGACCAGCTCCGGCTCGTGCTCGTCGAGCCAGGCCTCCATGCCCTGCTCCACCAGCAGCAGCCGCCGCCCGATCTCGTCCTCGGCGGGGGTGCGCACCACGCCGACCCCGACCATCCGCAGCGGCCGCCCCGGCGCACCCTCGACCACGCCGATCCCGCACCTGGTCAGCCCCGGGTCCACGCCCAGTACCCGTACCACAGCCCCGCCTCTCGTTGGTCGCCGCCCGCCTCCGGGCGCTCCGGCCCGGGCACGCCCTCCGGCCCACGGCGGGCGACCTGCGAAGGCTACCGTCCGGGTCCGACAGCGCCCGCAAAGACACCGGCCCGGCGGTCGGAAGACCGCCGGGCCGGGGAGTGAGAACGATCACTCGGCGTCGAGCTGCGCACCGACCTCGTCGGAGATGTCGAAGTTGGCGAAGACGTTCTGCACGTCGTCGCTGTCCTCCAGCACGTCGATCAGCTTGAGGATCTTGCGGGCGCCGTCGACGTCCAGCTCGACCTGCATGCTCGGGAGGAAGTTGGCCTCGGCCGAGTCGTAGTCGACGCCGGCGTCCACCAGCGCGGTGCGCACGGCGACCATCTTGGCGGCCTCGGAGACGATCTCGAACGAGTCGCCGAGGTCGTTGATCTCCTCGGGCTCCTGGTCGAGGACGACCTCGAAGAGCTTGTCCTCGTCCACGCCGTCAGCCTTGGGGACGATCACGACGCCCTTGCGGGTGAACAGGTACGACACCGAGCCCGGGTCGGCCATCGAGCCGCCGTTGCGGGTCATCGCGACGCGCACGTCGGAGGCGGCGCGGTTGCGGTTGTCGGTGAGGCACTCGATCAGGACGGCGACGCCGTTCGGGCCGTAGCCCTCGTACATGATGGTCTGGTAGTCGGCGCCGCCGGCCTCCAGACCGCCACCGCGCTTGACGGCGCGGTTGATGTTGTCGATCGGGACCGAGCTCTTCTTCGCCTTCTGGATGGCGTCGTAGAGGGTCGGGTTGCCGGCCGGGTCGGGACCGCCGGTGCGCGCCGCCACCTCGATGTTCTTGATCATCTTGGCGAAGAGCTTGCCGCGCTTGGCGTCGATCACGGCCTTCTTGTGCTTGGTGGTAGCCCACTTAGAGTGGCCGGACATTCGCCAGCTCCTTTACGTCGCCAAAGGGAAATGAAACAGATGAGATCTTACCGGTGTCGTCACCGGAAAGGCGCACACGGTCAGCGCCGCCCCAGGTGCTCCTCGACCATCGCGACGAAGTAGGCGTGCACGCGGTGGTCGCCGGTGAGCTCCGGGTGGAAGGAGGTCGCCAGCAGGTTGCCCTGGCGCACGGCCACGATCCGGCTCTCCGGACCGTCCGCGGCGGGCAGCTCGGCCAGCACCTCGACACCCGCGCCGACGCCCTCGACCCAGGGGGCCCGGATGAAGACGCCGTGCACCGGCGCGTCGCCCAGGCCCTCGAAGGCGACACCGGACTCGAAGGACTCGTTCTGGCGGCCGAAGGCGTTGCGGCGCACGGTCATGTCGATGCCGCCGACGGTCTCCTGGTCGTCCCGGCCGTCCAGGATCTTGTCGGCCAGCATGATCATTCCCGCGCAGGTGCCGTACACCGGCATCCCGGCGGCGACCCGCTCGCGCAGCGGGTCCATCACGCCGAACAGCAGCGCCAGCTTGGACATGGTGGTGGACTCCCCGCCGGGGATCACCAGCGCGTCGACCTCGGCCAGCTCCTCGGCACGGCGCACCGGGCGGGCGAGCGCGTCGGCCTCGGCCAGCGCGACCAGGTGCTCGCGGACGTCACCCTGGAGGGCGAGGACGCCGATGACTGGTGTGCTCACGGTCTTCAACCTCGTTAGATCGTTCTACGGATGTACGTGACGCGGCCCGCCGCGCGCCGAGGCGCTGCGACGGGCCGGCACAAGGGGCGACTACCAGCCGCGGTTGGCGTAGCGCTCGGTCTCCGGCAGGGTGTCGCAGTTGATGCCGACCATTGCCTCGCCGAGGTTGCGGGAGGCGTCCGCGATGATCTTCGGGTCGTCGAAGAAGGTGGTGGCCTTCACGATGGCGGCGGCGCGCTTGGCCGGGTCGCCCGACTTGAAGATGCCCGAACCGACGAAGACGCCCTCGGCGCCGAGCTGGCGCATCAGCGCGGCGTCGGCCGGGGTGGCCACGCCACCGGCGGAGAACAGCACGACCGGCAGCTTGCCGAGCTCGGCGACCTCCTTGACGAGCTCGTACGGGGCGCGCAGCTCCTTGGCGGCGGCGTACAGCTCGTTGTTGTCGAAGCCGCGCAGCTTGGCGATCTCGTTCTTGATCTGGCGCAGGTGGCGGACGGCCTCGACGACGTTGCCGGTGCCGGCCTCGCCCTTCGAGCGGATCATGGCCGCGCCCTCGGCGATGCGGCGCAGGGCCTCGCCCAGGTTGGTGGCGCCACAGACGAAGGGGGTGGTGAAGGCCCACTTGTCGGAGTGGTTGACCTCGTCGGCCGGGGTCAGCACCTCGGACTCGTCGATGTAGTCGACGCCGAGCGACTGGAGGACCTGGGCCTCGACGAAGTGACCGATCCGCGACTTGGCCATCACCGGGATGGAGACCGCCTCGATGATCTCCTCGATCATGTTCGGGTCGGACATCCGGGCCACGCCGCCGTCCTTGCGGATGTCGGCCGGAACCCGCTCCAGCGCCATGACGGCCACCGCGCCGGCGTCCTCGGCGATCTTGGCCTGCTCGGCGTTGACCACGTCCATGATCACACCGCCCTTGAGCTGCTCGGCCATGCCGCGCTTCACCCGGGCGGTACCGATCTGCGGCTGGTCTGCGGTGGTGGGGGTGGTGGACACGTGAGACCTCACTCGAAGATGAACCAGTGCTATCGCCCTATGGTAGGCGGAACGGGTGACGCAACCATGCGCCACCAAGTCCAGCCCGGACGACGGGATGCGACAAACGGGCCGTATCCGAGCACAGCCTAGGCGGGTGCCCCTTCGGGCGTGAGCGCGGGCGGCGGGGCATCGTCCATCTCGAACGCCAGCGGGAACGGGGCCTTCCCCGCCAGCCGGAAGTACCGCACCAGACGGTGTTCGCGCACCGCCCGCGCCGCCCGCACCGCGTCGTTGTGGAACCGGCGCGCCATCGGCGCCCGGCGCACCGCCGCCGTCAGGTCGCGCACCGCGTCCTCCCCGCCCGGCTCCGCCACCAGCGCCGCCACCTGCTCCGGCTCGGCGAAGACCGCCCGCAGCGCCAGGCTCAGCTGGCTCTCCGCCACCTCACGCTGGTCGTCCTCGGCCTGCCGGGCCGCGTGCGCCGCGTCCAGCAGCAGCAGCGAGGCCGCCGGGTCCAGCAGCGAGGACGTGGCCAGCTCCATCGCCACCGAGGCCCGACGGACCAGCTGCGCGTCCAACGCGGCCCGCGCCGCGTCGATCCTGGCGTGCAGCCGGTCCAACCGACCGGCCGTCCAACTCAGGTACATGCCGAAGAGCACCACGGCCACGCCGGCCCAGATCCAGGTAGTCACGGGGCGCAACGCTACCGGGTGTCACCGGCTCAGCCCTCCGCGCTCGCGCTCCGGTAGGACCCGCGGTCGATGTCGGAGACGTTCACCGCGGTGTGCAGCCGGGTGCCCGGCGCCGGCGCGACGTGCTCCGCCAGCAGCGCCAGCACGCCCTCGCTGAGCGCCGCCTTCGCCTCCGGCGTACGGCCCGGGAAGATCTGGAACTCGACGTACACCTGCGCGGCGGCCCCCTCGCCCTCCCCCACCACGAAGTCGTCGTTCTGCCGGAACAGCGTCTTGCACGCCTCCGGCTTCGCGTCGATCGTCCCCACCGCGAGCCGGTTGATCGCCACGCCCAGCGCCCGGCGGTCGAAGGAGCCGGCCAGGCTCGGCGAGTAGTCGACGGAGATCTGCGGCATCGGTGCCCCCATGCGTCGTGCCCGAATACGGTCGACCGACCCTAACGCCGCCGACACCCCGGAAAAGTCCCGGGCCCGCCGGCCTCAGTCCCGGGCCAGCCCGAACCGGCCGCGCCGGCCGCCGCGCACGTCCTCCTCGACCACCGCCGCGGCCCCCGCCGCCACCGTCTCGTACACCGCCAGGATGTCCGCGCCGACCGTCGACCAGTCGAACCGCCGCACGTACCGCGAGGCGGCCTTGCTCAGCTCCCCCAGCCGCCCCGGATCGCCCAGCAGCCGCAGCGCCGCAGCGGCCAGCGCGTCCGCGTCCTCCACCGGGAACAGCTCGCCCGCGTCCCCGCCGTCCAGCACCTGCTTGAACGCGTCCAGGTCGCTGGCCAGCACCGGGGCGCCCGCCGACATCGCCTCGACCAGGATGATCCCGAAGCTCTCGCCACCGGTGTTCGGCGCCACGTACAGGTCCACGCTGCGCAGCAGCCGGGCCTTGTCGCGGTCGCTCACCATGCCGAGGAACTCCACCTGACGGCGGACCTCCGGCGCCAGGCCGGCGACGGCCTCCTCCTCGTCCCCCTTGCCCGCCACCAGCAGCCGCACGCCCGGCCGCTCGGCCAGGATCTTCGGCAGCGCCGCCAGCAGCGTCGGCAGGCCCTTGCGCGGCTCGTTGATGCGGCCGACGAAGCCGATCGTGCCCGGCTCCCCGGCCGCCGCACCGCCGCACCAGCGCTCATCCGGCTCGGCGTCCGCGAAGAAGCCGACGTCCACGCCGTTCGGGATCACCACCGCGTCGCCGCCCAGGTGCTCCACCAGCGTCCGCCGGGCGTACTCCGACACCGCGATCCGGGCCCGCATCTTCTCCAGGCCGGGCTGCAGGATCGGCGAGGCCGCGATCATCGCCCGCGAGCGCGGGTTGGAGGTGTGGAACGTCCCCACCATCGGCCCGGACGCCGACCAGGCGGCCAGCATCGACACGCTCGGCGCGGCCGGCTCGTGCACGTGCAGGATGTCGAACCGGCCCTCGTGCAACCACCGCCGCGTCCGCGCCGCCGACAGGACGCCGAAGCTCAGCCGCGCCACCGACCCGTTGTACGGCACCGCCACCGCCCGCCCGGCGCCGACCACGTACGGCGGCAGCGCCTCCTCGTCCTCGGCCGGCGACAGCACCGAGACCTCGTGGCCCAGACCGATCAGGTGCTCGGCCAGGTCCCGGATGTGGAACTGCACCCCACCGGGGACGTCCCAGTCGTACGGGCAGACGATGCCGATCTTCACGGGTTCCTCATGCTCCTTCGGGTACTCCTGCTGGCCGGGATCAGGACCCGGAGGCCTCGGCCGCCGGCTCGCCGGCCGGCTCCGGCGCGGCCGCCCGGGCCGCCTCGGAGTGCGGCGCGGCCGCCTCCTCCACCGTCTCACGGACCGGGAGGTCGGCCAGCCAGAACCGCTGCAGCATGTGCCAGTCCTCGGGGTGCTCGCGGATCGCCTCCTCCCACACCTGCGCCAGCGCCTGCGTCATCACCTGCGTCCGCTCCTTGCGGTCGCCCTCCTGCGGCACCGGCACCTCGGGGTGGATCCGCGCCCGCATCACCGGGCCGTCGTACCAGAGCGTCACCGGCAGCAGCGCCGCCCCGGTGCGCTGGCACAGCGCCGCCGGACCGGCCGGCATCCGGGTCGCCTCCCCGAAGAACGACACCTCCACGCCCGCCTCCGAGAGGTCCCGGTCCCCCACCAGGCAGACCAGCCGGCCCTCGCGCAGCCGTCGCGCCAGCGTGCCGATCACGTTCATCCCGCCCCCGGTCAACGCCAGGACCTCCATGCCCTGGCCCTCCCGGAACTCCACGAACCGGTCGAACAGCCGCTCCGGCTTCAACCGCTCCGCGACCGTGGTGAACGGGAAGCCCAGCTGCGCCACCCAGGTGCCCGCCAGGTCCCAGTTGCCCATGTGCGGCAGCGCGATCACCGCGCCCCGACCGGCCTCGATCGGCGCGCGCAGGTTCTCCAGGCCTTCCGACCGGACATCCCGGGCCACCCGCTCCCTGCTCCAGACCGGCAGCCGGAACGACTCCATCCAGTACCGCAGGTACGAACGCATCCCGGCCCGGGACAGCGCCCGCAGGCCCGCCTCGTCCAGTCCCGGACGGACCCGGCGCAGGTTCGCCTCCAACTGGAGCACCCGCTTGCCCCGCCGGCGCCAGGCGTGGTCCGCCAGCCGGTCGAACAGGCCCCGCGCCACCCGCTCCGGCAGGTGCTTCAGCACCGCCCAGCCCAGCGCGTACGCCCAGTACACCAGTCGGTCCGTCACCGCAGGACGCCCCCCATCAGCTCCCGGCCGCCGCTCGGTCGGCCTCGAACGCCTCCCGGCGCACGGTCAGCATGCGCTGGAACACCGTCACCAGACTGCCCACCGCCACCAGCCACAGCGCCACCGGCAGCAGCCACTCCACGTACGGCACCCCGAACTTGTGCAGACCCGCGACCCCGGCCGCCACCAGGCTGGCCACCAGCCGCTCGGCCCGCTCCACCAGCCCCGACACGTCGCACGGCAGCCCCTGGCTCTGCGCCCGCGCCTTGGTGTACGACACCACCAGCCCGCTCGCCAGGCAGCAGATCGCCACCGCGCACAGCAGGTTGTCGTCACCCTTGCCCGCGTACCACATCGCCAGACCACCGAAGATCGCCGCATCCGCGACCCGGTCCAGCGTGGAGTCCAGGAACGCCCCCCACCTGGTGCTCCGGCCCAGCTGGCGGGCCATGTTCCCGTCCACCAGGTCCGAGAAGATGAACAGCGTGATCGTGATGGTGCCCCAGAAGAACTCCCCGCGGGGGAAGAACACCAGCGCACCGGCCACCGAACCGGCCGTGCCGATCAGCGTCACGGCGTCCGGGCTCACGCCCAGCCGGATCAGGAACGCGGCGAACGGGGTCAGAACACGTGTGAAGAAGGCACGCGCGTATTTGTTGAGCATGGCCTTCCCGACCGCTCCGATCTCCCTGGTACCCGCCTGGCGCAACACGCGCGGCAGACGGCCGGACGGATCAGCCCGTCCGGCCCACCCATCGTAGCCAGGCCGGAGGCACGCTCCGTCGCACGCACCGCCCGACGACACCCCGGCCACGTCCCACACACGGACGGTCACCGCCCACCCGTACGACACGCGCCGCCGCAGCACCCGCACCTACACTTTCGAAGGACAGCCCCGGCGCGACGGGAGGAGACCCCGATGCCCGACCGCAGCACGGCACGAGCCGCCCAGGCACCCGCCGTCACCGCCCCCCGGGACCTGCGCAACGTCGTCCTCATCGGCTCCAGCGGTGTGGGCAAGACCACGCTCGCCGAATCCCTCGCCCTCGCCGCCGGCGCCACCGGCCGGGCCGGTCGCGTCACCGACGGCACCACCGTCTCCGACCACGAGGACATCGAGCACCACCAGCAGCGCTCCGTCCAGCTCTCGCTGCTCCCGCTCGAATGGAAGGGCGTCAAGATCAACCTGATCGACCCGCCCGGCCACCCCGACTTCACCGCCGACCTGCGCGCCGCCCTGCACGCCGCCGACGCCGCCGTCTTCGTCGTCTCCGCCACCGACCCCGTCACCGCCCCCACCCGCGCACTCTGGCGCGAGTGCGCCGCCGAAGGCATCCCGCGCGCCATCGCCGTCGCCAAACTCGACCTCGCCCGCACCGGCTTCGACGACATCCTCACCGCCTGCCACGACGCCTTCGACCTGGGCCCCGACACCCTCCGCCCGCTCTTCCTGCCCGTCCTCCACGACGGCCGCCCCGACGGCAGCGTCGACCTGCTCACCGGCGACACCTACGGCCGGGCCGCCCCGCTGCCCGACACCGGGCCGGCCCACGACAGCCTCGTCGAGGCCATCTCCGGCCAGGACGACACGCTCATGGAGCGCTACCTCTCCGGCGACACCCTCGACACCGACGCCCTCGAAGCCGGCCTGCGCCGCGAAGTCCTCAGCTGCGCCCTCCACCCCGCCGTCCCCACCAGCGAGAACGGCCTCGGCGCCACCGAACTCCTCGACCTGATCGTCCACACCTTCCCCGACCCCGGCGAACGCTCCCGCCCCGCCCCCGACTGCGACCCCGACGCCCCGCTCGCCGCCCAGGTCGTCCGCGTCACCGGCGACACCTACGTCGGCCGGATCAGCCTGCTGCGCCTGTACGCCGGCACCCTGCGTCCCGACACCCGCATCCACCTCGCCGGCCCCGCCCACAGCGCCGACCAGAACGGCGACGAACGCGTCACCGCCCTCAGCAGCCCCTTCGGCAAGCTCCAGCGGCCCGTCCCGCACGCCGTCGCCGGCGACCTCGTCTGCATCGCCAAGCTCACCACCGCCCGCGCCGGCGACACCGTCCACGACCCCGGCCACCCCGTCGACCTCGCCGGCTGGGCCCTCCCCGAGCCCCTGCTCCCGATCGCCGTCGAAGCCCACAGCAAGGCCGACGACGACAAGCTCTCCCAGGCCCTCACCCGCCTCACCGCCGAGGACCCGGCCCTACGCCTCGAACAGAACCCCGACACCCACCAGCTCGTCCTCTGGTGCACCGGCGAGGCCCACGCCGAGGTCGTCCTCGACCGTCTGCGCACCCGGCACGGCGTCCACGTCGACACCGTCGAACCCCAGGTCGCCCTCCGCGAGACCTTCGGCACCGCCGCCGCCGGCCACGGCCGGCTCGTCAAGCAGTCCGGCGGCCACGGCCAGTACGCCATCTGCGACCTGGAGGTCGAACCCCTCCCGGCCGGCTCCGGCTTCGAGTTCCAGGAGCACGTCGTCGGCGGCGCCGTCCCCAAGCACTTCATCCCCTCCGTCGAGAAGGGCCTGCGCGCCCAGCTCGCCAAGGGCGTCGCCACCGGCCACCCGCTCGTCGACGTCCGGGTCACCCTCACCGACGGCAAGGCCCACTCCGTGGACTCCTCCGACGCGTCCTTCCAGGCCGCCGCCGCCCTCGCCCTGCGCGACGCCGCCGAACACGCCGTCATCCGGCTGCTCGAACCCGTCGCCGCCGTCGCCGTCCTGCTGCCCGACGACTACCTCGGCGCCGTACTCGGCGACCTCTCCGCCCGCCGCGGCCGCGTCCTCGGCACCGAGACCGGCGGCCCCGGCCTGACCCTGCTGCGCGCCGAGGTCCCCGAACTCGAACTCGTCCGCTACCCGGTCGACCTGCGCTCACTCACCCACGGCACCGCCGAGTTCTCCCGCGCCTACCTGCGCCACGAACCCATGCCGACCGCCCTGGCCACCCGCTACACCGGCTGAGCGCCCTACCGCCGCGGCAGCGCGCACGCCGCCGTACCCCCCGGCATCCGGTGCCGGTTGCGCGCCACCCAGCGGTACGCCAGGCCCGCCACCGGCCGCACCGGCGCCGACGCCAGCACCGCCCCCAGGTACGCCCACGCGCCGCCCGAACGCATCAGCAGCCGCGCCACCGCCTGCGCACCCCCGTACACCCGGCCCGCCGGCGTCACCCACAGCACCTCGCGCTCCGCCCGCTCCGCGGTCACCTCGCCCAGCCCGCCCGCGCGCGCGTCCAGCGCCGCCAGGTCCTCGAACTGGAACGGCACCGCGTCCCAGCCCCCCGAGGCCAGCGTCTGCCGCAGATAGCGCTCCGCCCACCGCACGCAGGACGAACAGAACGAACAGTCCCCGTCGAACACCAACACCGGATCCATCGCCCGGGCTCCCTTCCTGGCCGTCACGGCCATCCTGCACCACCCCGACGACCGCCGCCGACCGGGTATCGACCAGCCCGAAGCTGGGCATCATGCCTCTCAAGCCCAGGCGCGGCCCGATCGTGACGGCACTTCAGACGATCATGCGCGCGGCGACACCGCGGCACGATAACCTGCCGCTGACAAGGGGAGGAGGGGACGCCACCGTGACCACACTCGACATGACTCCGGGTGCGCAGATACCCCGCACCGACGCCGGGCCGCAAACCGGAGTCACCCCGGCGCTCTCCTCGGTCGCGTACCGCGACGGCAAGATCGAGGACTTCGTCGGCAAGGTCACCGCCGCGACCCACAAGAAGCCCCGGTTCAAGCTCTTCGAGGCGAACCTCGGCGAGGCGTTCAGCGCCGCCGTCATCTCCCGCACCGTCGGTGCCGGGCGCAAGCCGATCGTGCCCTCGTTCGGCACCGACACCCGCCAGATCGTCGAACACTGCCTGGCCGCACAGGAGTTGCGGGCCGCGCGGGACCGCAAGCTCACCGTGGTCACCGTGCTCTTCGGCCTGCTCGCCCTGCCCGGCACCCTGATCTGGATCGGTGCGTTCTACCTGCGCATCTACCTCATGAAGGGCAAGGCCCTCCAGGACGAGCTCTACGGCGCCCTCGCGCTCCTGGCCGCAGCCGTGGTCTCCGTCCTGTTCCTCGTCAAGCCCCCCGCCCACGGCCCGCTCGGCGTCTACCTGCGCGTCGCCATGATCCCGCCCATCATCGGCGGGATCCTCGCCCGACGCATCGTGCTGCGCTCCACCAAGGAGCTCCGCGAGCGCTGGCTCGCCCTCGCCGAGGGCAGCTCCGTCGCCGCCACCGTCTCCAAGGCCGTCCCCCGCGACGACCTCGACAAGAAGGCCGTCGACCTGCGCGACAAGCTCGCCCGCATGGAGGCCGAGCAGGAGACCAACGTCCAGCACTACGCCGGTCCCAAGGGCATCCTCGGCGTCGGCAAGCGCTGGGGCGAATGGCGCCTGGTCGACGTGATGCGCCCCGCCGCGGGCCACTCCGACTTCCGCGCCTTCCACCCCTGGGACCTCGTCCGGAAGATCTCCTCGCACCTCAAGGGGCTCGCCGTCAGCGAGGTCGCCAACAGCGGGATGACCAACATCACGGTCAAGCAGTGGGCGGTCCTCGAAATCGGCGAGAACGCCGACGAGATCTCCCGCCCCGGCAACGCCGACATGGACGGCGACCGGATGCGCGACTTCGCCCTCCAGACCATCGCCGACAAGCAGACCTTCGCCGGCGGCGGCCCCCGGCACTACCTCGCCACCCAGTTCATCACCTTCGACGGCAAGCTGATCATCACCTTCACCGTCACCGTCACCCTGCTCGCCAACACCCTCACCGTCACCGTCGCCGGCTACGCGCTCGGCCCGGTCAACGGCGTCTTCTCCGACAAGCCCTCGGCCAAGGAGAAGACCGTCCAGAAGACCGGCAAGTTCTGGGAGGAGCGCACCGTCAAGCTCCCCCTGATCGACAACGACGAGGTGGTCCGCCAGGCCCTGCGCGCGCCGCTCACCCGCGCCCCCGGGCTGCTCTCCTGGCTCGGCGGCGGCCTGGGCCTGCCCGAGCCGTTCGGCTTCCGGCACGCCTGGGCGAGCCCGCCGTGGGGCAGCCGGTTCATGACCGACAACGCGCTCAACGCCTCCGTCCCGGTCCTCGGCGCCGTGCACGCCGCCACCCTGGAGTTCCTGGAGGAGCACGACCTGGACACCGACCGCTTCAAGAACCGCGCCTCGATCATCAAGTCCGAGGCCCAGGGCACCCGCCCGTACAAGGTCGACCAGTTCGAGTGACCACGGCCCGCGCACGCCGGAGGGGCCCGCCACCGACTCAGCGGTGACGGGCCCCTCCGGCGTTCCCGATCAGTCCTGCGGCCAGGCCTCGGCCAGCATCTTCCGGGTGTCCGCCAGCAGTTGCGGCAGCACCTTGGTGTGGCCGACCACCGGCATGAAGTTGGTGTCCCCGCCCCAGCGCGGCACCACGTGCTGGTGCAGGTGCGCCGCGATCCCGGCACCGGCCGCCGCGCCCTGGTTCATCCCGATGTTGAACCCGTGCGCCCCCGAGGCCGCCCGCAGCGCGGTCATCGCCCGCTTGGTGAAGTCGGCCAGCTCGGCCGTCTCCGCCTCGTCCAGGTCGGTGTAGTCCGCGACGTGCCGGTACGGGACCACCATCAAGTGGCCGCCGTTGTACGGGTACAGGTTCAGCACCGCGAACACGGCGGCGCCCCGGGCGATGACCAGCCCGTCCTCGTCGCTCAGCGCGGGGATCGAGCAGAATGGACAACCGTCGTCCGGAGCCGGACCAGTGGGCTTGTTCTCACCCTGGATGTAGGCCATCCGATGGGGGGTCCACAGGCGGCGGAAGCCGTCCGGCTCCCCGACGCCCCGCTGCAGTTCCGGCTCAGTCGTCATGCTGATCAGCATATTCGCCCAACGCTGCTTGCAAAGCCGCGCGGGGCGGACTCATCGAGAGCCCGCCCCGCGCGTGGTGGTCCGAAGGCGTCACACCTGGACGCGGTTCCTCACCGCGTCCACGATCTCGGCGACGGCGTCCGCCACCGGCACGCCGTTCTTCTGCTCGCCGTTGCGGTACCGGAAGGACACCGCGCCCGCCTCGACGTCGTCGTTGCCGGCGATCAGCATGTACGGAACCTTGCTCTTCTGAGCGTTCCTGATCTTCTTCTGCATGCGGTCGTCCGAGGTGTCCACCTCGACCCGGATCCCGTGCTTCTTCAGCCCGGCCGCGACCTCCAGCAGGTACGGCACGTGCTCGTCGGTGATCGGGATGCCCGTCACGGTGACCGGGGCCAGCCACGGCGGCATGGCGCCGGCGTAGTGCTCCAGCAGCACCGCGAAGAACCGCTCGATGCTGCCGAACAGCGCGCGGTGGATCATGACCGGCCGCTGGCGCGAGCCGTCCGCCGCCGTGTACTCGAGATCGAAACGCTCGGGGAGGTTGAAGTCGAGCTGAATCGTCGACATCTGCCAGGTCCGGCCGATCGCGTCGCGCGCCTGGACCGAGATCTTCGGGCCGTAGAAGGCCGCGCCGCCCGGGTCCGGCACCAGCGGCAGCCCCTGCTTCTCGGCCACGCTGGCGAGGACGGCGGTGGCCTCCTCCCAGGTCTCGTCCGAGCCGACGTACTTGACCGGGTCCTTGGTCGACAGCTCCAGGTAGAAGTCGGTCAGACCGTAGTCGCGCAGCAGGTTGAGCACGAAGGTCAGCGTCGAGTCGAGCTCCTCCGCCATCTGCTCGCGGGTGCAGTAGATGTGCGCGTCGTCCTGCGTGAAGCCGCGGGCGCGGGTCAGGCCGTGCACCACGCCGGACTTCTCGTACCGGTACACCGTCCCGAACTCGAAGAGGCGCAGCGGCAGTTCACGGTACGAGCGGCCGCGCGCGTCGAAGATCAGGTTGTGCATCGGGCAGTTCATCGGCTTGAGGTAGTAGTCCACGCCCTCGTCGAGCTGCATGGGCGGGTACATACCGTCCGCGTACCAGTCGAGGTGGCCGCTCTTCTCGAAGAGCTTCCCCTTGGTGGCGTGCGGGGTGTAGACGAACTCGTAGCCCTCCTCCTCGTGCCGCTTGCGCGAGTAGTCCTCCATCGCCCGGCGGATGATGCCGCCCTTGGGGTGGAAGACGGCGAGGCCGGAGCCGATCTCCTCGGGGATGGAGAAGAGGTCGAGCTCGTTGCCGAGCTTGCGGTGGTCGCGCTTCTCGGCCTCGACCAGGAAGTCGAGGTGGGCCTTGAGCTCGTCCTTGGTGGGCCAGGCGGTCCCGTAGATGCGCTGCAGCATCGGGTTCTTCTCGCTGCCGCGCCAGTAGGCGGCCGCGTTGCGCATCAGCTTGAACGCCGGGATGTACCGGGTGCTGGGCAGGTGCGGGCCGCGGCAGAGGTCGCCCCAGCAGTGCTCGCCGGTCTTGGCGTCCAGGTTGTCGTAGATGGTGAGCTCGCCGGCGCCGACCTCGACGTCGGCGCCCTCGCCGGCGGTGGCGGCGGAGCCCTTGAGGCCGATCAGCTCCAGCTTGTACGGCTCGGCGGCCAGCTCCTCGCGGGCGGACTCGTCGGTGACCACGCGGCGGGAGAACTTCTGCCCGCGCTTGATGATCTCCTGCATCCGCTTCTCGATGGCCTTGAGGTCATCGGGGTGGAAGGGCTTCTCGACGTCGAAGTCGTAGTAGAAGCCGTCCTTGACCGGCGGGCCGATGCCGAGCTTGGCCTCGGGGTAGAGCTGCTGCACGGCCTGCGCCATGACGTGCGCGGTGGAGTGGCGCAGGATGTCCAGGCCGTCCTTGCTGCCGATCGCGACCGGCTCGACCTCGTCGCCGTCCTGGACGGCGTACGCGAGGTCCTTGAGCTGGCCGCCGACGCGGGCGGCGATGATCGAGCGGTCGTCGGCGAAGAGCTCGGCGGCCGTAGTGCCCGTGGTCACCACGCGCTCTTCCCGATCGGGTTCGCGGTTGATGATTACCCGGACGTCCGTCACCGGTCTCTCCTGACGTGCTGGATTCAGAGGACGCAACACTGCGCTGCGCGTGACGATGGTACCGAGCGCGCCGACCCGGCCGCGCACCTACGCCCCCTCTCCCCCTTCCCCGAGGCCTCCGTCGAGCTCTTCGCCGACCTCTTCCCCGAGTCCCTCGCCGAGGGACTTCAGCAGCCGCTCGCGGTCGGCGTCCTCCCAGCCGCACAGTTCCAGGCCCTGCGGCCGGGTGAGCCGACGGAAGCCGCCGCGGCTCTCCAGCCGGCCGGCGACCCGGACCGGCAGGCCCGCGAGGTGGGCCTCGGCGGCGAGCCGGTAGTCGGGGTCGGGCAGGCGGAGCTTGAGTTCGCGGACTTCGGCGCCGCCGAGGACGCGCAGCCGTACCGCGCCCGGTCCGGCCGGGTCGGCGCGCTTGAGCCGGACGACCACGCCGACGACGGTGACGGCGACGGCGGGCTCGATCCGTTCGAGCAGTTCGGCGGCCTCGGTCAGGGCGGGCAGGTCGCCGGGCGAGAAGTCGAGGACGACCCGGCGGTCCCCGAAGCCGCCCGGGGTCCCCGCGGCGGCGGACCAGGCGACGGTCAACCGGGCCGCCGTCGCGCCGCGGACCAGGTCCTCCACGGACTGGACGAGTTCCCGGCTGACTCCGGCCTGGACGGCGTTCTCGAAGGCCTCGGGCCCCCCGCTGACCCGGCGGTAGTCGACGGCGTCGCGCAGTGCCTCCAGGGCGCGGACCAGGGTGGTGACGGCGGCCCGGCCCTCGGGCGCGGGGGTGTAGGCGGTGAGGGCGGCGCCCTGCTCGACGACCAGGACGCGGTCCAGGAAGTCCCCGGCGTGGGCGTCCAGCCGGGCGCCGAAGTAGGCGGCCGTGGCCCGGCCGGCCTTGGCCCCGGCGGCGAGCATCGCGCGGGCCGCCCGCTGGAGCCGCTCGGCGTCGTCCCAGGTGGCGGCCTCGGCGGGGCCGGCCGGTTCCCGGTGCCAACGCAGTTCGTCGCCGGGGACGGCCAGTGCGAGCAGGATGGCTCGGGCGGACGGGGTGGAGGAGCGGGACAGCGCGGTGACGGCGTCGGCGAGGAGGTCGACGGCGTCGTCGAAGCCGTCCCCGGCGGGGACGAGGACGCTGGTGCCGGACTCGTCGTCGGGCGGCGTCCAGCGGCCGTAGCGGGCGGCGGGGCCGCCTCGCCGGACCCAGCCGTGCCGGGCGAGCAGGGTGGCGAGCACCGCCGGGTCGACGGCGGCGGGGTCGGGCAGGGCCTGGACCGGCTCGCCGGGTGCGTGCGGCGGTGTCATGGGTGCTGCTCCTCGCTGCCGGGGGCCGGGACCGGGGCGGGCGGTCACGGGCTGCCACCCGCGCCGACCCGGGCCATGATGTCGCAGAGCGCGCGGTCGTCGAAGACCTTGCCGGTGGGGACCCGCACGTTGGTGCGCCGCTGTCCGGTGACCGGGTGGCCGGCCAGGTTGACCCAGTAACAGCAGTGCCGCAGTTCCAGCGCGTCCGGGCGGGCGTGCAGCCAGCGGTCGACCCGCCGCGGCAACAGCATCACGACCAGGATGCGCGGCACGGCGACCCTCGCCCGGGCGAGCTTGCGCAGGTGGTCGTTGTCGAGGGTGAAGCTGAAGAACGGCCCGGTCGGATCGGCCGCGATCTGCTGGGTGGCCTTCAGCTGGATCTTGATGGTGACCTCGTCGTCCACCTCGTGCGCCCGGGAGCCGTGGCTGACCTGCCAGTCGATCCCGTTGTCCGGGAACGGCTGGGAGAGCGAGCAGCCGGCCGCGGCGGCGACCGCGTGCAGGTAGCCGACCTGCAGCGTCTCCATGCAGGCGGTGACCGCCAGGTTTCCCCGTAGAACGGCCGCCGCCTCCTCGGGCTGCGGCTGCGTCAGTGCCATCGCCCCGTGGCCTCCCCCTGCTCCGGGCCCGTCCGGATCGGAACGGCGGGCCCACGGGCAGGATCCCCGGTCGGGCTTGCGCCAAACGGTTGAACGGGTGTCAGAACCGGGTATCAACCGGGCGCGCGGAACGCTCGCCTGAGGGGCAGTCATGCAGCAGCACTGGTACACCGGCCCACTCGCCTCCTTCGACACCGAGACCACCGGCGTGGACGTCGAGTCCGATCGGATCGTCTCGGCCGCCCTGGTCGTCCAACTCGCCCCGGGTCGGCCGGTGCAGACCACCACCTGGCTCGCCGATCCGGGCGTCCCGATCCCGGACGGCGCCCGGGCGGTGCACGGCATCACCGACGAGCACGCCCGGACGCACGGCCGCCCGGTCGGCGCGGTGGTGGCGGAGGTCACCCGCGCGCTGGCGGACCAGGCGCGGGCCGGGCGCCCGGTGGTGGTGATGAACGCGCCGTACGACCTGACGCTGCTGGACCGGGAGCTGCGCCGCCATCACGGGCTGACGCTGACCGGCGGGGTGGGCACGGCCGGGCTGGTGGTGCTGGATCCGCGGGTGCTGGACAAGCACGTGGACCGCTACCGCAAGGGCCGTCGAACGCTGACCGACCTGTGCGCGCACTACGGCGTGGAGCTGGCCGGGGCGCACGACGCGGCGGCGGACGCGACGGCGGCGCTGGCGCTGACCCGGCGGATAGGCGCCCGCTACCCGGCGGCGCTGGGCGAACTGACGGCGGCGGAGCTACACCTGCGGCAGGCGGTCTGGCACGCGGCGCAGGCGCGGGGGCTGCAGAACTGGTTCGACCGGTCGGGGACGCCGGAGCGGGTGGACCCCTCCTGGCCGCTGCGGCCGGCCCGGTGCGGCTGCGGCCGCCGGCTGGAGCCCGAGCACGGCTGCGAGGCGGCGGCGTAGCGGCGGCCGGCAGGCGCCGGTCCCGAACGCGCCGCAGGCCCTGACCGGTTTCCTGGTCAGGGCCTGCGTGCTGTCCGGTGGGCGATACTGGGATCGAACCAGTGACCCCTTCGGTGTGAACGAAGTGCTCTCCCGCTGAGCTAATCGCCCGGGCAACGAGAAGAACTGTAGCACCATTTGGCGGTCGTCGTACAACTCGTCCCTTCCGGGTACTGCTGGCGCATCCGCAGAACTCGCGCTCCACGCGGAAGATGACTGAGCCTCAGTCGCATTCCGGATGGTTCTTCGGATGGATTCCGGAAATACACGTGAGGCCCAGCCGATAATCGGCTGGGCCTCACGTATCACAATGCATTCCGGTGGGCGATACTGGGATCGAACCAGTGACCCCTTCGGTGTGAACGAAGTGCTCTCCCGCTGAGCTAATCGCCCGGGTGCAGGGAAAACATTACCGCATCCCGGAGGGTGGTCCGAACACCCTGGTCACGGCAGCCCCCGGCCCCGGGCCGCTCAGCTCTCGCCCGCCGTCCAGGGGACGGCCAGGCCGTAGCGGGTGAAGTACCAGCCGCCGATCCCGACGACCGCGGCGAGGCCGATGGCGGTGACGGTGAGGTTGCGGCGGCGCACCCGCGGGTCCAGGGCGCGGTGGGCGGCCTCGGCGACCTTGCGGCGGCTCCACCGCAGCACCAGCCGGGCCCAGTCGAACTCGGCGGCCCAGACCCCCATGCCCAGGAAGATCACCACCCAGCCGGGGCCGGGCAGCGGCAGCATGATCACGCCGAGGACGACCACGGCGAGGCCGGCCAGGAAGATCGCCACCTGCCAGGTGAGGTGCAGCGGCCGCGAGCGGCGGACGAACGCCGGGGCGCGGGAGCCGGCCGCGTCATCCGCCGTGACCGGTTCACCCGATCCCGTGTTCTTGGCCGTCTTGTCGTTTCGCACAGTCATGCCAGGAAACTAACCAAGAAGCGGCCCGGTAATGCCCGACCGGGCCACTCCGGGATGATTCCGCAATGCGCCGTAAGGGGTACGACTCGCGCCCGAATCGGGACAGAGGGGTTTACATCGGGCTTGGGGGTGGGATGGTCCGTTCGCCGACGTGCGATTCCCCGAGCGCACACTGAGCGAAAGGCCATGGCGCTTATGAACACCACGGTCAGCTGCGAGCTGCACCTGCGCCTCATCGTGTCCAGCGAGTCCTCACTGCCCGTCCCCGCGGGCCTGCGCTACGACACCGCCGACCCCTACGCCGTGCACGCCACGTTCCACACGGGCGCCGACGAGACCGTGGAGTGGGTGTTCGCCCGAGATCTCCTCGCGGAGGGGCTGCACCGACCGACCGGTACCGGCGACGTCCGGGTCTGGCCGTCCCGCAGCCACGGGCAAGGGGTGGTCTGCATCGCGCTGAGCTCTCCGGAAGGAGAAGCCCTGCTCGAAGCCCCGGCCCGGGCGCTTGAGTCATTTCTCAAGCGGACGGACGCCGCGGTGCCCCCCGGCACCGAACACCGCCACTTCGACCTCGACCGGGAGCTGTCCCACATCCTCGCCGAAAGCTGATCCCGCCCGGAGGCGGTCACGCCCCGCCATCGGCGGGGTGGTACCTCCTGCCGTCACCGCTGCCGTCCTACTCGGGGGCACGGCAGCAACTCAGCCGCGCGCGACGCGGCCTCGGGGCCGGTGGACGGCCCGATCCCACCGGATCGGGTCCGCGACACCGCAGGCGCCCGGCAACGAGGCCGGCCATCCATACGGGTGGCCGGCCTCGCTGCCGGGCGCCCTCGGCATTTCGGGGGGTCCTTCGCGGGCCCGGCCGCCCGGACGCCGTCCGCTTCACGGCACTCTGACGGAATCCGTACACGCCTTCGAAAGAACCCGCCGCCCTTCCGCCGCACGGCCCGGTATGGTCTGGGGTAACCGTGGACGCGGGGTTCCGGAGTCCCCCTGCGCGAGGAGTCCCCAACGTGCTGATCACCCATGACACCGAGTGCGCGCTGAGCATCCTCGTCGAGCTGCTCAACACCGCGCCCGAGGTGTGCGGCACCGAGCGGCTGCCGGACGTGGCCGCACTGGACGCCTTCGTGGTCGGCCAGGAGATCAGCGAGATCGACTCGCTCACCGAGAACGACCTGCGCAAGGTGCACGACCTGCGCACCCGGCTGCGGGAGGTGTTCGGGACGGAGTCCACCGCCGAGGCCGCCGAACTGGTCAACCGGATCGTCGCGGCCGCCGGTACGACGCCGCGGCTGACCAACCACGACCACCACGACTGGCACATCCACTACTTCGCGCCGCACGCCGCGCTCGGCGACCACCTCGCCGCCGAGCTGGGCATGGCGCTGGCCTTCATCCTGATGGCGGGCGAGCGGGAGCGGTTGCGCCGGTGCGAGGCACCGGACTGTGCCCGGGTTTTCGTGGACCTCTCCCGCAACCGCTCCCGGCGCTACTGCGACAGCCGCACCTGCGGCAACCGGCTGCACGTCGCCGCCTACCGAGCACGGCAGCGCTCGGCGGAGGCCGTGCCCTCCGCCTGACGCCGACCCCCGCGGGGGTTCGGATGCCGCGTTCGGATGCCGCTCAGATGCCGCGCTTGCGGAGGATCTCCTCGATGTCGGAGAAGTCGCCGAGGCCGTCGTCCCGCTTGCCCGCCGCGGGTTTGCCCGTCGCCGGCTTCTTCGGCGGGGTGGCCGCCACCGCCGGGCGCTCGGGCGCGGCACCGGCGGCCGCCGGGCGGTCCGGGGCGGCGTCCACGGCGCCCCGGCGGCCCACCCAGCGCGTCGTCACCAGCAGGAGCGCGGAGAGGCCGAGCAGCACGATGCCGGTCCAGACCCGGGGGTCGAACACCAGCCTCGTCGCCCAGTCGGCGAACTCGCTGCCGATCGTCCGGGCCACCGGGAACAGGCCGGTCAGGTAGAGCCCGGCGGGCACCAGGGCCACCGCGAACCAGCGGGTCGCGGACAGGAACCGCCGCCGGTAGGCCCGCAGGCCGGCCACGGCCACCCCGCCCGCCGTGAGCGCGAAGCTGGTCGCCGCCGTCAGCACGGCAGTACTCCTTCGCTTCCGGTCGTCCTGGTCATCACTGCCTCCCTGTCGGCCTTCGCAGGGGCGCACCGTCGGCCGGAGCGGGCGCCCACTAGTGAAACACTGGGGGAATGATCGATGGTTCCCTCCCCCGGCTCGAGTTCTGGTGCGACCTCCAGTGTCCGGACTGCCGCACCGCGCTGGACGACGTACGGGCGCTGCGCGCGCGGTACGGCGACGCGCTGCCCGTCGAGGTCCGCCACTTCCCGTTGGAGAAGCACAAGCACGCCTACGCGGCCGCGGAGGCCGCCGAGGAGGCGTTCGCGCAGGGGCTGGGCTGGCCGTTCGTGGAGGCGCTGCTGGCCCGGGTCGAGGAGTTGGACGCCCGCGGGCAGCAGGTGCTGCTGGAGGTGGCCCGGGCGGTCGGGGTGGACGTCGAGGAGGTCGACACCGCGCTGATCGACGGCCGGCACATGCTCACCGTGGACGCCGACCAGGCCGAGGGCCGGGCGATCGGGGTCACCGGTACGCCGACGTACGTGATCGGCGGTCAGCGGCTGGACGGCGGGCAGAGCCAGGACGGCCTGCGGGACCGCATCGTGGCCGCCATCGAGGCGGCGGCGGCTTCCTGACGTCATGTCGGGTCACAGCGGCTTTCCGTAGATGCGGTTGGTGACCCGGTAACCGAGCGAGGCGTAGAGGCGGATCGCGACCTCGTTCCCGGCGAACACGTTGAGGCCGAGGTCGCGCACGCCGGCGGCCAGGCACTCGCGCTCGGCGAGCAGCATCAGCGTGCGGCCGTGGCCCCGGCCCCGGTGGGCCGGGGACACCTCGACGGTCATCACCCAGGCGAGCGGCCCGCCGTTCGGCAGGTCGCGCCGGTGGAAGTCCACCCAGAGCGAGCCGAGCGGCTCGGCTTCACCGTCCGCGCGCAGGCGGCGCAGAGCGACGCCCGGGCTGTCGGCGCCCTGCGGGAGCTGGCGCTGGTGGTCCAGGTGGGACCTGGCGCGGGCCTGCTCCTCGCTGAGTCCGGACTCCACGAGCGAGCGGAGGTAACCCCGGGCGGCCCGGTCGAGCCAGGCCTGGAACTCCGGGGGCTCGATCCGGTCGGCGGTGATGCCGGCGGGCAGGGCGGGGGCGGTGGTCAGCCGCTTGGCCAGGTTCCGCATCCGCTCGGTGTAGCCGAGGGTGGTGGCGAGCCCCCGGGCGATCCGCGCCGTCTCGGGGATGTTGGCGTCCACCCGGGTGCAGTCCCAGTTGCGCAGCACCTCCTCCGCGGCCAGCGCGCCGAACGTGCCGCGGCCCCGACCGCGGCCTTCTCTGACCTCCAACTCCGATATCTCGCCCCAGAGTTGGCTGCCGTGCGGGATGGCGGTGGTGCGCAGCGCGCCGACCTGGCGGCCGTTGGCGCAGATCTGCCAGCGCCTGGTGCGGCCGCCGGCGTCGGTGGGTGTCTCCGGGCCCTCGGGGCGCAGCGTCGTGGTCATGTGGTGGTCCCTTCCCCGCGCCCGGGCCCCTATGCCCTGGTTGCCGCTTCGGGGATCACGGGTCGAGGTCGTCGCCGCTGCGTTCGGCGAAGACGGCCATGGCCTTGGCGGTGACGGGGCCGATGCCGGGCAGCTCGCGGTCGTCCACCCGGGTCACGGCCTGGACGTCACGGGTGGTGGAGGTGAGGAAGACCTCGTCGGCGTCCCGGAGGGCGCTGAGCGGCAGGTCGGTCTCCTCGGCACCGCACCAGTCGACGACCAGCTGACGGGTGATGCCGGCCAGGCAGCCGGAGCCGAGGGTGGGGGTGAGCAGGCGACCGCCGAGGACGACGAAGACGTTGGAGCCGGTGCCCTCGCAGAGCAGGCCGGCGGTGTTGGCGAGCAGGGCCTCCGAGGCGCCGGCGCGGTGGGCGGCGGCCAGGGCGACGACGTTCTCGGCGTACGAGGTGGTCTTGAGGCCTGCGACAGCGCTGTGCTCGTTGCGGCGCCACGGGACGACGGCGGCGGCGGTCTCGTCGGGGCGGCGGTTGATCGCGCCGAGGGCGACGACGAGGGTGGGGCCTGCGGTGCCGCGCTCGGAGCCGAGCGGTGAGGTGCCGCCGGTGTAGGTGACGCGCAGGCGGCCGAGCGGGGCCGGGTTGGCGGCGAGGACCTGGGCGCAGGCCTCGCGGACCAGGTCGTGGTCCGGGTCGGGCAGGCCGAGGCCGCGGGCGGAGCGGGTGAGCCGGTCGAGGTGCCGGGTGACCGCGAAGGCCCGGCCGTCGGTGGCCTTCATGGTCTCGAACACCCCGTCGCCGGTGGTGAGTCCGTGGTCGAGGACCGAGACGGCGGCGTCGGCGGAGTCGACGAGCGCCCCGTTGACCCAGCTCGTGGTCGGGTTCTGCATCGAGGGCTGCTCCTAGGACGAGGTGGGGGCGGGGCGGTTCATGCGCCCGTCGGGTCGATATCGCTGCCCGACGCTATCGCGACCAGGCGGGCGGCCTTCAGTTCGGTTTCCGCCCACTCGCGGTCGGGGTCGGAGCCCCAGGTGATGCCGGCGCCGGTGCCGAAGCGCAGCACGGGCGCCTCGGGGTCGGTCCGGTCGAGCCAGAAGGTGCGGATGCCGACGGCGAGTTCGCCCTCGCCGCGGTCGGCGTCGACCCAGCCGACGGCGCCGCAGTACGGGCCGCGCGGGGCGGTCTCCAGGGCGTCGATGATCCGCAGGGCGCTGGACTTGGGGGCGCCGGTGACGGAGCCGGGCGGGAAGGTGGCGGCGAGCAGCTCGGGCCAGCCGGCGCCCTCGCGCAGGGTGCCCTCGACGGTGGACACCAGGTGGACCAGGCCGGGATGCTTCTCGACGGCGCACAGGTCGGGGACGGTGACGCTGCCGGTCGCGCAGACCTGCCCGAGGTCGTTGCGGACCAGGTCCACGATCATCACGTTCTCGGCGTGGTCCTTGTCGAGGAGGTCGTCCTCGGTGCGGCCGGTGCCCTTGATCGGGCCGGAGGAGACGGTGCGGCCGGCGCGGCGCAGGTACAGCTCGGGCGAGGCGGTGGCGATCTCGACACCGTGCGCGGGCAGGCGGATGGTGCCGGCGTAGGGGGCGGGGTTGCCGTGGGCGAGGAGGCCGGTGAGGGCGTCGACGTCGCTGCGGGCCGGGTCGGGCAGCGGTGCGGACAGCACGCGGCAGAGGTTCGCCTGGTAGACCTCGCCGGCGGCTATGTGTTCACGGATGCGGCGTACGCCCGCGGTGTAGGCGGAGCGGTCCAGGGAGCTGTGCCAGTCGCCGGCCCCCGGTCCGCGCCAGCCGGCGCCCGAGGGCGGCGCGGGGGCGGGGCGGACGTCGTCGAAGCGGGCGCAGGTCAGCCGGCCCTCGAAGTCGTAGGCGACGGCCCAGTAGCCGGTGGAGTCCAGGGCGGCCGGGTCCGAGGTGACGTCGCGCAGCCCGGTGGCCAGGCGGCCGCCGAAGCGGGCGAGCGGGGTGCTGGGTTCGGTGGGGCCGGACACGGTTCTCCTGCGCGGTGGTGCTGGGCGGCGGTGCCTGAAGTGTAGGTCGGGGGTGCGGGCCCGGCGCGGGGGTGTGACGCGGGGGCGTGAGCACTGCTCGGCATCGCGCGGGTGTGCGCCGGGTGGCCTGCGGATGATCGTCCGGAAGCGCCGCAGGTGGCGGCCGGTGGCCGGGCCGAGGGGTCGGCGGGGAGGCGCTCGGTGGGCATCCCATCGGCACGCTGCGGGAACGGATTTTTAGCTGGCCCGGGAATCCGCTAGAGTTCAACACGTCGCCAGGGAGCGCAGCCGAAGAAAAGCGGTGAAGGTCCCGGGAGACAGGCGGACGTGGCTCAGTTGGTAGAGCATCACCTTGCCAAGGTGAGGGTCGCGAGTTCGAATCTCGTCGTCCGCTCGATGGAGAACAGTGTAAGATCGTTCTTCGTGTGTTGCCTGGTGGAGTGGCCGAGAGGCGAGGCAACGGCCTGCAAAGCCGTGTACACGGGTTCAAATCCCGTCTCCACCTCCGAGAGGTTCGACCGGTTCCGACCGGAAGACCTCCCCGCGCGATTAGCTCAGCGGGAGAGCACTACCTTGACACGGTAGGGGTCACTGGTTCAATCCCAGTATCGCGCACGTCGGATCCTTCGGGGTC
>NZ_JBIUSS010000010.1:0-149266 GCF_044741445.1 Kitasatospora sp. NPDC088160 | reverse complement strand
GTCTGCTGCAGGACCGCCACACCAGGCGCGATTAGCTCAGCGGGAGAGCACTACCTTGACACGGTAGGGGTCACTGGTTCAATCCCAGTATCGCGCACGTCGGGCCCTTCGGGGTCTGCTGCAGGACCGCCACACCAGGCGCGATTAGCTCAGCGGGAGAGCACTACCTTGACACGGTAGGGGTCACTGGTTCAATCCCAGTATCGCGCACAGTAACGGCCGGGGCCGCGATCCGCCAGGATCGCGGCCCCGGCCGTTTGGCGTTGACGACGGCTTCGGGACGGACGACGGCCGCGGGAAAGACGGCTGCGGGAAAAGAGAAGAGCCGCGTACGGTCGCCCTCACCGACGTCCGTACGCGGCGTCTCCGCCTGCCGGGGCGCTCTGCGCGCCACTCACGCCCGTCCGCGTGTCATCGCGGCCGCGCGGCCTCCCCGGCGGCACTGCTCCCCGTCCCCAGGGGATCAGTGCCCGTTCTGTGGCCGACCCCGTCGGGGCCGGCGTGATCTCAGCGGCCGATCAGATCGGCGACGGCCTGGGCCTGGTTCGCCATCTGATCCCAACCGCCGAAGAGCAGCACCAGCAGCACCGCACACGGCAGGGCCATGGCCAGCGCCACGGCCGGGTGCCTGGTGGGCTGCTCGGCCGACCGGGACTGGACGACGGCCGACCGACGGCGGGGGTCTCCCGTGAGCTGCGGTGCCATGCCCTTACTCCTGTGGTCCGGTCGAGTTGGCGCGGTGAACGGCTTACCTCGGGGGACGAGCTCCCCGTCCACCGCTGAACACAACGCTATTGCTCAGGGGGCCGTCCGGGCGTCATGCCGTCGTACTGTTCCTCGGGCATCCCGGAGGATGACGCTCAGACTTCAGGCGTACTACCGCAGGGGGAGGGAGCCTTGGCCGCACCCCCGGGGGAACCCTGAGGGGCAACCCCGAGAAACGCTTCGGCACCCCTATGACCTGCGGGTCAGCGCACGATCCGACAATCACACGGCTGCTTGAGGTGTTGCGTATCAGCACACCGCAGGGGGCAGTCCGTAAGCTGTGCCAGACAGGAACTGACGATGCCCCAACCGACGGGGCCTCACCCACAGGCTGACGGGGAACGAAACATGGCGATGATGCGGCTGAGGCGTGAGGACCCCCGCATCGTCGGGCCGTACCGCCTGCACCGGCGACTGGGCGCCGGCGGCATGGGCGTGGTCTACCTCGGCTCCGACCGCCGCGGACAGCGTGTCGCCCTCAAGCTGATCCGCGCCGAACTCGCCGAGGACCAGGAGTTCCGCACCCGCTTCGCCCGCGAGATCGCCGCCGCCTCCCGCATCCGGGGCGGCTGCACCGCCCGCGTCGTCGGCTCCGACATCGAGGCCGACCGTCCCTGGCTCGCCACCGCGTACGTGCCCGGGCCCTCCCTCTACAAGCAGGTCGGCGACGAAGGGCCGCTGAGCTGGCCCGAGGCCGCCCGGATCGGCGCCGCACTCGCCGACGGGCTGGTCAAGGTGCACGAGGCCGGGGTCGTCCACCGCGACCTCAAGCCCTCCAACATCCTGCTCTCGCCGCGGGGCCCGCGCATCATCGACTTCGGCATCGCCTGGTCGCGCGGCGCCAGCACCCTCACCCACGTCGGCACCGCCGTCGGCTCCCCCGGCTTCCTCGCGCCCGAACAGGTCCGCGGCGCCGCCGTCACCCCCGCCACCGACGTGTTCGCGTTCGGGGCCACCCTCGCCTACGCGCTCACCGGTGACACCCCGTTCGGATCCGGGGCGTCCTCCGAAGTCATGCTCTACCGGGTCGTCCACGAGGAACCCGACCTGTCCGCCGTACCCACGCCGCTGGCACCGCTCATCCGCGCCTGTCTCGCCAAGGAACCCGCCGAACGGCCCGGCGCGGCCGCGCTGCACGAGCGCCTCAGCGAACTCGCGGCGCGCGGGGCGGCAGCCGGAACCGCCACCCGGGCCGCGCGGCCCGGCCACGGGCGGGCGGCGGCACCCGCCCCGGCGGGCCCGGCGGCCCAGCCCGCCCCCGACGGCGCCCGGCACGGTGTGCCCGCGCCCGGGCGCTCCCCCGAACCCGCCGCCCCTGCACGGTCCCGGGCCGCCGCGGCGGCCGCGGTCCGGCGCTCGCAGGCGGCCACCGCCCCGCTCCCCCGGCCCGAGGCCACACCGGTGACCCGCCCGCTGCGGGAGCGACCGCACACCCCGCCCCCCGGCCGGCCCGGCACCCGCGACCGCGGGCACCCCCGGGACCGCCAGCACACCCCCGCCCCCGGCGGGCGGCCCGGCAACGCGCGGCAGCGGCTGCTGCGGCAGCGGCTCGTGGTCTTCGTCACCGTGACGCTCGGCGTCGCGCTGGCCATCGCGGCCGCCCAGGGGTGCGAGAACCGCAGCAAGCAGGGCCTGCGGCCCTCCGGCGGGTACACCGCCAGTGCGCCCGCCGCGGGCGGCGCGCAGGCCGTGACGGGGACCTCGGCGGACGGGGCCGCCGCGGCCCAGCCCCCCGCGGCCCAGCCCCCCGCCGCCCAGCCTCCGGCCACCCCGTCCGCCGCGGCTGCGGCCGCACACGGCGGCGCGGGCGACAGCCCGTTGGCGCCCCCGTACGGACCGGGGCCGGTGGTGGACTGGCCCAACCGCAGCTACCCCGACGGGGCCGGCGGGCCCGGCATCGCGCTCCGGGACGGCCGGTCGGTCGGGGCCGGCCCGCAGGTCGTGCTCAGCTCCGTGCTGCCCGCCCGGTACAAGGGCGCCCCGGCAGCGGTCGTCGTCCTGCGGCGGGCCGAGGGCTCGGTGCCGGTCGACCTCGTCCAGCTCTTCTCCTTCACCGGGGACACCCCGGTCGCCGCCACCTCCCGCACCTCGGCGGCCGACCCGCAGGCGACGGCCACCTGGCGGCTCGACGGCGGGACGGTCGTCCGCGAGGAGCGGGTCGCCGCGACCGGCGCGACCACCTCGACCCGCTACACCGTCCGTGCCGACGGCACCCTGGACGAGTCCTGGCCCGGCGCCTCCGGCCCCGCCACCCAGCCCCCGGCCGCCGCTCCGGCTCCGCCCACCGCCGCGGCGGGCTGAGCACGGGAAGGCCGCGGCGCGGGAAGTCGGCCAGGCCGACTTCCCGCTTCCCGCTTCCTGTGTGATGAGAGCTCCCGCCCCCGGGGAGGCGGGGGGCGGGGGGCGGGGGGGGCTCCTCCGGCGCGAGAGGGGAGGTCGGGCGGGCCGACCTCCCCGTCAGGCGGTGGGGGCGGTGACGGCGTAGAAGGAGACGGCGGCGGCGGCGCCGACGTTGAGGGAGTCGATGCCGTGGGCCATCGGGATGCGGACGGCGTGGTCGGCGGCGGCGAGGGCGGGGCCGGTGAGGCCGTCGCCTTCGGCCCCGAGCATGAGGGCCGCCTTGGGGAGGCGGTGCGGGGCGAGGCCGGCGAGGTCGACGGCGCCGTCGGCGGGGGTGAGGGCCAGGAGGGTGAATCCGGCGGTGCGGACGGTCTCCAGGGCGGCCGGCCAGGGGTCGAGCCGGGCGTAGGGCACCGCGAAGACGGCGCCCATGGAGACCTTCACGGCGCGCCGGTAGAGCGGGTCGGCGCAGTCGGGCGAGAGCAGGACGGCGTCCATGCCGAGGGCCGCGGCGCTGCGGAAGATCGCGCCGAGGTTGGTGTGGTCGACCAGGCCTTCCAGGACGGCGACCCGGCGGGCCCCGACGAGCAGGTCCACGGCCTGCGGCAGCGGCTTGCGCTCCATCGAGGCGAGCGCGCCGCGGTGGACGTGGTAGCCGGTGACGGCTTCGGCGAGCCCCGGCTCGACGACGTGGACGGGGGCGTCCGCCTCGGCGATGACGTCGGCCATCACCTCCAGCCACTTGGAGGTCAGCAGCATCGACCGCATCCGGTAGCCGGCGGCGAGGGCGCGGCGGATGACCTTCTCCCCCTCGGCGATGAACAGGCCTTCGGCGGGTTCGCGCCGGCGGCGCAGTTCGACGTCGGTGAGGCCGGTGTAGTCGCCGAGGCGGGGGTCGGCGGGGTCGGTGATGGCGCTGGGTTCGGACACCCTGCGATCTTGCCAAGGCGGGGCGGGGAAGGCCAAACGGCCCAAGCCGCGGGGCGGGCTGGCCTTGGCCCTGTGCCAGCCATGGTGCAAACATGGCCGTATGGCCCGTTTTCCGGGCCGATCCTGGGCTCCGTCGGCCTCTGGTGCTACTGGTTCCGCCGGCTCCTCCGGTGGGCGCCCAA
Source organism: Kitasatospora sp. NPDC088160 (assembly GCF_044741445.1). Classification (NCBI taxonomy): domain Bacteria; kingdom Bacillati; phylum Actinomycetota; class Actinomycetes; order Kitasatosporales; family Streptomycetaceae; genus Kitasatospora; species Kitasatospora sp. NPDC088160. The sequence goes on along the minus strand of NZ_JBIUSS010000010.1, from coordinate 145,049 downwards.
ACGGTCGGCTACAGCTGCCACGCGCGAAGCGGCCGTGGCCCGTGCGAAACCGGTCGGTGGCCGGGCAGGTGTTCGCGCTGCAGGTCCTCGTCGTCCTGCTGCTGGTGGCAGCTGCCGCGGTGGCGCTGGTGGTGCAGTCGCGCACCGACGCCGACCACGAGGCCCGCAACCGGTCGGTGGCGGTCGCGCAGACCTTCGCCAACTCGCCGGGCATCGTCGACGCGCTGCGCTCCCCCGACCCGTCCGCGGTCCTGCAGCCCAAGGCGGAGGCGGCGCGGATGTCGTCGGGCGTCGGCTTCATCGTCGTGCTGAGCGACGACGGCATCCGCTACACCCACCCCGACCCGGCCCTGATCGGCCAGAAGTTCGTCGGCACCTACCTGCCCGCGGTGCACGGGCAGGTGGTGACCGAGCGCGTCACCGACTCGCTCGGCCCACTGGTCCAGGCGGTGGTCCCGGTGTACGCGCCGGACGGCTCGGTGGCCGGGCTGGTCTCGGCGGGCGTCACGGTGCGGAGCGTCAGCAGCGCGAGCGAGCGGCAGCTGCCGGTGGTGCTGGGCGCCGCCGCGGGCGCGGTCGGGCTGGCCACCCTCGGCACGGCGCTGATCAGCCGGCGGCTGCGGCGCCAGACCCACGGGCTGGGCCCGGCCGAGATGACCCGGATGTACGAGCACCACGCGGCCGTGCTGCACGCGGTGCGCGAGGGCGTCATGATCGTCGGCGCGGACGGCCGGCTGCTGCTCTGCAACGACGAGGCGCGGCGGCTGCTGGACCTGCCGCCGGACGCCGAGGGCCGGCCGGTGACCGAGCTGGGCCTGGAGCCCGCGCCCGAGGAACTGCTGACCGCCAACCGTCCGGTGACCGACGAGGTGGTGCTGGCCGGGGAACGGCTGCTGGCGGTGAACGTCCGGCTGACCGACCAGGTGGGCGGCCCGCCGGGCTGCGTCGCCACGCTGCGTGACTCCACCGAGCTGCTGGCGCTGTCCGGCCGGGCCGAGGGCGCGCAGCGGCGGCTGCGGCTGCTGTACGACGCCGGGGTGACGGTGGGCAGCTCGCTGGACGTGACGCGGACGGCGGAGGAGCTGGCGCAGGTCGCGGTGCCCCGGTTCGCGGACTTCGTCACGGTGGACCTGGCGGACCAGGTGCTGACGGGCGAGGAGCCGCCGCCGGGCACCTCGCTGGGGCGGATGCGCCGCGTCGCGCTCGCCGGCATCCGGGACGACGCTCCGTTCTACCCGGTGGACACGGTGCTGGACGTGGTGCCGGCCACCCCGCTGGCCGGGGCGCTGCACAGCGGGGAGTCGGGGCTGGAGGCCCGGCTGGCCCAGGCCCCGGGGTGGCGGGAGCAGGATCCGGAGCGGTCGGCCCGGGTGCTGGCGTACGGGGTGCACTCGATGGTGCGGGTGCCGCTGCGGGCGCGCGGGGTGCTGCTGGGAGTGGCCCGGTTCTGGCGGGCGGACCGCTCGGAGCCGTTCGAGGCGGACGACCTGACGCTGGCCGAGGAACTGGTGGCGCACGCGGCGGTGTGCATCGACAACGCGCGCCGCTACACCCGGGAGCACGCGATGGCGGTGACGCTCCAGCACAGCCTGCTGCCGCGCAACCTGCCGCCGCAGAGCGCGCTGGACGTCGCGCACCGCTACCTGCCGGCCCAGGCCGGGGTGGGCGGCGACTGGTTCGACGTGATCCCGCTGCCGGGCGCGCGGGTGGCCCTGGTCGTCGGGGACGTGGTGGGGCACGGCCTGCACGCGGCGGCGACGATGGGCCGGCTGCGGACGGCGATCCACAACTTCTCGACGCTGGACCTGCCGCCGGACGAGCTGCTGGGGCACCTGGACGACCTGGTGAACCGAATCGACCAGGACGAGGCCGGGAGCGGCGAGGGCGCGGCCCTGACCGGGGCGACCTGCCTGTACGCGATCTACGACCCAGTGGCGCGGCGGTGCACGCTGGCCAGCGCCGGGCATCCGCCGCCCGCCGTGGTGGGCCCGGACGGGCGGGTGGTGTTCCCGGAGCTGGCGACCGGGCCGCCGCTGGGGCTGGCGGTGCTGCCGTTCGAGAACGTCGAGCTGGACCTCGCCGAGGGCAGCCGTCTGGTGCTGTACACCGACGGGCTGGTGGAGGACCGCGAGCGCGACATCGGTGAGGGGCTGGAACTGCTGCGGGCGGCGCTGACCGGGCCGCCGCGCACGCCGGAGCAGACCTGTGCGGACGTGCTCGGGGCGATGCTGCCGGAGCGTCCGCTGGACGACATCGCGCTGCTGGTGGCGCGGACCAGGGTGCTGGCGCCGGACCAGGTCGCGGAGTGGGAGGTGCCGCCCGAACCGGCGGCGGTGGGCGCCGTCCGGGCCGAGGTGGCGGAGCGGCTGGCGGCCTGGGGGCTGGACGAGGCGGCGTTCGTCACCGAGCTGATCCTGAGCGAGCTGGTGACCAACGCCATCCGTTACGGCACCGGGCCGATCCGGGTGCGGCTGCTGCGGGACCGGGCGCTGATCTGCGAGGTGTCGGACGGCAGCAGCACCTCGCCGCACCTGCGGTACGCGGCGACCACCGACGAGGGCGGGCGCGGGCTGTTCCTGGTCGCGCAGTTCGCGGACCGCTGGGGGACGCGCTACACGGCGACGGGGAAGGTGATCTGGACGGAGCAGCCGCTGGAGTAGCCGCCCGGAGCGGCCGGCCGACGGGGGAAGTCGGATGGGAATCGGAGTGGGAAGTCGACGGGCCCGACTTCCCACTCCGGGCGCTCAGCGCGGGAAGGCGGCCGCCAGGACGTTGACGACGTCGCCGACCACGATCACGGCCGGCGGCTTGATCCGCTCGGCCTCGACGGTCGCGGCGACGGTGGCCAGGGTGGCGTCCACCCGGCGCTGGGCGGCGGTGGTGCCCTCCTGGACGATCGCGACCGGGGTGTCGCCCGGGCGGCCGTGCTCGACGAGCTTCGCGGCGATCGCGCCGATCTTGTCCACGGCCATCAGCAGCACCAGGGTGCCGCGCATCTTCGCGGCGGCCTCCCAGTTGGTGAGCGAGCGCTCGTCGTCCGGGCCGACGTGACCGGAGATCACGGTGAACTCGTGCGTCATGCCCCGGTGGGTGACCGGGACGCCGACCGCCGCCGGGACGCTGATCGAGCTGGAGATGCCCGGGACGACGGTGACCGGCAGTCCGGCCTCGGCGCAGGCGAGCAGTTCCTCGCCGCCGCGCCCGAAGACGTACGGGTCGCCGCCCTTGAGCCGGACCACGAACTTGCCGGCCCTGGCGTGCTCGATCAGCGTCCGGTTGATCGCCTCCTGGGCCATGAACCGGCCGTAGGGGATCTTGGACGCGTCGATGACCTCGACGTGCTCGGGCAGTTCGGCGAGCAGTTCGCGCGGGGCGAGACGGTCGGCGACCACCACGTCGGCGTCGGCCAGCAGGCGGCGGCCGCGCACGGTGATCAGGTCCGGGTCGCCCGGGCCGCCGCCGACCAGGGCGACGCTCCCCTGGCCCGGCTGCCCCGAGGCGCCGCCGACGCCGTGCGCGCGGAACTGGCGGACGGCCAGCGAGCCGTCCCGCAGGCCGTCCACGATGGCGTCGCGCAGAGCGGCGGAGTGGCGCGGGTCACCGGTGAGGACCGCGACGGTGGCACCCGCGTCGCGGCCGCTGGCCGGGGTCCAGGCGGTGGCGGCGGAGGCATCGTCGCTGCGGGCGCAGAACACCCGCTCGCGCTCGGCCTCGGCGCTGACGGCACCGTTGACCGCCGGGTCGTCGGTGGCGACCAGGGCGTACCAGGCGCCGGCCAGGTCGCCGTCCCGGTACGGGCGGGCGTGCCAGGTGAGTTCGCCCGCGTCTGCCATCGCCTGCACGGCCGGGGTGGTGGCCGGCGATATCAGGTGCAGCTCCGCACCGGTGGCGATCAGCGCGGGGAGCCGGCGCTGCGCGACCTGGCCGCCGCCGACCACGACCACGCGGCGGCCGGCGAGCAGCAGGCCGACCGGGTACGGGGTACGGCCTTCGGTGCTGGGGTGCGGGGTGGGCGCGGTCATCGGCGGTGCTCCTGATCGGGGGTGAGGGTCCGGGGTGCGGGTGCGGCGTGACGCCGCTCCGCGGACCGGCGCGCCCTCGGGCCGGTCCGCGGAGTGGTGACGGAGAACGTCAGCCCTTCTCGGTGACCCCGGCGGAGTCGAAGGTGGCTACATCGTGCATCGCCCGGGCCGCGCTCTGCACCAGCGGCAGGGCCAGCAGGGCACCGGTGCCCTCGCCGAGCCGCAGGTCCAGGTCGATCAGCGGACGCAGGCCCAGCTTCGCCAGCGCGGCCTGGTGGCCGGGCTCGGCGGAGCGGTGGCCGGCGATGCAGGCCGCCAGCACCTCGGGGGCGATCGCCTTGGCCGCCAGCGCGGCCGAACCCGCGATGACACCGTCCAGGACCACCGGGGTGCGCAGCGAGGCCGCGCCCAGCAGGAAGCCGGCCAGGGCCGCGTGCTCCAGGCCGCCGACGGCGGCGAGGACGCCGATCGGGTCGGCCGGGTCGGGCCGGTGCAGGGCCAGCGCGGCCCGGATGACCTCGATCTTGCGGGCGTGCGTCTCGTCGTCGATGCCCGTGCCGCGGCCGGTGACCTCGGCCGGGTCGAGGCCGGTGAACACCGAGATCAGGGCAGCCGAGGCGGTGGTGTTGGCGATCCCCATGTCGCCGGTGACCAGTGCCTTGTTGCCGGCCGCGACGAGGTCGCGGGCGGTCTCGATGCCGACCTCGATGGCCTTGAGCGCCTCCTCGCGGGTCATCGCCGGGCCCTGGGTCATGTCGGCGGTGCCGGGCTTGACCTTGCGCGGCAGCAGGCCGGTGGTGCGGCCCTGCTGGATGGCCTCCGGCAGTTCGGCGGCGACGCCGACGTCGACCACGCAGACCTCGGTGCCGATCTGCTTGGCGAAGGAGTTGATCACCGCTCCCCCGGCCAGGAAGTTGCCGACCATCTGGGCGGTCACCTCCTGCGGCCACGGGCTGACGCCCTGCGCGTGCACGCCGTGGTCACCCGCGAAGATCGCCACGCAGGCGGGCTCCGGGATCGGCGGCGGGCACTTGCGGGACAGGCCGCACAGCTGGGCGGAGATGATCTCCAGCATGCCGAGCGAGCCGGCCGGCTTCGTCATCCGCTTCTGCCGGTCCCAGGCCTCGCCGAGCGCCTTGGCGTCCAGCGGGCGGATGCCGCGCAGGGTCTCGGCGAGCAGGCTCTGCGGCTCCTCGCCGGGCAGCGCGCGGTTGCCGTACTGCTCCTCGTGGACCACCCAGGACAGCGGGCGCTTCTTGGCCCAGCCCTGCTGCTCCAGCTCGGGCTCGTCCGGGAAGGAGTCGACGAAGCCGACGCACAGGTAGGCGACGACCTCCAGGTGCTCGGGCAGGCCGAGCTCGCGGACCAGCTCCTCGTCGTCGAAGAAGCTCACCCAGCCGACGCCCAGGCCCTCGGCGCGGGCGGCCAGCCAGAGGTTCTCGACCGCCAGGGCGGCCGAGTACGGGGCCATCTGGGGCTGGGTGTGGCGGCCCAGCGTGTGCCGGCCGCCGCGGGTGCGGTCGGCGGTCACCACGATGTTGACCGGCGTTTCGAGGATGGCCTCGGTCTTGATTTCCTTGAACTGCTTGGCCCGGCCCTTGGGCAGCGAGTCCGCGTACACCTCGCGCTGGCGCTCGGCCAGGGCGTGCATCCGCCGGCGGGTCTTGGCCGAGCGGATCACCACGAAGTCCCAGGGCTGGGAGTAGCCGACGCTGGGGGCGGTGTGGGCGGCCTCCAGGACGCGGATCAGCACCTCGTGCGGGATCGGGTCCGGGCGGAAGCCGTTGCGGATGTCGCGGCGCTCGCGGATCACCTGGTGGACGGCCTCGCGTTCGGCCTGGTCGAAGCCGGGCGCGGCCGGGCCGCGGGGCTCGGCCGGCTCTTCGGCCTGCGGTTCCTCGGCCTGCGCTTCCTCGGCCGGCTGCTCCGCCTGACCCTCCGCCTGGTCCTCCGTCTGCGGCTCCGTCGACTCCTCCGTCAGCGGCTCGGCGGCCTGCTCAGCCGGCTGCTGCTCGGCGGCGGGGGCCTCCGGCGCGGCGGCCTCCTCGGCGACGGCCTCGGCGGCCACGGGCTCGACGGCGGCCGACTCGGCGGTGGGGGCCTGCTCGGCGGACTCTGCGGCCGGGTCGGTGACGGGCTGGGCCTGGTCGTCCGGGGCCGCGGAAGGCTCGACGGCCTGGACGGCCTCGGAAACCTCGGCGACCGGCTCGGCGGCGGTCTCGATGGCGGTCTCGGCGGATACGGCAACAGGCTCGGCGGGCTCGCTGACCGGGGTGGCGTCCGCGACCGGCTGCGGCGCGGTCTCCGCTGCGGCGGCCTCGGCCTCAGGCTCGACGACGGGCTCGACCGGGGCCTCGACGGCCTGGTCCACGACCGGCGCGGCCTCCTGCGGCTGCCCGCCCTCGGCGGGCTCGGCAGCGACCTCGGCGGCGGGCTCGGCAACGGCCTCGGCGGGCTCGACGACGGCCTCGACGACGGCCTGGCCGGAGGGCATCTCGCCCGTGCCGGCGGCGGTCTCGGCGACCGCCTCGACGACCGTTTCGACGACGGGCTCGACCACCGCCTCCGGCGCGGGCGCCACGGCCTCGGCGGGCTCACCGGCCTCGACCGCGACCGCGACCACGGCCTCGACGGGCGGGGCGGCCTGGGCGGCCTGGGCCGGCTCCTCGGCCGCTATGGGAGCGGGCTGCTGCGGGGCGGCCTCCTCGGCCACCGGGGCCTGCGCGGCCGCCGCGACCGGAGGCAGACCGTGCGGGGTGGGCGCGGCGAGGAATGCGGAGATGCGCCGCGGCGGGCCGGCCGGGGCGGGGGCCTCGGTCTGTTCCGCGGGCGCGGCCTGCGCGGCGGCCTCGACGGCAACCTCGGCGACGGGCTCGACCGGCGCCTCAGCAGCGGCCTCGACCGGTGCCTCGGCGGGCGCCGTCACCACGGCCCCGGCGACCGGTGTGCCGCCCGGGTCGACGACCGGCCGGCCGGACTCCGCCGGGACCGGCTCGGCCACGGCGGCCTGCGCCGCGTCCACCGCGGCCTCGGCGACGACGGCCTCCGGCAGCTCGACGACCTCGATCACCTCGATCGCCCCGACCGTCTCGACGGCCAGCTGGGCCTCGACCGGGTGCGAGGCCAGCGGCACCTGCTGGAACTCCTGGGACTCCTGGGCCTCCGTCACGGGAACCGCCGGCACCACCGAGGGCGCGGGCGCCGCCGGAACGGCCTGCGGCGCGGCGGCCGGCGCCGGGGCGACGGCCTCGGCCATCGGCAGCCGGCCGACCACCGGGATGCCGTGCGCGGGAGTGCCGCCCTGCGACGGGCCGCGGTCGGCGAGCGAGCGCACCGGGACCTGGCCGGTCATCAGCGACGGGTCCGGGATCGGCGGACCGGCGTGCAGCGGGCGGCGCGGCGGCTGAGAAGCCGTCATCGCCTCCGTGGCCTGCGGGTGCGCCGGGGCGGCGTGGAACGGCTGCTGCGCCTGCTCGGCGCCGAGCACCGGCGGCTCCAGCGGCGGCCACGAAGGCTCGACCGGCGTGCCGTCCTGCTGCGGGGCGAGCGGCGTCTGCTCGGTCGGGAGGGGCGCCAGCGGCTCGCCCCAGGAGCCCTGCGGACCGGGCATCAGCAGGACGTCGTCCTCGTCGTCCTGGTCGAGGAAGTGGAAGGCCGGACGCGGGGCGCCCGGGTCGACGCCCCAGCCCTCACCGGGCACACCGGGAGCCGGTGCGCCGGGAGCCGACAGGCCGGGGGCCGGTACGGCGAAGCCGGACGCGCCGAGCGGCTGGCCCTGCGGCGGGATGACTCCCGCGCCGTGGGGCACCGCACCACCGGCCAGGCCGTGGCCCGGCGCCGTCGGGTTCGGGATCATGCCGCCGTCCGTCGCGACGCCCTGCAGGGGTGCAACGCCCGCGACGCCCTCCGGTCCGCCGAGCTGGTCCGGCCCGGCGTTCAGGTGCTCCGGCATTCCCTCGCCCGGGACGTGGCCGCCATCGGTCATTGTCAAACGCTCCTTCCAGGCCGCTGCCGCGCCCTTGGCGACACGATCACCGACCGCAGCGCCCATCCGCACGGGCCGGGCCTGCACCGGCCCGTCCCTCAACCACACGCGGCCGCCGCGCCGAGGCGCTGCGGCCCAAGTCCTTCCGGCGCACTGCGGCACCCCGGCCTGCGCGCCGCCCACACCGGGCGGCGCACCATCTGAAACAACGACAACCCGGAGGAACCGGCACGACCGCACCGGACCCTACGGCATTCTCCAGGTCCGGCACGCGGCCCGTCGAATTGCCCACACTCCGAGCAAAACCGGGTTGCACCACGTCAAAAAGGCGACAAACCGACTGAATCGGGTGGGTCGCCGACCGCCGCAGCCGCCCAGGACGCCACACTACCGGCCCAGCACGGTCACCTCTCGAATCGGTGTCCGGATGCGACCTGGATCACCGCCCGGCCCCACCACGACCCCTCAGCAGCACAGCGCGGGAGCGGAACGCGCCCGGCGGATCGGACCGAATCCACAGGACGCACCCCAGTCCTTCACGCGATCTGCTCACCCCAGAGCAGCAGCACGCCGGTACCGCCCGCCCCCAGAGCCAGCCCGCCACCGGCGCCACCGGCGACCGACAGCGGAGTGGACTGCAGCAGCGCACCGTCCGCCCGGTAGCCGGCCTCGGCGATCGCCCGGTGGATCTGCTCCCCCTCGGCGAGGGTCCGGGGCACCGCGACGAACCGCTCCGGACGGCGGGCCAGCACCGCGCGCACCACGTCGAGGCCGACGGACTCCACCACCGCCACGTCCGGCTCGGGCAGGCCGCCCAGCACCTCGGGGCCCTGCCCGTGCACGGTCTCCACCTCGACGCCGTACCGGCGCGCGTTCACCGCCAGCCGGGCGCAGGCCGAGCGGGACGCCTCGACCGCGACCACGGCGGCGCCGAAGCGGGCCGCCTCCACCGCGAGGGCGCCGCTGCCCGCGCCGACCGACCAGACCAGGTCCCCCGGACGAGCACCCAGACGGGCCAGCACCAGGGCGCGCACGTGCGCGGGGAGCACCTCCGATGCGCCGGGCTCGTCCCCCGCGCGCCCGGCGCCCGCGTAGGCGTCACCGGGGAGCGCCCAGCCGCGATCCGCGCCGGGGAAGCCGACCGGGCGCCCGGCCAGCCAGCCGGCCTCCGTGTCGACCCCGCCGGCCTGGGGACCGCCGTGACCGCCGATCACCAGCACCACGTTGGGGTCGCGCCACACGTGGTCGGCGATCCGGTCGGAGGTGAGGACGGTGACGTCCTCGTCCGGGGTGCCGAGGGCCTCGCAGACCACGAAGGTCCGGTGCACCCCGCGCAGCATGAGGGCCAGTTCGCTCGGACCGGCGCCGGGCGCGGTCAGCACCGCGACCTTGGGGTGGGCCCGGCAGATGTTGGCCGCGCGGCGCAGCCGTCCGCCGTGGGCGCTGACCACCTGGGCGTCCTCCCAGGGCATGCCGGCCCGGGCGAAAGCGGCGGCGACCGAGGAGACCGCGGGCAGGACCTCCAGTTCGAGGCCGTACTCGGGGCGGCGCAGCGCGCGCACGACGCCGAAGAAGCCCGGGTCGCCCTCGGCGACCACGACGGCGGCGCCGCGGTGCTCGGCGATCCGCCGGGCGGCCTGCCGGACGTTGCCGAGGGTGATCCGCTCGGCGGCGTCCGGCACCGGGAGGGCGTTCAGTTGGTAGGGGGCGCCGGCCACCAGGGTCGCTGCGGCGAGGGCCGCGCCGGCGGCCTCGGTCAGCGGCGTGCCGTCCCACCCGATGACCGTGATCCGGTCAGCCATCTGCGGCCGTTCTCCCTCGACTCGGTGCGCGGACCGGCCTGCGACCCGGGGTGTCCCTGTGGTGTCACCCGGTGTGCGACTCGGTGCGCCGACAAACCGCGCCGGTGTGCGGCGCCGGAGCAGAGGCTACCGGGTGTGATCCCCTCGGCGCCGACATCTCGTACACATGTCCGTGACGAGCCGGTGGCGGATCAGCGGCACGAACGGCTCAGGCGGCACGGGCGGCACGCGCGAGCGGGGCGGCTCAGTCGCGCAGCACGTAGCGGTGGTCGCCGTGCCAGCCGGTCCGCTGCGGCTCGGGCTCGGGCGCGTCCAGGTCCTCCGGGAGCAGGCTCCACAGGATGAGGTCGCTGCGGCTCTCCACGACGGCCTCACTGGACTCACCCCGGACTATCCAGGCGCTGCGCAGCACGCCCTCGCTGATGCCGCCGATCTTCTGGGCGACCTGCTGGGCGGCGGTGTTCCCGGCGGCGGTGCGCAGCTCCAGGCGCAGGAAGTCGCGGTCCTCGAACAGCCACTGGCTGACGCCGAGGACGGCCTCGGGCGCGTAGCCCTCGCCGCGGGCCCAGGAGGCGGTGACGTAGGAGATCTCGGTGCTGCGCAGGCGCCAGTCGGTGTTGCGCAGTTCGACCAGGCCGACCAGGCGCTGGGTGAGGTGCTCGGTGACGGCGAAGACGATGCCGCGACCGGCGGCCCGGTGGGCGGGGGCGAGGGTGCGGGCGAGTTCGGTCGCGTACGCCTCGGTGAAGGGGTGCGGCAGATCGGTCCAGGCCAGGACGAGTTCGTCCGCCATCATCGTGGCCAGGCCGGGCGCGTCGTCCTCCGCAAGGGGCCGCAGCAGAAGCCGTTCGGTGCTGATGGCGGTCTCGGGGAAGCTCGCTGCCATGCCGTCTCTCCTCGCCGGGTCGTGAACACAACACCGTACGCCCCCGCCGTGCCCCGGGTGTCACGCGGTGCGCCGCCCGCACGACGGTACGTCAGAACGCCGCCGACCAGGGCTCCCCGGGTGCATCCTGCCCGACCGGGCCCCCGCCGAGGTGCGGCGGGGGCCCGGTCGGGGTCAGGGCATGGATCGGACCGCGGCTCAGAAGGCCGGGATGACCGAGCCCTGGAAGGTGTCGTCGATGTACTTCTTGACCTCGTCGGAGTGCAGCAGCTCGGCCAGCTTCTTCACGCGCGGGTCGTTCTCCTTGCCCTTCTTCACGGCGAGGATGTTGGCGTACGGGTTGCCCTCGGCCTTCTCCAGCACCAGCGCGTCGGTGGCGGGCTTCAGGCCGGAGTCGAGCGCGTAGTTGCCGTTGATGACGGCGGCGTCGAGGTCGGCGATGGAGCGGGGCAGCTGGGCGGCCTCCAGCTCCTTCCACTTGAGGTTCTTCGGGTTGCCCGTCACGTCGGCCGGGGTGGCGGCGGTGGTGACGCCGTCCTTCAGCGTGATGAGCTTGTTGTCGGCGAGCAGCTTGAGCGCGCGGCCCTCGTTGGTGGCGTCGTTGGGCAGGCCGACGGTGGCGCCGTCCGGCAGGTCGGCGATCGACTTGACCTTCTTGGAGTAGACGCCGAGCGGCTCCAGGTGCACGGGCTCGACCGAGACGATGTCGGTGCCGTGCTTCTTGTTGAAGTCCTCCAGGTACGGGACGTGCTGGAAGTAGTTGGCGTCGGCCGAACCGTCCTGCACCGCCGTGTTGGGGGTCACGTAGTCGGTGACCTCCTTGATGTCGAGCTTGAGGCCCGCCTTGGCCGCGAGGTTGTCCTTGACGAACTTGAGGATCTGCCCGTGCGGGGTGGGGCTGGCGATGACCTTGAGCGGCGCGTTCGGGTCCGAGGAGGAGGACCCGGAGCTGCCGCACGCGGCCAGCGAGAGGGCGATGCCGGCGGTGGCGAGGATGCTGGTGAACTTCAGGGCGTTGCGCACGAAAAGTGCCTTTCTGCGTGATACGGGGAGCCGTGGTCCGGTGTCGGACCCGGGAGGTCTAGGGGGCGACGAGGTCCTCGTCGGGGGCGGCCGGTCCGGCCGGGGTGCGGCCCAGCAGGCGGGTCCGGCCGCCGGTGCCGCCGCGGTTGGCGAGGCGCCGGACGGCGAAGTCGCCGATCAGCTGGACGGCGGTGACGAGGATCACCAGCTCGGCCACGATGACCCACATGAAGGCCGTCTCGAAGCGCTGGTAGCCGTAGTTGACGGCGAGCGTGCCGAGGCCGCCGCCGCCGACCGTGCCGGCCATCGCGGAGTAGCTGATCAGCGTGATGATCGTGGTGGTCACCGAGGCGGCGATGCCGGGCAGCGCCTCCGGGAGCAGCGTCTTGCGGACGATCGTCCAGGTGCTGCCGCCCATCGCCTGGACGGCCTCGACCAGGCCGCGGTCGACCTCGCGGACGGAGGTCTCGACCAGGCGGGCGAAGAACGGGATGGCGCCGATGGTGAGCGGCACGGTCGCCGCCTGCCAGCCGATGGAGGTGCCGACCAGCCAGCGGGTGAAGGAGATCAGCGCGATCATCAGGATGATGAACGGCACCGAGCGGGCGATGTTCACCACGAAGGCGATCGACTTGTTGACGGCCCGGTTGGCCAGCAGCCCGCCCTTGTCGGTCAGCACCAGCAGGATGCCCAGCGGCAGGCCGAGCAGCACGGTGACGGCCGTGGAGACGCCGACCATCTGGAAGGTCTCCTGCGTGGCGGGCCCCATCAGGGCCCACATCTGGTCCCAGGTCATGCCACCGCTCCGTCCGCCGCGCCCAGTACGTCCACCTGTAGGCCCTGCTCGCGCAGGTAGCCGATCGGCACCACGTTGTCCTGGTGGCCGCCGGAGAGCTCGACCCGCATCCGGCCGACCATCCGGCCGGCGATGGTCTCCACCGCGGCGCCGAGGATGTTGATGTCGATCTGGTAGGTGCGGGCCAGCTGGGAGACGAAGGGCTGGGCCGAGGAGTCGCCCTGGAAGGTGATCTCCAGCACGGTCGAGCCGGGGTGGCCGGTGCCGAACTCGCTGAGCGGGAACAGCTCGCGGGCCAGCTCGGAGCCGGGCTCGGCCAGCAGGTCGGTCAGCCGGCCGGACTCGACCACCCGGCCGCCGCGCATCAGGGCCGCGGAGTCGCAGACGGACTTGATGACGTCCATCTCGTGGGTGATCAGCAGGACGGTGAGGCCGAGCTGCTGGTTGAGGTCGCGCAGCAGCTTGAGGATCGAACGGGTGGTCTCCGGGTCGAGCGCCGAGGTGGCCTCGTCGGAGAGCAGCACCTTGGGGTCGCCGGCCAGGGCCCGGGCGATGCCGACGCGCTGCTTCTGGCCGCCGGAGAGCTGGTTGGGGTAGCTGCGGGCCTTGTCACCGAGGCCGACCAGGTCGAGCAGTTCGGCGGCCTTGCGGCGGCGCTGGGTGCGGTCCAGCCCGATGATCTCCAGCGGGAGCTCGACGTTCTGCTGGACGGTCCGCGAGGAGAGCAGGTTGAAGTGCTGGAAGACCATGCCGATCCGGCGCCGCGCCTCCCGCAGCTCCCGGCCGGCCCGGTTCTCGCCGCCGGACAGCGCGGTCAGCTCGACCCCGTCCACCATGACGGTGCCGGAGGTCGGACGCTCCAGCATGTTCACGCAGCGGATGAGCGTGGACTTGCCGGCGCCGCTGGTGCCGACGACTCCGTAGACCTCGCCAGGGCGGACGTGCAGGTCGACGCCGGCGAGGGCGCTCACCTCGCGGCCTCGGGAGCGGTAGACCTTCGTGAGGTCCGTGGTGGTGATCACAGCTGCTTCCGTGGGTCGGGGGCGGGCGGCGGGCGGCCGCCCGACCGGGGTGCGGTCGGCGACGTGCACGGCGCTTCGCCAGGGGGATCCGGACCTGCCACCTCTTGATCGTGGCCGCTGAGCGGCCGGGCCGCGCGACGGCGTGGCCCTTACGAGTCATCGGGCACGAGTCACGGGCACGAGTCGTCGTGGACGACCACCCGCCCATGGGCGGGCAGGCGGGAGAAGGGGTGTGGCAGGCTGGGCGCGCTCGCACGGACGGGAACGACGCCGGGTCTCGCTTCGGGGCGCGAGGTGGGGGCACCCTCAACCGGGTGCCGGGGGCGGTGGCCCTCAGCGGTGACACATTCGACGGCACATGGCGCGCTCACCTGCCGGCAGGGTGCCGGTGGGGGTCCATTTCGTCGTCGCAGTCATGTGAGCCAGTAAATCAGATGGGTCGATTTGGACCCAATTACTTGGATGTGATGTCCGCAATGCGGACACCCGACGCCGCCACCAGCGACGATGCGGCTCGGCGCCGCCACCGGAGTGTCCGGATGGTGGCGGCGCCGTGCGGGCCGGAACGGGCGGAGGGCTCAGGCGGTCGCGGCGAGCGACACCACGGCGGGCTTCTCCAGGTGTACCAGGCTGAGCCGGTCGGTGACCTGCTCGACCGCGGACTGCCGGTAGCCCAGGCGGGTGTACAGCCGCAGGTTGCCGAGGCTGCGGTGGCCGGTGAACAGGCGGTAGGAGGTCACCGGACGGCCGTCCTCGGCGAGGCGGCGCTCCAGCGCGTCCAGCAGCCGGCCGCCCAGGCCGTGCCGCTGCATCCTCGGGTGGACGACCAGGCGCCCTATCCGGCCGACGCCCTCGGCGTCGACGTGACCTCGGATGGTGCCGACCACCTCGTCGCCCAGCCGGGCGACCAGGACGTACTGCCCGGACAGTTCGGCGCGCAGGCTCTCCAGGCTCTGCGTCAGGGGCTCGATCGCCCAGTCGCCGTACAGCTCTGCCTCGGGCTGGTAGCCGAGGTACTGGAGCTTGAGGATCTGCTCCGCGTCCTCGGCGTCCGCCGCCGAGATGATCACGCTCATGCCCATGTGCTGGGGCCTCCCCATCGTCGTGCCCGGCGCGCAAACGTGAGGGTGACGCACCGGATGCCCTGCCGGAGATGTCCCGGCCGGGGATCTGCCCTGACCGGGGGTGGCGCACGAACGTACCAGCCGCGCGGCCCGGAAGTGACCGGGTCGACGGCGACGCGCTCACGCTCAGTATCCGAGTGATCGCGGCACCGTCAAGAGCTACGTTCGCCAGCGCTCTACCCGTGTGTCAGCTGCTCTCAACCTTCGGGGCGTTCGACGTGGCGAGGGTCACGCGGGGGCGGGGCGGGTGGTGGGGCCGGTGGCGGGCGCCGCGCGCGGGGCGTGGCCGGGGGCGGCGACGGCTCGACGTGGCGAGGGTCACGGGGGGGGGCGGCGGGCGACGGCGGCGGGCGGGCGTGCGGAACGTCACTCGGGCGGAGCCGCCTCCGGGGTGATCTGCATGCGGAGCGTCACTGGCCGCTCGCGGGTACCCCTCACGGGTACCGCTCGGCGTGGAGGAGGATCCGCAGGCAGGCGAGGCAGCGGGAGCGGGTGGGCCCGATCGAGCCGCGCGGCATGCCGAGGCGTTCGGAGAGCTCCCGGTAGGTCGGCGGTGGATCCTCGGCGAGGGCGGCGACCAGCTCGGGGCAGCGGCCCGGCAGGCCGGCCACGGTCTCGCGGACCACGCGGCGGCGGCGTTCGGCGAGGAAGACGTCCTCGGCGGAGGGGACGGGCGGAAGGGTTGTGCACACACCGTGCATGACGGGCCGAGACGGGCCGGGTTACGCCTGACCGGGGGTGCGGACGCCGGAGGGGCGCGACGGTCGGACCGTCGCGCCCCTCCCCCGCAGACCGGTGGTCAGCCCTGGATCCACTCCTGCTGCCGCGCCAGGTCCGCCTTCACCTCGGCGAGCTGGACCGCCACCGCCGACGGCGCGGTGCCGCCGCGCCCGTTGCGGGAGGCGATGGCGCCGTGCACACTGAGCACCGACCGCACCTCGGGCGTCAGGTGCACCGAGATCGCCGCGAACTGCTCGTCCGTCAGGTCGGACAGCTCGATGCCCTCGGCCTCGCAGACCTTGACGCAGGCGCCGGCCACCTCGTGCGCGACCCGGAACGGCACGCCCTGCTTGACCAGCCACTCGGCGATGTCGGTGGCGAGCGAGAAGCCGGCCGGGGCCAGCTCCTCCAGCCGCTCCCGGTGCACGGTGAGGGTGGCCATCATCCCGGTGAACGCGGGCAGCAGCACCTCCAGCGTGTCGCAGGAGTCGAACACCGGCTCCTTGTCCTCCTGGAGGTCCCGGTTGTAGGCGAGCGGCAGGGCCTTGAGCGTGGCCAGCAGGCCGGTCAGGTTGCCGATCAGCCGGCCGGACTTGCCCCGGGCGAGCTCGGCGATGTCCGGGTTCTTCTTCTGCGGCATGATCGAGGAACCGGTGGAGAAGGCGTCGTGCAGCGTGATGAAGCCGAACTCCTTGGTGTTCCAGATGATCACCTCCTCCGCGA
This sequence comes from Kitasatospora sp. NPDC088160, assembly GCF_044741445.1. NCBI lineage: Bacteria > Bacillati > Actinomycetota > Actinomycetes > Kitasatosporales > Streptomycetaceae > Kitasatospora > Kitasatospora sp. NPDC088160. The sequence continues at coordinate 128,946 of NZ_JBIUSS010000010.1, read as the reverse complement.
TCCGGGAGAGGTTGATGCCGATCATCGCGGTCACGAACGCGAACTCGGCGACGAAGTCGCGCGAGGCCGTGCCGTCGATGGAGTTGCCGACCGAGCCGCCCTCGAAGCCGAGGTCGGCGGCGACGGCCTGCGGGTCGAGGCCGAGCGAGGAGCCGGCCAGCGCCCCGGAGCCGTACGGGGAGACGGCGGTGCGGGCGTCCCACTGGCGCAGCCGCTCGGCGTCCCGGCCGAGGGCCTGCACGTGCGCGAGGACGTGGTGGGCGAAGAGGACGGGCTGGGCGTGCTGGAGGTGGGTGCGGCCCGGCATCGCGGTGTCCGGGTGCGCCTCGGCGAGGCCGACCAGGGCGTGCTGGAGGTCGAGCACCAGGGCGCCGATGGTCCTGGCGTGGTCCCGCAGGTACATCCGGAACAGGGTGGCGATCTGGTCGTTGCGCGAGCGCCCGGCCCGCAGCTTCCCGCCGAGGTCGGCGCCGAGGCGCTCCAGCAGGCCGCGCTCCAGGGCGGTGTGCACGTCCTCGTCGGCGACGGTCCCGGTGAAGGTGCCCGCCTGGACGTCGGCGAGCAGCTGGTCGAGGCCGGCCAGCATCGCGGCGAGCTCGTCCTCGGAGAGCAGGCCGGCCTTGTGCAGGACCCGGGCGTGGGCCTTGGAGCCGGCGATGTCGTACGGCGCGAGGCGCCAGTCGAAGTGGACCGAGGCGGAGAGCCTGGCCAGCGCCTCGGACGGGCCGTCGGCGAAGCGCGCGCCCCAGAGGCGGACGTCGGCGGTCTGGTCTGCGTGCTGGTCGGCGGACATCGCGTGGGCTCCTGACGGGGAAGGGGGGTGGGGACGGGAGGGGATCAGGCGAGGTCGCGGCGGGCGGCGAGCTTCGAGGACATCCCGAAGATCTCGATGAAGCCCTTGGACATCGACTGGTCGAAGGTGTCGCCGGTGTCGTAGGTGGCGAGGTTGAAGTCGTACAGCGACTGGTCGGACCTGCGGCCGTTGACCACGGCCCGGCCGCCGTGCAGGACCATCCGGATCTCGCCGGAGACGTGCTGGTTGGCCTCGTTCACGAAGCCGTCCAGCGCGCGCTTGAGCGGGGAGAACCAGAGGCCGTCGTAGACGAGTTCGGCCCAGCGCTGCTCCACCTGCCGCTTGTAGCGGGCGAGTTCGCGCTCGACGGTGACGTTCTCCAGGGCCTGGTGGGCGGTGATCAGGGCGATCGCGCCGGGGGCCTCGTAGATCTCCCGGGACTTGATGCCGACCAGCCGGTCCTCGACCATGTCCAGCCGGCCGACGCCCTGGGCGCCGGCCCGCTTGTTGAGCTCCTCGATGGCCTGGAGGACGGTGACCTTGCGGCCGTCGACGGCCACCGGGACGCCGGCGTCGAAGGTGATGACCACCTCGTCGGCCTCGCGCGGGGCGGCCGGGTCCTGGGTGTAGTCGTAGACGTCCTCGACCGGGGCGTTCCAGATGTCCTCCAGGAAGCCGGTCTCGACGGCCCGGCCGAAGACGTTCTGGTCGATCGAGTACGGGGACTTCTTGGTGGTGGCGATCGGCAGGCCCTTGGCCTCGGCGAAGGCGATCGCCTTGTCCCGGGTCATCGCGTAGTCGCGCACCGGGGCGATGCACTTCAGGCCGGGGGCCAGCGAGTTGATGCCGACCTCGAACCGGACCTGGTCGTTGCCCTTGCCGGTGCAGCCGTGCGCGACGGTGGTGGCGCCGTGCTTGCGGGCGGCGGCGGCCAGGTGCTTGACGATGACCGGCCGGGACAGCGCGGAGACCAGCGGGTACTGGCCCTGGTAGAGCGCGTTGGCCTTGATCGCCGGGAGGCAGTACTCGTCGGCGAACTCGTCGCGGGCGTCCGCGACCTCGGCCTCGACGGCGCCGCAGTCCAGCGCGCGCTGGCGGATCGCCTCCAGGTCCTCGCCGCCCTGGCCGACGTCGACGGCGACGGCGATGACCTCGGCGCCCGTCTCCTCGGCGATCCAGCCGATGCAGACGGAGGTGTCCAGTCCGCCCGAGTAGGCGAGTACGACGCGCTCGGCCACGGCTTTCTCCTTACAGCTCTACGTACAGGGTTTCCGTACAGGTTTACGGCGACAGGCATAAGTATGCACTAGTCCGTATGAAACACAAAACCCCGGCCGGGGAAGTCTCCACCGGTCGGGGTTTCGTGTCGTTACGCGTCGTTGCGCGTCGGGGTCTCGCGTCGTCGCGCGCTACTGGGCCTTCGCCTGGGCGAGTTGCATGAGGTGGTCGGCGAGCGCCTGGCCGCCCGCCGGGTCCCGACTGATCAGCAGGACGGTGTCGTCGCCGGCGATGGTGCCGATGATCTCGAACACCTCCGCCTGGTCGATCGCCGAGGCGAGGAACTGCGCGGCCCCCGGAGGGGTGCGCAGCACCACCAGGTTGCCGGAGGCCGTCGCGGAGACCATCAGCTCGCCGGCCAGCCGGGCCATCCGGCCCTCGCTGGCCGACTCCCCCATCGGCGCGCGCGGCGTGCGGTCGCCGCCCTCCGCCGGGACGGCGTAGATCAGCGCACCGTCCCGGTTGCGGATCTTGACCGCGCCCAGCTCGTCCAGGTCCCGGGAGAGCGTCGCCTGGGTGACCACGAGTCCGTCGTCGGCGAGCAGCTTGGCGAGCTGGCTCTGCGAGCGCACGGGCTGGCGGGTGAGCAGGTCCACGATCCGCCGGTGCCGCGCGGTGCGGGTCTGCGGCACCTGCGGCGACGGGCCTGCGGCGGACGGGCCGGAGTGGGAAACGGTCATGTGGTTATTCTCCCGGACAACGGTCAGCTCGCATCGGCCGGGGCACTCTCGCGCACCGCCCGCAGGACGCCCGGCAGAGCGGCGAGGAAGGCGTCCGCCTCCTGCTCGGTCAGTACCAGCGGCGGGGCCAGCCGGACGGCGTCCGGGACGGCCGCGTTGACCAGGAAGCCCGCCTCCTGCGCGGCGGCCTGCACCCGTGCCGACACCGGCTCGGTGAGCACGATGCCGAGCAGCAGTCCGGCGCCGCGCACGTGCGAGACCAGCGGGTCGCCGATCGCCTCGACGCCCTGGCGCAGCCGCTCGCCCAGCTTGCGGACGTGCTCCAGCAGGCCCTCGGACTCGATGGTGTCCAGCACCGCGAGCCCGGCCGCCGCGGCCACCGGGTTGCCCCCGAAGGTGGTGCCGTGCTGGCCCGGGGTGAGCAGTTCGGCGGCCTCACCGAAGGCCAGCACCGCGCCCATCGGCAGCCCGCCGCCGAGCGCCTTGGCGAGGGTGACGACGTCCGGCTCGACGCCCTCGACGGCCTGGTGGGCGTACCAGTACCCGGTGCGGCCGACGCCGGTCTGGATCTCGTCCAGGATCAGCAGGGTGCCCGTGGCCCGGGTGATCTCGCGGGCCGCCCTCAGGTAGCCCTCGGGCAGCGGGATGGCGCCGTTCTCGCCCTGGACCGGCTCCAGGAAGACCGCCGCGGTCTCGGTGGTGACGGCCGCGCGCAGCGCCTCGACGTCGCCGAACGGGACGTGCGTGACGTCGCCGGGCAGCGGGCGGAACGGCTCCTGCTTGGCCGACTGGCCGGTGAGCGCGAGGGCGCCCATCGTCCGGCCGTGGAAGGCGCCCTGGAGGGCGACCAGGTGGGTGCGGCCGGTCCGGCGGCTGATCTTGAACGCGGCCTCGTTGGCCTCGGCGCCGGAGTTGCAGAAGAACACCCGGCCGCCCTCCCGGCCGTCCAGCCGCAGCAGCCGCTCGGCGAGGGCGATGGTCGGCTCGGCCATGAAGAGGTTGGAGACGTGACCCAGGGTGGCGATCTGCCGGCTGACCGCCTCGACGACCGCCGGGTGGGCGGTGCCGAGCGCGTTGACGGCGATGCCGCCGAGCAGGTCGGTGTACTCCTTGCCGTCGGCGTCCCAGAGCTTGGCGCCCGCACCGCGCACCAGCGCGATCCGCGGGGTGCCGTAGTTGTCGGTGAAGGTGTGCTGCCACCGGCCGGTCAGTTGCTCGTTCGCGGTCATGCCAGTCCCCCGGTCACGGTCTGTTCGTCGTCCGGCACGACCATCGTGCCGATGCCCTCGTCGGTGAAGATCTCCAGCAGCAGGCTGTGCTGCACCCGGCCGTCCAGGACGCGGGCGGTGCCCACCCCGGAGCGGACGGCGCGCAGGCAGCCCTCCATCTTGGGGAGCATGCCGCTGGCCAGGCTCGGCAGCAGCTCCTCCAGCTCGCTCGCGGCGAGTTGGCTGATCACGTCGTCGGAGTTCGGCCAGTCCGCGTAGAGGCCCTCGACGTCGGTCAGGACCACCAGCATCTCGGCGCCCAGCGAGACCGCGAGGGCGGCCGCGGCGGTGTCGGCGTTGATGTTGTAGACGTGGCCGTCGGCGCCGCGCGCGATCGAGGAGATGACCGGGATCCGGCCGTCGGCGATCAGCGCCTTCACCGCGCCGGCCTCGATGTTGACGATGTCGCCGACCAGGCCGATGTCGACCTGCTCGCCGTCCACCACCGCGTACCGCTTGACCGCCGTCATGGTGTGCGCGTCCTCGCCGGTCATGCCGACCGCGAACGGGCCGTGCTCGTTGAGCAGGCCGACGAGTTCGCGCTGCACCTGGCCGGCCAGCACCATCCGGACCACGTCCATGGTCTCGGGGGTGGTGACCCGCAGGCCGTTGGTGAAGCTGGACTCCAGGCCGAGGCGGTCCAGCTGGGCGCTGATCTGCGGGCCGCCGCCGTGCACCACGACGGGGTGCAGGCCGGCGTAGCGGAGGAAGACGACGTCCTGGGCGAAGGCCGACTTGAGGCTCTCGTCCACCATGGCGTTGCCGCCGAACTTGATCACGACGGTCTTGCCGTGGAAGCGCTCCAGCCACGGCAGCGCCTCGATCAGCGTCATCGCCTTGGGCAACGCGGTGTTGTTGCGGGCCTGTTCGCCCTTGGGTGCGATCTTCACGGGTGTCCCTCGTCCGAACGGGTGTCGCGCATCGGGTGTCGCGGATCAGGTGGCGCGCATCGGGTGGCGCGCGTCACCTGTCGGGCATCAGGTCGAGTAGGCGCTGTTCTCGTGGACGTAGTCGGCGGTGAGGTCATTGGTCCACAACGAGGCACTCTCCGTACCGGCGTTGAGGTTCGCGGTGATGACGACCTCGCGGCCGGCCATGTCCACCAGGGTGCGGTCCTCGCCGACGCTGCCGTCCTTGCAGACCCAGACGCCGTTGATGGCCACGTCCAGCCGGTCCGGGTCGAAGGCGGCGTCGGTGGTGCCGATCGCGGCCAGCACCCGGCCCCAGTTGGGGTCCTCGCCGTGGATGGCGCACTTGAGCAGGTTGTTGCGGCTGATCGTCCGGGCGACGTCGACGGCCTCCTGCTCGGTGGCGGCGCCGGTGACGTCGATCCGGATGTCCTTGCTGGCGCCCTCGGCGTCGGCGATCAGCCGGCGGGCCAGCTCGGCGCTGACGGTGCGGACCGCCTCGGCGAACTCGGCCTCGTCCGGGACGACGCCGGAGGCGGCCGAGGCCAGCAGCAGCACGGTGTCGTTGGTGGACATGCAGCCGTCGGAGTCGATCCGGTCGAAGGTGGTGCGGGTGGCGCCGCGCAGCGCGGTGTCCAGGGCAGCGGCGTCCAGGTCGGCGTCGGTGGTGATCACGACCAGCATGGTGGCCAGGCTCGGGGCGAGCATGCCCGCGCCCTTGGCCATGCCGCCGACCGTCCAGCCCGCCGGGCTGGTGACCTGGGCGGTCTTGTGCACGGTGTCGGTGGTCTTGATGGCGATCGCGGCGGCCTCTCCGCCGGTCGCGCTCAGCTCCCGGGCGGCCAGCGCGACGCCGGGCAGCAGGACGTCCATCGGGAGGCGCTCGCCGATCAGGCCGGTGGAGGCGACGGCGACCTCGCCGGCGTTGAGCTCCAGTTCCTCGGCGACCTTCTCCGCGGTGGCGTGGGTGTCCTGGAAGCCGAGCGGGCCGGTGCAGGCGTTGGCGCCGCCGGAGTTGAGGACCACGGCGGACACCTGGCCGCCCTTGAGGACCTGCTCGGACCAGACGACCGGCGCGGCCTTGACGCGGTTGGCGGTGAAGACGCCGGCGGCGGCGAGCGCGGGGCCGTCGTTGACCACCAGGGCGAGGTCGGGGGTGCCGGAGGCCTTGATGCCGGCGGTCACACCGGCGGCCCGGAAGCCCTTGGCGGCCGTCACGCCCACGTTCGTACTGTTGCTCACGGTGCGACTCCGTTCACGGGAAGGCCCAGCTCCTCGGGCAGGCCCAGGGCGATGTTCATGCTCTGCACCGCGCCGCCCGCGGTGCCCTTCACGAGGTTGTCGATCGCGCTGATCGCGATGATCCGCCCGGCGGTGGCGTCCAGCGCGACCTGGACGAGGGCGGTGTTGGCGCCGTAGACGCTGCTGGTCTGCGGCCACTGCCCCTCGGGCAGCAGGTGGACGAACGGCTCGTCCGCGAACGCCCCGGCGTAGACGGCGCGCAGGCTCTCGGCGGTCACGCCGGGCCGCGCCTTGGCGGAGCAGGTGGCGAGGATGCCGCGCGGCATCGGGACGAGGGTCGGCGTGAAGGAGACGGTGACGGGCTCGCCCGCGACCGGGGTGAGGTTCTGCACCATCTCCGGGGTGTGCCGGTGCACGCCGCCGACGCCGTACGGGCTGACGTTGCCCATGACCTCGCTGCCCAGCAGGTGGGTCTTGGCGGCCTTGCCCGCACCGGAGGTGCCGGAGGCGGCGACCACGACGGCCTCCGGCTCGGCGAGTCCGGCCGCGTACGCCGGGAACAGCGCCAGGGACACGGCCGTCGGGTAGCAGCCGGGCACGGCGATCCGGTTGCTGCTCTTCAACGCGGCCCGGTGGCCGGGGAGTTCGGGCAGGCCGTAGGGCCAGGTGCCGGCGTGCGCGGAGCCGTAGAACTGCTCCCAGTCGGTGGCGGCGCGGAGCCGGAAGTCGGCGCCGCAGTCGACCACCAGGACCTCGTCGCCGAGCGCCTCGGCGACGGTGGCGGACTGGCCGTGCGGCAGCGCCAGGAAGACCACGTCGTGGCCGGCCAGCACCTCGGGGGTGGTGGGTTCGAGGACGCGGTCGGCGAGCGGGATCAGGTGCGGCTGGAGCGCGCCCAGCCGGGTGCCCGCGTTCGAGCCGCCGGTCAGCGCCCCGATCTCCACCTCCGGGTGGCCGAGCAGCAGACGCAGCACCTCGCCGCCCGCGTATCCGCTCGCGCCGGCGACGGCGACTCGCAATGCCATGGCGTTCCTCCTTTGTTGTGGCATGAATATACGCAGTACGGAACATTCATGCAAGGAGCTGCGGTCAGGACCCCGAAGAACGCCCGAAAACCGCCCTGCGTCCGCCCGGCCGGGCCGCCACCGGCCCGCGACCGAACAGCCACCGACCGAGCGGACGCCGGACTACCGCTTGACCGCGCGCAGCACCACGAACTTGGGGTTACCCGCCACCAGCTGGCAGTTCCCGAAGAGACGCCGCAGCTTGACGTGGTAGCCGAGATGGCGGTTGCCGACCACCCACAGCTCCCCACCCGGCCGCAGCGCCCGCCGGGAACTGGTGAACATCCGCCAGGCGGTGGCGTCCGTGGTGGCCTGGTGCGAGTGGAACGGCGGATTGTTCAGGACGAGGTCCACCGAGCCCGGGGGCGCCACCTCCGGCGCCAGCGCGTCGGCGGTCAGGAACTCCGCCCGGGCGTCCGGGCCCAGATTGGCGCGGAAGGTCTCCTCCGCCGACGCCACCGCCTGATGGGACTCGTCGACGAACACCAGCTCCGCACCCGGCCCGGCCAGCGCGGCGGCCGTGCCGACCACGCCGTTGCCGCAGCCCAGGTCGACCACCCGGGCCCCGGGCGCCGGGGTCGGCAGGTGGCCGAGGAAGAAGCGGGTGCCGATGTCGAGGCGCTCGGCGCAGAACGTGCCGGCGTGGTTGACCACCGTGCGCCCGGAGACCGCCCCGACGTCCGGCGGCAGCGCGTAGCGGTGCGGCCACGGGCTGGGGCCGGGGTCCAGCGCCGGATCCGGGGTGCAGAAGATCAGCCGGGCCTTGCGGGCGGCGAGCGAGGTGCGGGTCGGGCCGAGGATCCGCTCGAAGAGCTGGAGCGTGGAGGTGTGGATCTCGGCGACCATGCCGGCGCCGAGCACCACCGTGCCCGGGTGGACGGCGGGGGCCAGCCGGTGCAGCTGGTCCTCCAGCAGGGCCAGGCTCTTGGGGACGCGCACCAGCAGGACGTCGATCCGCTCCGGCGGGGCGTCCCGGGTGGTCAGCAGTCGGGCCGGGTCGACGGTGGCGCCGGCCCGCGCCAGGTTGGCCAGGGTGGCCTGCCGGCCGAGGTGGGAGTCGACGATCTGCACCGGCTCGTGGGCGGCCAGCGCGGTGGTCAACGCGCCCCAGCGGTCGCCCAGGACGACGATCCGGCGGCCGGCCAGGTCGGTCGCGGTGCCGGCGGCGCTGTCCGCCTCGCCCGCGAGGTGGCGCAGCAGGTACTCGTCGGCCGCGTCCCAGGCCCGCAGCCGCTCACGCGGGTCCTCCGGGAAGCGGGTGAGGTCGAAGGCGCCCCACGGCGTACTGAACTGGGTCGCCGCGGCGGGCGTGATCTCGGGATTCATCGTGTTCTCAGGCTATCCGACGGCCCGACGGGGAACCGTTTCGACGGATACTGGAAGTGCCCGGCCGAGAGGGGTGAGGGCGATGGACTGGAAGCTCGAAGTCGTGGTGGTCCCGGTGTCGGACGTGGACCGCGCGAAGCTGTTCTACGAGGAGCTGGTCGGCTTCACGGTCGACCACGACACCCGGTTGCGCGACGGGGTCCGGGTCGTCCAGCTGACTCCCCCGGGTTCCACGTGCTCCATCGTGGTGGGCACCGGGGTCATCGGGGCGCCGCCCGGATCCGTGAAGGGACTGCAGCTGGTGGTACCGAACATCGACAAGGCGCACGCCGAACTCGCGGCCCGGGGCGTCGAGGTCAGCCCGGTCCAGCACTTCGAGGCGGGCAGCCGGGTGGACGGGCACGGCGAGGCCTGGAACTCCTTCGTGTTCTTCAACGACCCGGACGGCAACGGCTGGGCGGTCCAGGAGGCCCCGCAGGCGGCCCGGATGGTGCCGGAGGCGGCGTAGCGGGCGCCGAGGGCTCGGGTTCGGGCTCGGGCCGTTCGGGCGGCTTGGGTAGGCTCCAGGGATGGCTGAACACGAGGGAAGCGTGCGGGTGGACAGCTGGATCTGGTCGGTCCGGCTCACCAAGACGCGGGCGCTGGCGGCCGCCGCCTGCCGGGCCGGGCACGTGCGGGTGAACGGCGAACGGGTCAAGCCGGCCCAGGCGCTGCGCGCCGGGGACGAGGTGCGGGTCCGCGAGGAGGGCTACGAGCGGGTCGTCGTGGTGCAGAAGCTCATCCGCAAGCGGGTCGGCGCGACGGTGGCGGCGGACTGCCTGGTCGACAACAGCCCGCCGCGGCCGCCGCGCGAACTCGTCGCGACGGCCGGCGAGCGGGACCGGGGCGCCGGGCGCCCGACCAAGCGGGAGCGGCGCGACCTCGACCAGCTGCGCGGGCACTGACCCCGCCGGAACGCGGTGTCCGCGCGTCCCGCTCAGTGCGCGGTGTCGGCGAGCACCTTGGCGAGGAAGGCCTCCAGGTTCCCCACCGTCCGGTCGATCTGCCGCTCCAGCGGCAGCGACTCGTCGGGCCTGGTCACCAAGGCGGACTTCTTCAGCCCGCGCACGTACAGCGAGCAGGCGAGGTCGGCGCAGATGTACGTGCCGACGGTGTTGCCCTCCCGCCCGGCCGCCCCGGCCCGGCGGGCGGCGAGCAGCGCGACGCCGGAGCCCGCGTGCGCGGTGATGCACAGCGAGCAGACGTTGGTCTTGGTGAGGCTGCGGCGGACCGTCGGCACCCGCAGCGTCACGCCGACCGGCTCACCGTCGTACGACGCCACCAGGTAGGCCCGGTCGGGCGCGCCCTGGTCCCGCCAGCCGAGGAAGTCCAGGTTCTCCCAGGGCAGTTCCGCCAGGCCCCGAGGGAGGTTGAGTCGACGGGCCTCGCCCTTGGAGCAGTTGACGAAGGACGCGCGGATCTCGTTCTCGCTCAGGGGTTCCATGTCGCGGAAGCTAGCACCGGCCCGCCCGCGCTGTCGTGCCAATTTCTCCCGGTACGTACCGGGGCGGGTCGCTGACGGTCCGTCGCCCACCAGGGTGCACGCCGGAGTGGGTGACGGGCTGTCAGTGGCTGAGCCTAGTGTTCGTGGTGTGCGAGGCCGGTCCCGGCGCAGGAGGGAGGCGTCGGGGCCGGACCGCCTCGTGATCCGGGGCTACCGCCTGAACGCGACGCCCGCGTAGGCGGAGACGTCCTGCCAGCCTTCGGGGAGTTCGGTGGTCGGGACGTGGCCGGGGGTGGGGCGCCAGAGCGGGAGTTGGACCAGGCCGGGGCCGGCGAACTCGAAGTCGCCGAAGAAGGGTTCGACGCCGGCGCGCGGGCGCAGCACCAGGGGGGCGCTGGCGCTGCGGTAGATGCGGGTGCCTTCGGCGGCGCTCTCCCGGGAGGCGAAGTCGGGGCTGCCGTGGGAGAGGATCAGCGCGCTGCCGGGGGCGAGCGCGTCGCGCAGGGTGCGGACGATCTGCTGGGCGCCGTCCTCGTCGCGGATGAAGTGCAGCACGGCGACGAGCATCAGCGCGACCGGCCGGGACAGGTCGACGGCGGCGAGCAGGCCCGGGTGGCCGAGGATGGTGGCCGGGTCGCGCAGGTCGGCCTCGATGACCGAGGTGTGTCCGGCGGGGTGGCCGGCCAGCAGGGCGCGGGCGTGGGTGGCGACGATCGGGTCGTTGTCGACGTACACCACCCGGGCGTCCGGGGCGACCCGCTGGGCGACCTCGCTGGTGGAGCCGACGGCCGGGATGCCGGTGCCGATGTCGACGAACTGGCGGATGCCCCGGCCGGCGGCGAACTCCACCGCGTCGCCGAGGAACTGCCGGTTGGTGCGGGCCAGCAGCGGCAGCGCGGGGTAGGCCGCTATGGCGGCCTGGGCGGCCTTGCGGTCGGCCTCGAAGTTGTCCTTGCCGCCCAGGTAGTAGTCGTACATCCGGGCGGTGTGCGGGACGCCGGTGTCGAGCTCGCTCGGCGGTTGCCAGTCGTCCGCTCTGGCCCAGTCCCAGTCGGTGCCGGTGGCCTCGCCGACGGCCGCGCTGTCCTCGTGCATCCTGTTCCGCCCCCTCTGCCGTGCTCACTGCCGGACATGGCACCGCCTCGGCGCCCGGCGGGCCCGCCCGGTACCACGGGGGTGACCCCGCGTCCGGCCCGGCCACCCTCCCGTGGCGTGCGGTGCGCCGTGATCGTATCCGACGACACGCCGGTGAAACACCGGCAGTTCAGGTTTACGCAACGCCCGGACGGTGGTGTGTGTGCACGTCAATGGCGGTACCGGGGCGCTCCTCGGATCGCCGTGGGTGGCCACCGTCTCTATGCTGACTGCCGATGACTGCCGACCGCCGCACCGTACTGCGCACCGCCGTCCAGCTGGCCGCCCTGACCGCCGCCAGCGGGTTCCTCAGCGCGTGTGCCTCCGGCACCCCGCGCCGGGCCGACGCCGGGGTGCTCGCCGTGCACCCGGGCACCCTCGACCCGCAGCACACCACCGACCCGGCCTGGAACGGCGGCGAGGGCCCGGCCTCCCCCGTGCCGTCCGCCCCGCCGGAGCCGCAGCCCATCGGGGCCGACCCGACCGCCGGTACCGACCCGGCCACCGGCGCGGAGCCGGCCGCCGGGGCCGCGACGCCGCCGACGCCCCCGCCGACGCCGCCGGTGCTGCCGCCGCTCGCCGCCGGCACCCCGGTCGAGGTGGTGAACGGGCCGCGCACCAGCAAGTTCGTGGCGCTGACCTGCCACGGCAGCGGCGATCCGAAGCAGGCCACCGCGCTGCTGGAGGCCGCCGAGCAGCGCGGCATCAAGCTGACCGTGATGGCGGTCGGCAGCTGGCTCGACCAGCAGCCGCAGATGGCCCGCCGGATCCTGGACGCCGGCCACGAGCTGGGCAACCACACCCAGAACCACCTCGACCTCTCGACGATGACGGCCGCCCAGGTGCACGACGAGATCGCCCAGTGCGCCGAACGGCTGCAGCGGCTCACCGGCTCGATCGGCCGCTGGTTCCGCCCGTCCGCCGCGCAGTACGCCACCCGGACGGTGCGCGAGCAGGCGAAGGCGGTCGGCTACGAGCACGTGCTGTCCTTCGACGTCGACCCGCGCGACTACAACGACCCGTCGGCCGCCGAGTTGCAGCGCCGGGTGCTGAAGTCGGTGCGCGGCGGATCGGTGGTCGCCCTGCACATGGGCCACCAGTGCACGGTGGACGCGCTGCCGGGCATCCTGGACGGTCTCGCCAAGGCGGGCCTGAAGCCGGTGACCGCCAGTCAGCTGTGCGCCTGACCGCTCTTCGTGGCAGGCCGTCCGAGGGGCACGCCGGCCGAGGGGCCCGTTCAGCCCATCGGGTCGTCCGCCTTGTACGGGCGCATCCGCAGCGTCCGGGCGTCCGCCGCGCGGATCTCCGCGGCCCGGTTGACCAGCTCCTCCAGGTCGTCCCGCCCGGCGTGGATGAACCGGCCGTGCAGGCCGTCGAAGCGGCCCCGGGCGGCGTCCACGGTGACCGCGACCATGTACGGGATGGAGCCCCAGGTCGTCGTGTCCTTGAACATCGGCATCGCGGCGGTCATGTCGGTTTCGACCGCGCCGGGGCTGATGTCGAGGATGACGATGCCGTGGCGGGCCAGCGAGTCCGCCATGTTGTCGGAGAGCTGGAGCAGCGCCCCCTTGGAGGTGGCGTACGCGGTGTAGTCGCCGTCCGGGCGCAGGGCGAAGCCGGAGTTGAGGTTGACCACCCGGCCGCGCTCCCGGGACACCATGCCGGGCAGGACGCAGCGCAGCAGGTTGTAGGGGCCGCGCAGGTTGGTCTCGATCACCTGCCACCACTGGTTCGCGTCGGTCTCCCAGAGCGGCACCTCCGCGCGGTCGACCAGGCCGGCGTTGTTGATCAGCAGGTCGATCGGGCCGAGGTCGCGTTCGACGACCCGGACGGCCTCGCGGACGGCGCCGGCGCGGGTGACGTCGGCGGTGACGGCGACGCCGCGGGAGCCGTGCCGGGCGCACTCCTTGAGGGTGTCGGTCAGCGTCCCGTGGGTGCGGCCGACCAGGCCGACGGCCATGCCCTCGGCGGCCAGGCCGATGGCGATCTCCCGGCCGATTCCCCGGCCCGCGCCGGTGATCAGGCCGACCTGTCCTGCGAGCGATCCCGTCGGCACCGTGTGCTCCCTTCCCGTCCCCGGCCCCCGTCTGCGGCATTCTTCCGGCCGCCGCACGGGCGCGGCCCCGGGCGCACGGGCGGCGGGCCCGGCCTCACCCGTTCGGACGACGGCTCGCACTGGCACCCGGCCGGGGAGGGGGTGACCTACTGGCCGGTACGGAGTAGTAACGTCGTCGGGACGGTGACCGGTGCACCCATTCCGGCACACCGGCCCGTTGACCAGCAGCTCGCTGGGCCACCAGTTCGCTGGGCGATCCCCAGCACCACCGAAGGGCAACTGAGTGAGTGACATCGCGCGCGTCGGAGTGATCGGCTGCGGCCTGATGGGGTCGGGCATCGCGGAGGTCTTCGCCCGGGCCGGGCTGGACGTCCTGGTGGCGGAGGCCAGCGGCGAGGCGCTGGAGTTCGGCCGCACCCGGCTGACCAACTCCCTGGACACGGCGGTCAAGCGCGGCAAGCTGAGCCCGGAGCTGCGGGACGAGGCGCTGGCCCGGCTGACCTTCACCGTGGACCTGTCCGACTTCGCCGACCGCGACCTGGTGGTCGAGGCGGTCGCCGAGCGCGAGGACATCAAGGTCAAGATCTTCCAGACCCTGGACCAGGTGGTCGAGCGCCGGGACGCGATCCTCGCCTCCAACACCTCGTCGATCCCGATCGTGAAGCTGGCCGCCGCCACCTCCCGCCCCGAGCAGGTGATCGGCCTGCACTTCTTCAACCCGGCGCCGGTGCAGAAGCTGGTCGAGGTCATCCCGACGCTGACCACCTCGGCGGTGACCACCGAGCGGGTCGAGGCCTTCGCCTCCCAGGAGCTCGACAAGGAGCCGATCCGCGCCCGCGACCGGGCCGGCTTCGTGGTCAACGCGCTGCTGGTGCCCTACCTGCTGTCCGCGGTGCGGATGTTCGAGTCGGGTGTGGCCACCGCCTCCGACATCGACAAGGGCATGGAGGCCGGCTGCGCCCACCCGATGGGCCCGCTGCGGCTGTGCGACCTGATCGGCCTGGACACCATCGTCTCGATCGCCGAGTCGATGTACGACGAGTACAAGGAGCCGCTGTACGCGGCTCCCCCGCTGCTCTCCCGGATGGTCGACGCGGGCCTGCTGGGCCGCAAGTCCGGCCGTGGCTTCTACGACTACACCGCGAGCGCCTGAGCACCGGCCGGTGGACGGCGGCGGGGCCCGGGAGCGATGTGCCGCTCCCGGGCCCCGCTTGGCGTCCCGTCAGCTGTTGATGGCGTAACTGTCGCCGTAGACCTTCCACTTGAGCGGCGGGTTGAGGTCGAAGTTCTTCGCGTTGAGGAAGACCGACTGCTCGGTGTCGACCCGGCTGGTGTCGGAGTGGGCCTGCTCCTTCTTCATGACCACCTTGCGGGCGTCCAGGAAGGCCTTGAGGTAGGTGGCCTCGTCGCCACCCTGGGCGGGGGTCTTGGCCTTCTTCAGGGCGGCGGCGCGGATGCCGCCGAAGCTGTCCGAGCTGTTGCCGGGGCCGTGCATGACGATGGCGTCGTAGTAGGCGAACTGGCCGAGCGCGCGCAGGCCGTCGGACTTGGCCTGGTTGACGGCGGGGTTGAAGTACACCCGGTCGCGCTCGTCATTCTGGGCCTGCTGGAAGACCGTGTCCTTGGCGGCGGCGGCCCAGTCGTTGACGAAGGGGGTGCCGAGGCCGGCGTGCGAGGCGCTGCCGTTGACCTTCTTCAGGGCCGGCAGGTACTTGGCGAGGACGTTGCCCGGCTTGAGGTCGGTGTAGTGCTGGACGAGGTCCAGCATGTCGCCGGTGCCGGAGCAGAAGCCGATGATGCCGCCGGTGTAGCCGCGCCCGTCGCCGATGTCCTCGATGTACTTGTACTGGGCCTTCCAGTCCAGCGAGGAGTTCTCCGCGCTGGACACCAGCTGCATCGCGATGTCCTTCTTGTGCGGGTCGTCCAGCCCGACTCCCTTGAGCTGGACGGACGTCGCGGACGGCGGCGCGGCGGTGGCGGCGCCGGCGGCCGCGACCGTGAGGGGGGCGGCCACCAGGGCGGCGGCGAGGGCGATGCGGAGGGCATGGTGGTGCTGGGGACGCATACGATGCTCCGTTTCCTCGGGGGGTTAGGAAACTTTCCTAACGAGAATTAAGGCCCTCCTTCCCTGTCCCCGCAAGGGTTTTGACAAAGTCTCTTCAAGGCTCTTCAAAGGCGCAGGTCAGACCACAGGCCCAGGGGCGGGCTCCGGGCAACGCGAAGGGCCCCGTCCGGACCGAGGTCCGGACGGGGCCCTGGGGCCTGACGGGATCAGGCGCCGCGCAGCACCGCGCCGGTGCGGGCGACGGCCTCGGCGACGGCCGCCTCGCGGGCGGCGGTCGCCTCGTCGGCGGTCAGCGTGCGGTCCGCGGCGCGGAAGCGCAGCGCGTACGCCAGCGACTTGCGGCCCTCGCCGACCTGCTCGCCGGTGAAGACGTCGAACAGCCGGATGGCCTCCAGCAGTTCGCCCGCGCCGGAGCGCAGCGCGGCCTCCACGTCGGCGGCCGGAACGGCGGCGTCGACGATCAGCGCGACGTCCTGGGTGGCCACCGGGAAGCCGGAGACCGCAGGGCCGTTGACCTTCTCGGCGCCGTCCGCGGTGAGCAGGTCGACGTCGATCTCCATCGCGCTGGTGCGGGCCGGCAGGCCGAGCGCCTTGACGACGCGCGGGTGCAGCTCACCGGCGTGGCCGACCACCCGGTCGGTGCCGGTGACGACCAGCTCGGCGCAGCGGCCCGGGTGCCACGGCGCCCGCTGCCCCTGCCGGACGGTCAGCTCGACGCCGGCCGCGCGGGCCACCGTACGGGCCGCCTCGACGGCGTCCGCCCAGGACGCCACGGCGCCCTGGCCCCACCAGCCGGACGGCAGCCGCTCACCCGCGAGGGCGACGGCGACCCGGCGCGGCTGGTCCGGCAGCGCGGCGTCCAGCGCGGCCAGCTCCTCGGCGCTCGGCCGGCGGTCGACGGCCGGACGCGGGGCCACGGACAGCTCGTCCTTGGGCAGGAAGACGGTGCCGGTCTCGTAGATCGCCAGGTCGGTGTTGCCGCGGCCGACGTTGCGGCGCAGCGAGCCGAGCAGGCCCGGCAGCAGCGTGGTGCGCAGCGCCGGCTCCTCGTCGTTGAGCGGGTTGACCAGCTTGACGGTGCGCCGACGCCGGTCGTCCGGCTCCAGGCCGAGCGCCTCGAAGGCGCTCTCGCCGAGGAACGGGTAGTTGTTGACCTCGACGTAACCGGCCCCGGCCAGCGCGACGCCGATCCGGCGGTGGACGCGCTGGGCCTCGGTCAGGCCCTTGCCCGGGGGCACGTTGGGCATCCGGGCGGGGACGTTGTCGTAGCCCTCCAGCCGGATGACCTCCTCCGCGAGGTCGTACGGGTCGGTGAGGTCGGGGCGCCAGGTCGGCGGGGTGACCTCCAGGACGTCGGCGCCGGCGACCGAGCAGCCGATCTCCTGCAGGCGCCGGGTCACGGTCTCGCGGCCGTACGCGGTGCCGGCGACCCGGTCGGGCAGGTCGGCGGAGATGGTGATGGTGCGCACCGGGTGCGGGGCGGCGATGTCGGTGACCCCGGCCTCGGCGGTGCCGCCGGCGATCAGGACCAGCAGGTCGACGGCGCGCTGGGCGGCGGCGCGGGCGGCCTCCGGGTCGACGCCGCGCTCGAAGCGCTTGGACGCCTCGGAGGGCAGCTTGTGCCGCTTGGCGGCGCGGGCGACGGCGACCGGCTCGAAGTGCGCCGCCTCGATGATCACCTCGGTGGTGCCCGGGCCGGCGGCCGGGTCGAGGATCTCGGTGGAGGCACCGCCCATGACGCCGGCCAGGCCGATCGGGCCGCTGTTGTCGCAGATCAGCAGGTCCTCGGCGGAGAGCTTGCGCTGCACGCCGTCGAGGGTGGTGAGGCTCTCGCCCTGCTCCGCCCGGCGGACCGTGATCGGGCCGCTCACGCGCTGCTTGTCGTAGGCGTGCAGCGGCTGGCCGACCTCCAGCATCACGTAGTTGGTGATGTCGACGGTCAGCGAGATCGGGCGGATGCCGGCCTTCTGGAGGCGGCGCTGCAGCCAGATCGGGGACTTGGCGGTCGGGTCGATGCCGACGACCGTGCGGGCCACGAAACGGTCGCACCCGGCCGGGTCGTTGACCTTGACCAGGTAGCCGAAGGAGTTGGCCGGCGGCACGTCGAGCAGCGCCGGGTCGGCCAGCGGCAGCCCGTACGCGGCGGCGGCCTCGCGGGCGACGCCGCGCAGCGACAGGCAGTAGCCGCGGTCCGGGGTGACGGCGATGTCCAGCACCTCGTCGACCAGCTGGAGCAGCTCGATCGCGTCGGTGCCGGGCTCGAACTCCGGCGGGAGCACGATGATGCCGTCGTGGTCGTCGCCCATGCCGAGCTCGCGGGCCGAGCAGATCATGCCGGCCGAGGTGCGGCCGTAGGTCTGGCGGGCCGCGATCGGGAAGGGGCCGGGCAGCACGGCGCCCGGGAGCACCACGACGACCTTGTCGCCGACGGCGAAGTTGGTGGCGCCGCAGACGATCTCCTGCGGCTCGCCGGTGCCGTTGGCGTCGCCGACGTTGACGAGGCAGTGCCGGATCGGCTTCTTGAAGCCGGTCAGCTGCTCGATGGAGAGCACCTCGCCGACGACCAGCGGGCCCTTGAGGTCGCCGCCGAGCTGCTCGACGGTCTCGACCTCCAGGCCGGCCCGGACCAGGCGCTCCGCCACGTCACGGCCGGTCTCGCCGGCCGGCAGGTCGACGTACTCACGCAGCCAGGAAAGCGGGACGCGCATCAGATCTCCATCCCGAACGGGAGGGTGAAGCGCACGTCACCCTCGACCATGTCGCGCATGTCGGCGACGTTGTGACGATTCATCAGGATCCGCTCCAGGCCCAGGCCGAAGGCGAACCCGCTGTAGCGGTTGGGGTCGACGCCGCAGGCGACCAGCACGCGCGGGTTGACCACGCCGCAGCCGCCGAGCTCGATCCAGCCCTCGGAGGAGCAGGTCCGGCAGGGGCGGTCCGGGTTGCCGACGCTCTCGCCGCGGCACACGAAGCACTGCAGGTCGATCTCGGCGCTCGGCTCGGTGAACGGGAAGTACGAGGGGCGCCAGCGCAGCTCCAGGCCGCCGCCGATCAGCTTCTCGACCAGCACCTCGATGGTGCCCTTGAGGTCGGCGAAGGTGATGCCCTCGTCCACCGCGAGGCCCTCGACCTGGCGGAACACCGGGGTGTGCGTGGCGTCCAGCTCGTCGGTGCGGTAGACGCGGCCGGGGCAGACCACGTAGACCGGGGGCTCGCGGTCGAGCAGGGTGCGGGCCTGGACCGGGGAGGTCTGGGTGCGCATCACCACGCCGGAGTCGGCGGAGCCGTCCGGGGCCTGTACGAAGAAGGTGTCCTGCATCGAGCGGGCCGGGTGGTCCGGGCCCAGGTTGAGGGCGTCGAAGTTCAGCCACTCGGCCTCGGCCTCGGGGCCCTCGGCGACCTGGTAGCCCATCGCGACGAAGGTGTCCTCGATGCGCTCGGCCAGGGTGGTCAGCGGGTGCCGGGCGCCGCGCGGGGCACGGTCGTACGGCAGCGTGACGTCCACCGCCTCCTCGACCAGCACGCGGGCGTCGCGCTCCGCCTCCAGCTCGGCCTGCCGCTTGGCGAGGGCCTTGTTGACGGCGCCGCGGGCCTGGCCGATCAGCTTGCCGGCGGCGGCCTTGGCGTGCGGGGGCAGGGCGCCGATCTCGCGGTTGGCGAGGGAGAGCGCGGAACGGTCGCCGGTGTGGGCGACCTTGGCCTCCTTCAGCTCGTCGAGCGTGCTGGCGGCGGCGAAGGCGGCGACGGCCTCGTCCCGCGCCTGCTCCACCACCTCGGGCTTGAGGGCCTCGACCTCGACCGGGTCGTACGACTTGTTGGGTGCCGACATCTCTATCTTCCCGTGCTCCTGCTCGTCCGTGCTCAGGTAAGGGTGGCTCTCCCCTGCGGTACGCCCGGTGTGGCCGGGGCACGGGCAGCCGTTCTCCGTACGACGGGGAAGAGGGGTGTCCGCGGCTCAGCCGCACAGGGCGTCCCACAACGCCAAAGGTCGAGTGTAGTCGCAGCGCGTAGCGCGGCTGCCTGGAAGCCCGTCCAGCGGGACCGCAGAGCATGCGTTCATGCTCTTTCAGAGCATGCCCCGCTCGTCGTCATGCTCCTTCAGAGCATGCTCTGCTTGTCGTTCATGCTCCTTCAGAGCATGCTCTGCTTGTCGTTCATGCTCCTTCAGAGCATGAAGTCCGGAACGCTGGCGGGCAGGATAAATCGGAACCGGGCGCCGCCGCAGGGGGCCCGGTCGACCCGGATCGAGCCGCCGTGGGCCTCCACGATGCCCTTGACGATGTACAGGCCCAGGCCGGTGCCGCCGCGCTTGGAACCGCGCCAGAAGCGGGTGAAGACGCGCGGCATCGACTCCTCGGGGATGCCGCTTCCTTCGTCGCTCACGGTGACCGCGGTTCCTTCCACGATGCGGGGAGGGGTGCCCGAGCGCTCCCAGAGGGGCGCCTCGACGACCTCCTTGGCCGGTGCCACCTCGATCGTGACAGTTCCCTCGCCGTGGCGCACCGCGTTTTCCAGCAGGTTGGCCAGCACCTGGTCGACCTTGTCCGGGTCGGCCCACAGGACGGTCAGCGACTCGCTGATCCGGACGTCGAAGCGCTCCTCGGGGATGCCGGTGGCGACCTTGCGCTCGACGTGCCGGCGCACCGCGGCGGCCAGGTCGACCACCTGCTTGCGCAGTTCCAGCCGGCCGGCGTCGATCCGGGAGATGTCCAGCAGTTCGGCGATCAGCCGGGTGACCCGGTCGGCGTCGGCGTCCACCGTCTCCAGCATCAGCCGCTTCTGCCCGTCGGTGAACCGCTCCCACTTGGCCAGCAGCGTCGCCGTGAAGCCCTTGACGCTGGTGAGCGGCGAGCGCAGCTCGTGGGCGACGGTGGCGATCAGCTCGGCGTGGCTGCGCTCGGTGCGGCGCCGGGCCTCGGTGCCGCGCAGCGCGATCACCACCCGCTGCGGCGGCCCCAGCGGCACGTCCCGGACGTACCGGGCGGAGACCAGCACCTCGCGGCCGCCGGGCAGCAGCAGGTTGCGCTCCGGCTGGCCGGTGCGGGTGGCCAGGCCGCCGTACGGGTCGGTCAGCTGCCACCAGCGGCGGCCGTCCAGGTCCTCCAGCGGGAGGACGTCCTCCAGCCCGCTACCGAGCGCGGCCTCCGGGGGCAGGCCGGTGAGCCGGGCCGCGGCCCGGTTGAAGCAGACCACCCGGCCCAGCGCATCGGCGACCACCAGGCCGTCCGGTAGGTCGTCCGGGTCGAGCTCTGGCCCGCTGCCGACCATGGGTGTCCTCCCCGATTACCCACCGTGCCGTTCCCCCCACAGAGGCAGACCCTAGCGCCTCGCAGCCCCCTGTAGTAGGCCCTCGGCCGGTGGCGCCGGGAGCGTGCGGGTCAGGCGTTCGAGCGGCAGCCGCCGGGCGAGCGCTGCGCCCGGGCCGAGGCGTACAGGCAGACGGCCGCGGCGGTGGCCAGGTTGAGGCTCTCGGCGTGCCCGTGGATCGGGACGCGCACGACCTCGTCGGCCAGCGCGCGGGTCTCCTCCGGAAGCCCCCAGGCCTCGTTGCCGAACACCCACGCGCCGGGCGCGCCCAGGGTGCCCTCGTCGAGCTCCTGGTCCAGGTCGCGCTCCCCCGCGCCGTCCGCGGCGAGCACCCGGACCCCGGCCGCGCGCAGCTGCGCGACGGCCTCCTCGACCGGTACGCCGACCGCCACCGGCAGGTGGAACAGGCTGCCGACGGAGGCCCGGACGGCCTTCGGGTTGTACAGGTCCACCGAGGCGTCGGTGAGCACCACGGCGTCCGCGCCGGCCGCGTCGGCGGTGCGCAGCACGGTGCCGGCGTTGCCGGGGTCGCGGACGTGGGCGAGGACCGCGACGAGCTTGGGGCGGGCCTTGAGCACCTCGGCGAACGGGGTGTCGATGAAGCGGCAGAGCGCCACGATGCCCTGCGGGGTCACCGTGTCGCAGATGTCGGCGATCACCTCGTCGGTGGCGGTCAGCACCGGCAGCCCCTCGGCCAGCGTCGCCTCGACGATGGCGGCGTGCCGCTCGGCGGCCTCCGGGGTCACGTACACCTCGACCACGGCGTGCTCGGCCGAGCCCGGCAGCTGGCCGAAGGCGACGGCCTCCCGGACGGCCTGCGGGCCCTCGACCAGGAAGCGGCGCTCCTTGGTGCGCTGGTTCCGCTTGGCGAGCCGGCGGGCGGCGACGACGCGCGGCGAGCGCAGGGAGGTGAGCAGGGGGGTGTCGGTGCTCGGCATGGTCTCGTTCTCTGTGGCGGGCGGCGCTGAAGATCCGGGGAAACGCAGAACCGGACCCGCAGGGAGCCTGCGGGTCCGGTCAGAGCTCGACTGATCTCGGAAGATCAGGCGGCGTCGGCGGCAGCCTTGGGGGCGTTCACGTCGGCCGGCAGCGCCTTCTGGGCGACCTCGACCAGCGACGCGAACGCGCCCGGGTCGTTGACGGCCAGGTCGGCCAGCATCTTGCGGTCGATCTCGACGCTGGCGGCCTTCAGGCCCTGCACGAAGCGGTTGTAGGTGATGCCGTTGGCACGGGCCGCAGCGTTGATGCGCTGGATCCACAGCTGACGGAAGTCGCCCTTGCGCTTCTTGCGGTCGTTGAAGTTGTAGACCAGCGAGTGGGTGACCTGCTCCTTGGCCTTGCGGTACAGGCGCGAGCGCTGGCCACGGTAGCCGCTGGCGCGCTCCAGGATGACCCGGCGCTTCTTGTGGGCGTTGACTGCCCGCTTGACGCGTGCCACTTGATTACTCCTTGGGTTGGACCACGGACTACTTCACGTGGTCCGTCATTCGAATGGGTCGGGAAGGATCAGCTGCCCCGCTCACGGCTCGCACCGGGCGGGAGGGCGATCACTTGCCGAGAAGCTTCT
The DNA here is from genome assembly GCF_044741445.1 of Kitasatospora sp. NPDC088160. Taxonomy (NCBI): domain Bacteria; kingdom Bacillati; phylum Actinomycetota; class Actinomycetes; order Kitasatosporales; family Streptomycetaceae; genus Kitasatospora; species Kitasatospora sp. NPDC088160. Next base: position 106,775 of record NZ_JBIUSS010000010.1, on the reverse strand, counting down.
TGATCTTCTTGGCGTCAGCGGGGGCCAGCTCGACGGTCCCGGCCAGCTTGCGGGTCAGCGTCGAGGGCTTGTGCTCCAGGAGGTGGCGGCGGCCGGCGCGCTCGCGGAGCACCTTGCCAGAGCCACTGATCTTGAAGCGCTTGCTGGCGCCACTGTGCGTCTTCTGCTTCGGCATTTCGCCGTATCTCCTCGTCGGTCCCGTCCGCGCCCGCGCGGCCTGCGCCACGCGGGCGTGAACTGGATGGATCTGTGTGACCGGGCGGGGCGCCCCGTCACCTTGGGGCCGGTCTCCCGGGCCGCCCTGGCCGGTGAAGGCTCAGGCGCCCTGGGAGGCGGCCGGCTGCTCGACCGGAGCGTCGGCCTCGACGGCCGGTGCCTCGGCCGGGGCGTCCTCTGCCTCGGTCGCCTCGTCGTCGGCGACCTCGTCGTCGGCGACCTCGTCGTCGGCGACCTCGTCGTCGACCAGCAGGTCGTCGTCCACCAGGTCGTCGTCCGCGGCGGCGTCGGAGCCGGGGGTACGGCCCTGACGCTCGGCCTTGCGGGCGTCGGCGAGGGCGCGGGCCTCGGCCATCGCCTCGGTCTTCTTCTTGTGCGGGCCAAGAACCATGATCATGTTTCGGCCGTCCTGCTTCGGCGACGACTCGATGAAGCCCAGGTCCTGGACGTCGTCGGCGAGCCGCTGCAGCAGGCGGAAGCCCAGCTCGGGGCGGGACTGCTCACGACCACGGAACATGATCGTGATCTTGACCTTGTCGCCCTGCTTGAGGAACCGGACGACGTGACCCTTCTTGGTGTCATAGTCGTGCGGGTCGATCTTCGGCCGGAGCTTCATCTCCTTGATGACCGTGTGCGCCTGGTTCTTGCGCGCCTCACGGGCCTTCATGGCCGACTCGTACTTGAACTTGCCGTAGTCCATGAGCTTGCACACCGGCGGCCGGGCGGTCGCCGCGACCTCGACCAGGTCAAGGTCGTACTCCTGCGCGAGCTCCAGCGCCTTGGCAAGCGGCACGATGCCGACCTGCTCGCCGCTGGGACCGACGAGTCGCACCTCCGGGACGCGAATCCGGTCGTTGATGCGGGGCTCGGTGCTGATGGGGCCTCCTCGGTTGCACCTTCTGCGATGCGGCCGTCGGACGGCGGACGCACGTAGTGGACTCGACCACTGGGCGGGGCTTCATTCGTGCTGCGCTGCCCGGCACCTGTTCGGCACCGTGTGCACCGCGACACGAAAAAAGCCCCGCTCGGTACAAGCGGGGCTCCACACAATCCGGGGGCAACACCCTGGTGAGGAGCGCTGCTGCGACTCGGCGCCGTGGCGCCCGTCGCGGACCGGGACCCGTCGACCCTGAGGTCGACCAGGTGGGAGACTTTCGCGGTTGCCCTCTCGGGCCTCCTGGGTGGAGCCTCCTCTTGCTGGCCAGGTGCCCATACGGGATCCCGGCCGGTCAGTCTCGAAGCATACAGCGCTGCGGAGTCGAACGCTATTCCGCCCCACCTCACCACCTTTGTCCGCCTCCGGAAGGGCCCTTGTACGCTCCAGGGGTACGGACACCGGCACGACGGAACGAGCCCCCCTTGAGCAGCGAGCCCACCAAGACCCCCGGCGCGGACGACGACGCGATCGGCTTCGACGACCTCACCCGGGACATCGCCGAGGTCCCGGCCGTCGAGGTGATCACCACCGTCGCGGTGCACCTGATGAGCGCCGCCGCGGTCAAGTGCGGCCTGGCCGAGGGCGGGGACAAGGACAAGGACCTCGACGAGGCCCGCAAGCTGATCACCGCGCTGGCCGGACTGGTCACCGCCGGCGCCCCGGAGATCAGCAACTTCCACGCGGCGCCCCTGCGGGACGGCCTGCGCTCGCTGCAGCTGGCCTTCCGCGAGGCCTCCATCGTCCCGGACGCGCCGGGCACGGGCCCGGGCGAGAAGTTCACCGGGCCGGTCTACTCCTGACCCGGACGCGACTCGGGGGCGGTGCGTCACGCGACGCACCGCCCCCGACGCACTTCCTACGGCTCCCCACCGCTCCCTACCGCCTGTAGAGCGGCTCCCCCGGCAGCTCCGCGCTCGCCGGCAGCACCGCGAGGTCCAGCCCCCGGTCCAGCCGCACCCGCAGCACCGGGTCGGCGGCCACCGCCCGCCCGACCCGCTGCACGGCCGCCTGCAGCCCGTCCTGCTCCAGCGCCGGGTCGAACACCACCGCGAGCACCCCGTCCGAGCCCTCCGAGGCCGCCAGCAGCCCGGTGAGCACCTGCGGCTCGGCCGCCAGCAGCCCGCGGACCGCCTCGCGCACCTCCGGGTCCCGGACCGGCGGCAGGAACGGGCGGTTCTCCGCGAGCGCCCGCAGCCGGGCGCCGCTCAGCTGGAAGGGCACCGGCCCGGCCGGGTCGACCAGCAGGGTGTCGGCGCGCTCGGAGAAGGCCACCATCGCGGCCTGCGGGGCCGCCGTCGGCGCCGGGCGGGCGTCGGCACGCCAGCGGGCGAGCGAGTCGAGCGAGGTGAAGGCCGGCAGCGCGCGGCGCCCGTCCGGGGCCTCCAGCACCGGGACGGCCATGTCGCTGGTCTTCTCGTGCTGGTGCCCGTGCTCGTCCACCTCGACCTCGCCGAGGATCGCGACGATCGGGACCATCAGCCGGGTGGGGGTCAGCGCCGCCAGCACCTCCGGCTCGGCCGCGCGGTCCTGCGACCAGCGGGCGAGGGCCTCGGCGAGCGCCGGGTCTGCGGTGCCGTCGTCGTCGGAGAAGCCGGGGTTCGGGATGCCCTTGCCGACGAACGCCGGGTTGGAGAAGTCTTTGCGGTCCACCCGCCCGACCCTATGCCACCGCGCGCGAGCCGCCCCATTTCCCCGCACGCGGGGGCTACCCACCGGTAGTGCGGTGTGGCACCCTGCGCCCATGGTGATCCTCGACGCACCCGCGACCGCTCCCGCTCCGGTCTCCGACCGCCTCCGGTACGACCGGGCCACCGCGCACCTGGACGGTCCGGTGGCCGTCGTCGACCTCGCCGCCTTCGACGCCAACGCCGCCGACCTGGTGCGCCGGGCCGCCGGCAAGCCGATCCGGGTGGCCAGCAAGTCGGTGCGCTGCCGGGCGCTGCTGGAACGCGCGCTGGCCGTGGACGGCTTCGCCGGGGTGATGAGCTACACCCTCGACGAGTCGCTCTGGCTGGCCCGCACCGGCGTGCGCGACGTCCTGCTCGCCTACCCCTCCGCCGACCGGGCCGGGTACACCGAGCTGACCGCCGATCCGGCGCTCGCCCGCGAGGTCACCGTCGTCCTCGACGACCCCGCCCAGCTGGACCTGATCGACAAGGCCCGCGGCGGCGACGCCGAGGTGCGGGTCTGCCTGGAGCTGGACACCGCGCTGCACCTGCTCGGCGGGCGGGTCCGGGTGGGCGCCCGGCGCTCCCCGCTGCGCACCCCCGAGGACCTCGGCGCCTTCGCCGAACTCGTCCAGCACCGCCGGGGCTTCCGGGTGGTCGGCCTGATGGCCTACGAGGGGCACGTCGCCGGGGTGGGCGACCAGGTGCCCGGCCGGCCGCTGCGCTCGCAGCTGATCCGGCTGATGCAGGCCAGGGCCAGGACCGAACTGGCCGAGCGGCGGGCGGCCGCGGTCCGGCGGCTGCGGCGGGTGGCCGAGCTGGAGTTCGTCAACGGCGGCGGCACCGGCAGCGTGGAGTCCACCGTGGCCGAGCGCGCGGTCACCGAGGTCGCGGCCGGCTCCGGGCTCTACCTGCCCCGGCTGTTCGACAACTACCGCTCGTTCCACGGCCGTCCGGCCGCGCTGTTCGGCCAGCCGGTGGTGCGCCGCCCCGGCGTCGGCGTGGTGACGGTGCTCGGCGGCGGCTACCCCGCCTCCGGCGCGGCCGGCCCGGACCGCTCGCCGGTGCCGTACCTGCCGCAGGGGCTGCGCTACGACCCGATGGAGGGCGCCGGGGAGGTGCAGACCCCGCTGCTCGGCGCGCCCGCGGACGACCTGCTGATCGGCGACCGGGTCTGGTTCCGGCACGCCAAGGCGGGCGAACTGTGCGAGCGCTTCGCCGAACTGCACCTGATCGAGGGCGATCGGATCGTCCGGACCGTCCCGACGTACCGGGGCGAGGGGAAGGCGTTCCTGTGACCGGTCGGCGGCCGGCGGCGGCCTGACCGTCCGAACGGCCGTCCGACGACCTTTCCGGAGCCTTAAGCGGGCCCGATGGAACGCCTAACCCGGCCGTTCCGTCGGGCCTTTGCCCTGTTCGGGGGCCTACAGTCCGTCAGAAAGCGTGGCATGCGCGACTATTGCCAGCTGGTCCAGACCAATCATACGCTCTGGCCAGGGGTCCGCGGTCCGGGCCGGCGGCCCCCGAACGGGCAGGCGTGTCCGCTCCCCCCACACTCGCCCGGAACGACGGTCAAGGAGTCCCCACCCCATGTCCATCAAGCGAAGTGCCCTGTCCGTCGGCGCGGTCGGCGCCGCGGCCCTCGCGGTGGCCGTTTCCACCGCAGGCACCGCCAGCGCCCACGGCACCATGACCAACCCGGTCAGCCGGGTCGCCGCCTGCTACGCCGAGGGCCCCGAGCACCCGGTGTCCCAGGTCTGCAAGGACCTCGTCGCCGCGAGCGGCACCCAGCCGCTGTACGACTGGAACGAGGTGAACATCGCCAACGCGGCCGGCAACCACCAGTCGCTGATCCCGGACGGCAAGCTCTGCTCGGCCAACCGCGACAAGTACCAGGCCCTGGACTGGCCGCGCACCGACTGGCCGGCCACCGCGGTCAAGGCGGGCGCCTTCACCTTCCAGTTCCGCACCACCGCGCCGCACGTGGGCACCCAGACCGTCTACATCACCAAGCCGGGCTACGACGCCACCAAGCCGTTGAAGTGGTCGGACCTCGACCCGACGCCGGTCGCCCAGGTGCAGGTCGACCGCACCGCCACCAACGGCTTCTACACCTACGCCGGCACCCTGCCGCAGCGCACCGGCCGCCAACTGCTGTACACGGTCTGGCAGCGCAGCGACAGCCCGGAGGCGTTCTACAGCTGCTCCGACGTCGACTTCGGCGCGGCCACCGCGGCCGGTGCCCCGGCGGTTCCGGCGCTCGCCGCGCAGGCCCCGGCCGCGCCCAGCGACGCGCAGATCGCGGCCGACGCGCCCAAGTCCACGGTCGCCCACCACGGCCACGGCGGCGACCCCAACTCCCCGGCCGGCGCCGTGATCCCGACCGCCGCCGCGGCCGTCGGCACGTCGGCCACCGGCCCGCTGCTGCTGGCCGGCGCCGCCGCGATCAGCGTCGGCTGGGCCGGCATGGTGCTCCGGCGCCGTCGCATCGAGGCTGTTCGACGCGACTCCTGACGCCGGACGCGGGGCCGGGGCGGCCAAAACCCCCGTCCGGCCCGGTTCCGCGGCTCCACCCCGTCCGGAACGAACGGCGGCGGCCCACCCGGAGAGTGCTCTCCGGGTGGGCCGCCGCCGTGTGAGGAGCGGGTGGCCCAGGTGCTGGTGCCGCTCAGGTGCTGGTGCCGCCGGTGCCACCGGTGGCGCCGCCGGGAAGCCCGCCGCCCGGGATGGACGGCAGCTTGCCCTTGAAGTCGGCGATGCCGTTGACGATGGTGTCCATCAGGCCGAGGTCCGGCGCCTTGTCGGCGATGTCGAAGCCGAAGTGCACGGAGATCAGCGTCTTGCCGTCGGTGGACGGGAAGACCACCGTCTGCACGTAGCCGTTGTTGCCCTTGGGAGCGTCGACCTTCCAGCGGACCAGGTAGCCGTCCTGGCCGTTGACCTTGACCGCCTCGGACTTCAGCTCCTGGTGCCCGGTGATGGCGCCGTACGAGTCCTTGGCCGCCTTCTCGATGTCGGCCTTGGCGGCGGCCTGGGCGTCGGTGCCGCCGCCGTCGATCCGGCCGGTGGTCACCCCGCCGAGGGTGCACGATTCGCTGCCGTCCGGGCAGGTGTAGGCGCCGACCGTGAGCGCGGCGTAGCCGTCGCTGGTGTAGCCGCCCTGCCAGCCGGAGGGGACGGGCAGGGTGAGCCCGTTCACCAGGTCGATCGCGTTCCCGCCGCCGGGCCTGGTCTTGCCGCTGCCGCCGTTCCCGTTCCCGCCGGGCCCGCCGTTGCCACCGGTCCCGTTGCTGCCGTCGCCGCTGCCGCCGTTGTTGCCACCGTTCCCGTTGTTGCCGTTCCCGTTCCCGCCGTTCCCGTTCCCGCCGAGGCCCGGGAAGCCGTTCCAGGGGCCGTTCTCGCCGTTCGGCACGGCCTGCCGGGCACTGCGCTGCGGGCGGTTGTCGCTGTGGCCGTCCATCGCCAGGTAGGTGATCCCGGAGCCGGTGCCCAGGCCGAGCAGCGCCGCGACGGTGGCGGCGATCACCATCGGGGACGGCCGGCGCCGGGGCTTGCGCGGCGGCGGCGCCTCGGAGCCGTAGGCGGTGCCGAAGGGCGGCGGCTCCGGGTAGCGGACGGTCGGCCCGCTGTCCAGCACCTCGCCCTGCAGCACCGTGGGCTCGTCGGCCGGCCCCGGCCCCGGAGCCCCGGCCGCCGGGGGTACCGGCTCCGGGGCGTCCGAGGGTGCGGGCCGGGTGCTGGCCGTCCAACCCCTGCCGTCCCACCAGCGCTGCGGCCTCGGGTCGCCGCCGGTGTCCTTCGGGTCCGGGTACCACCCGGCGGGAATCTGCTCGCTCACAACAGAGAATCTAAAGGCACGCGGATAAACGCGAAATCAGCGCGGCCTCGAATTCCGGTGGTTTTCGATGAGATTACGGTGAGAAGGGGTGCGTCGGGCACGCTCAGGACCGTCGCGCCCGCCCGGGGCTACAGCGGGGTCACGTAGGCGCCCGAGATGCCGCCGTCCACCAGGAACTCGCTCGCCGTGATGAAGGACGAGTCGTCGCTCGCCAGGAAGGCCACCGCGGCGGCGATCTCCTCGGCCCGGGCGAACCGGCCCAACGGGATGTGCACCAGCCGGCGGGCCGCCCGCTCCGGGTCCGTGGCGAACAGCTCCCGCAGCAGCGGGGTGTCCACCGGCCCCGGTGACAGCGCGTTCACCCGGATCCCCTCCCGGGCGAACTGCACGCCCAGTTCCCGGGACATCGCCAGCACCCCGCCTTTGGAGGCGGTGTACGAGATCTGCGAGGTGGCCGCGCCCATCCGGGCCACGAAGCTGGCCGTGTTGATGATCGAGCCCCGCCCGTGCCGCCGCATGTACGGCAGCGCGGCCTTGCAGCACAGGAACACCGAGGTCAGGTTGACCTCCTGGACCTTGCGCCAGGCGTCCAGGCCGGTGGTCAGGATCGAGTCGTCCTCCGGCGGCGAGATGCCCGCGTTGTTGAACGCGACGTCCACGCTCCCGTACGTCTCGTACGCCTCGTCGAACAGCGCCTCGACCATGTACGGGTCGGTGACGTCGGTGTGCACGAACAGGCCGCCGACCTCCTTCGCGGCCGCCCGCCCGGACTGCTCGTCCACGTCCGCGCAGACCACCTTCGCGCCCTCCGAGGCGAGCCGGCGGGCCGCCGCCAGGCCGATCCCGCTGCCGGCGCCGGTGATCACGGCGGTGCGGCCGACCAGGCGGCGGCACACCGGTGCGTCGTTCTCCGTCATCGGCTGCTACTCCTCGCTGTGGATGAAGACGTTCTTGGTCTCGGTGAAGTGGCGCAGCGCGTCCGGCCCCAGCTCCCGGCCGATCCCGGACTCGCCGTAACCGCCGAACGGCGTCCAGTACCGCACCGAGGAGTGCGAGTTGACCGACAGGTTGCCCGCCGCGACGCCGCGGGCCAGCCGCAGCGCCCGGCCGAGGTCCCTGGTCCAGATCGAGCCGGACAGGCCGTAGCGGGTGGCGTTGGCCAGCCGCAGCGCGTCCGCCTCGTCGGTGAACGGCAGCACGGCGGCGACCGGGCCGAAGATCTCCTCGGTGACCGCCGGCACCTCCGGGTCGGTCGGCGCGATCACCGTCGGCGGGTACCAGTAGCCGGGCCCGTCCGGCACCGCGCCGCGGGCCAGCACCGGCAGGTCCGGGGTGACGTAGGAGGCGACCCGGCGCACCTGGGCGGCCGAGATCAGCGGGCCCAGCCGGGTCTCCGGGTCCGCCGGGTCACCGGTGCGCAGCGCCTCGACGGCGGGCAGCAGCAGCGCCAGGAAGTCGTCGTACGCCTCCCGCTGGACCAGGATCCGGCTGCGGGCGCAGCAGTCCTGGCCGCTGTTGTCGGCGAAGGACATCGGGTCCGCGGCGCGGGCCAGGTCGGCGTCGGCGAAGACGATGCTGGGGCTCTTGCCGCCCAGCTCCAGGGTGACCCGCTTGGCCCGGGCCGCGCAGCGGGCGGCCACCTCCTTGCCGACCACGGTCGAGCCGGTGAAGACGATCTTGCGGACCGCCGGGTGGTCCACCAGGGCCCGGCCGGTCGTCCCGCCCGGGCCCGGCAGCACCTGGAACAGGCCCTCCGGCAGCCCTGCCGCCAGGGCGAGTTCGGCCAGCCGCAGTACGGTGAGCGGGGTCGCCTCGGCGGGCTTGAGCAGGACGGCGTTGCCCGCCGCCAGGGCCGGCGCGAAGCCCCAGGCGGCGATCGGCATCGGGAAGTTCCACGGCGCGATCACCCCGACCACGCCGACCGGCTCGTGGAAGGTCACGTCCAGGCCGCCGGCCACCGGGATCTGGCGGCCGGTCAGGCGCTCCACTCCCCCGGCCGCGTACTCCAGCAGGTCCCGGACGTTGCCGGCCTCCCAGCGGGCGTTGCCCACGGTGTGGCCGGCCTCGCGCACCTCCAGTGCGGCCAGTTCCGGCACGTGCACCTCGACCTGGTCGGCGAACCGGCGCAGCAGCCGGGCCCGTTCGCCCGGTGCCAGCGCCGCCCAGGCCGGCTGGGCCTTCGACGCGCGCTGGACCGCCGCGTCCACCTGCCCTGCGGTGGTGTCCGGGACGGTGGCGAGCACCTCTCCGGTGGCGGGATTGCGGACGGTGCTGACGGTGGGGTCGGTCATCGGCCTCACATCCGTTCGAAGGATCGGTAGCGCTCCCAGTCGGTGACGGTGCCGTCGAAGGCGCACTGCTCCACCCGGGCCATGTTCAGGTAGTGCTCGACCACGTCGTCGCCGAAGGCCACCCGGGCCAGCTCGCTGTCGGCCCACAACTCCGCGGCCTCGCGCAGCGAACCGGGCACCCGGGCGTACTCCTCGACGGCGTAGGCGTTGCCCAGGCACGGCGCCGGCAGCTCCAGCTTCCGCTGCAGCCCGTGCAGGCCGGCCGCGATCATCCCGGCCACCGCCAGGTACGGGTTGACGTCCCCGCCCGGCACCCGGTTCTCCATCCGCAGGCCCGGGCCGTGGCCGACCACCCGGTAGGCGCAGGTCCGGTTGTCCCGGCCCCAGGCCACCGCCGTCGGGGCGAACGAGCCCTGGCGGTAGCGCTTGTAGGAGTTGATGTTCGGCGCGTACAGCAGGCTGAACTCGCGCAGCGCCGTCAGCTGGCCGGCCAGGAAGTGCCGCATGGTGTCGGTCATCCGGCCGTCCCGGTCGGCGAAGGCCGGCGCGCCCACCGCGTCGCGCAGCGACAGGTGGATGTGGCAGCTGTTGCCCTCGCGCTCGTTGTACTTGGCCATGAAGGTCAGCGCGCACCCCTGCTGCGCGGCGATCTCCTTCGCGCCCGTCTTGTAGACGCTGTGCTGGTCGCAGGTGGTCAGCGCGTCCGCGTAGCGGAAGGCGATCTCGTGCTGGCCGAGGTTGCACTCGCCCTTGGCCGACTCCACCACGAGCCCGGCGCCCGCCATCTCGTTGCGGATCCGGGACAGCAGCGGCTCGACCCGGGCGGTGCCCAGCATCGAGTAGTCCACGTTGTACAGGTTCGCCGGCGTCAGGCCGCGGTAACCGCCCAGCCAGGCCTGCTCGTAGGTGTCCCGGAACACCAGGAACTCCAGCTCGGTCCCGATGTCGGCGGCCAGCCCGTACTCCGCCAGGCGCGCGATCTGGCGGCGCAGCAGCTGGCGGGGGGCCGCGTCCACCGGGTGGCCGCCGTGCCGGGCCAGGTCCGCGGTCACCTGCGCGGTGCCCGGCTGCCAGGGGGTCAGCCGCAGGGTGCCGAGGTCGGGGCGCATCGCGAAGTCGCCGTAGCCGGTGGCCCAGGAGGAGAAGGCGTAGCCGTCGACGGTGTTCAGGTCGACGTCCACGGCGAGCAGGTAGTCGCAGGCCTCGGCGCCGTGCTCGACCACCTCGTCCAGGAAGAAGCGGGCGGCGAAGCGCTTGCCCTGCAAGCGCCCCTGCATGTCCGTGAACGCCAGCGCCACGGTGTGGACCTCGCCGGTGTCCACCAGCATGCGCAGTTCGTCCAGGGTCAGCGGCGCCCGGGGCGGCACGCCCGCGGCGGCGTTCTCGGGCATGACGGAACCCTCCACGATCACTCTTCGAGTTCAAGCGGTCACAGCGAACCGTACGGCCTGCGGCGGACGGCGCGGAAGAGGGCGGGCAGGTGTGGCGCGCCGACATGCGTGGTTGACGGGGGATCTGGCGGTGCGGGTGGAGAATGCCCGCCATGGATCGCAGGCCTTTCATCGGCGTCAGCACCTACCTGGTCGACGCGAGTTGGAGCAACTGGCAGGGCCGCCGGGTGGCCCTGGTGCCCGAGCGGTACACCGCGTACGTCCAGGAGTCCGGCGGGATCGCGGTGCTGCTCCCGCCCGACTCCCCCGACCGCGCACCCGAGGTGCTCGCCCGGCTCGACGCCCTCGTCATCGCGGGCGGGCCCGACATCGACCCCGCCTACTACGGCCAGCCCGCCCACCCCCGCACCGAGGTCGACTCCCCCGAACGGGACCGGTGGGAGTCGGCCCTGCTGCGGGCGGCCCTGGCGGCCGGGATGCCGCTGCTGGGGATCTGCCGGGGCATGCAGGTGCTCAACGTCGTCTGCGGCGGGACCCTCGTCCAGCACCTGCCGGACGTCGTGCCGGTGGACGTCCACGGCGGCGCGGACGGCGGCTACGGAACGCACCTGGTGCGGCCGGTGCCGGGGACGCTGCTCGGCGGGCTGCTGCCGGAGAGCGAGGTGGAGGTGCCGACCTTCCACCACCAGGCCGTCGACCGGATCGGGGCGGGCCTGCGGGTCTCGGCCCACGCGCCGGACGGGACGGTCGAGGCGGTCGAGGGCCCGGGATTCACCCTGGGCGTGCAGTGGCACCCGGAACAGGGGGACGACCTGCGGGTGATGCGGGCCCTGGTGCGGGCGGCCACCGCGGCGCAGTTGGACACCGCGCTGATCGGGTAGCCGAGGCGCGCCCGCCCCCTCGGAACGACCGCTCAACGGCAACGACAACGGTCACCAGTACAGCCTTTGGATCTTTGTCCGTTCTGCGGTTCACTTCGGGTGCAGGGCGATCGCGCCCCTCCCCTCCCCACCCGTGCGTCCAGAGAGGACTTCGATGGCCGGGCACGAGCATTCCCACACTGATCATGCGCATGACCACAAGCACGCGCACGACCACGGCGGACACCGGCACGGCGGACACGGCGGGCACAGCGGCCACTCGCACGGTGTCGCCGCCGACGCCGACCGCCGCTGGCTGCTCGGCGCCCTCACGCTCATCGTCGTCTTCATGGCCGGCGAGGTCGTGGTCGGCTTCGCCGCGAAGTCCCTGGCCCTGATCTCCGACGCGGCGCACATGCTCACCGACGCCGCCTCGATCGTCCTCGCGCTGGTCGCGATGCGCCTCGCCGCCCGCCCGGCCCGCGGCGGCTACACGTACGGCCTCAAGCGCGCCGAGATCCTGTCCGCCCAGGCCAACGGCGTCACCCTGCTGGTGCTGTCCGCCTGGCTGGGCTACGAGGCCGTCACCCGGCTGTTCGAGCCGCCGGAGGTCGCCGGCTCGCTGGTGCTGGTCACCGCGCTGATCGGGATCGTGGTCAACCTGGCCGCCGCCTGGTGCATGTCGAAGGCCAACCGCAGCTCGCTGAACGTCGAGGGCGCCTTCCAGCACGTGCTCACCGACCTGTACGCGTTCATCGCCACCGCCGTCGCCGGCGCCGTCATGCTGACCACCGGCTTCGTCCGGGCCGACGCGATCGCCTCGCTGATCGTGGTCGCGCTGATGCTCAAGGCCGGCATCGGCCTGGTCCGCGACTCCGGGCGGATCTTCCTGGAGGCCGCCCCGGCCGGCATCGACCCGGACGCGGTGGCCGACCGGATGGTCGCCCAGCCGCTGGTCGAGGAGATCCACGACCTGCACATCTGGGAGATCACCTCCAACCAGCCGGCCCTGTCCGCGCACATCCTGGTCACCCCCGGCGGCGACTGCCACGCCGTCCGGCGCGAGCTCCAGCGCGGACTGGCCGACGAGTACGGCATCACCCACAGCACGCTCCAGGTCGACCACGTCGGCGAGGACGCGGCCGGCGCCCTGCTCCAGATCGCCGCCCCGGGCGAACAACCCGCCGAACACTGCGCCGACGCGCACGGCCCGGTCCACCGCGCCGGCCCGCACGAACACTGAAGCCGCCCTCCTGTCGTCGCGGTGCGGCATGATCTGACACGTGACCGCACCGCGACTGATGCTCCTCGACTCCGCCAGCCTGTACTTCCGGGCCTACTACGGCGTGCCGGACACCCTGCGCTCCCCGCAGGGCGAACCGGTCAACGCCGTCCGCGGCCTGCTGGACTTCATCGCCCGGCTGGTCCACGACCACCGCCCCGACCAGCTCGTCGCCTGCATGGACGCCGACTGGCGCCCGCAGTGGCGGGTGGACCTCCTCCCCTCGTACAAGACCCACCGCGTCGCCGAGGCCGCCGAGGACGGCGAGGAGGAGGTGCCGGACACGCTCGCCCCGCAGGTCCCGGTGATCGAACAGGTGCTGGACGCGCTCGGCATCGCCCGGGTCGGCTCCCCCGGCTACGAGGCCGACGACGTCATCGGCACCCTGACCGCCCACGCCAAGGGCCCGGTGCAGATCGTCACCGGCGACCGCGACCTGTTCCAACTGGTCGACGACGCCCGCGGGATCACCGTGCTCTACCCGGTCAAGGGCATGGGCAACCTCCAGGTCACCGACGACGCGCTGCTCCTGGAGAAGTACGGCGTGCGCGGCGCCCAGTACGCCGACATGGCCGCCCTGCGCGGGGACCCGAGCGACGGCCTGCCCGGCGTCAAGGGCATCGGCGAGAAGACCGCCGCCCAGCTCATCAACGAGTACGGCGATCTCACCACCATCCGCGCCGCCGCCCTCGACCTCTCCTCCAAGCTCACCCCCGCCCGCCGCCGCAACCTCGTCGAAGGCGCCGCCTACCTCGACGTCGCCCCCACCGTCGTCCGCGTCGCCCCCGACGCCCCGCTCCCCGCCTTCGACCCGGCCCTCCCCCACGAACCGCTCGACCCGATGACCCTGGAGGAACTCTCCACCCGCTGGGGCCTCGGCAGTTCCCTCGACCGCCTCCTGGAGTCCCTCGCCACCCGCTGAGCCCCCTGCAGAGGGGCCTCTTTCCGCCGCCCCAGGCGAAACAATGCCGTCGGCGAAGTCATCCGGTACCTCTGGCGGGCCGACGCCGAACGCCTGGACCTTCCGCAGGAGGAGGCCTGACGCCCACCGCATCATCACGCGGTGCCGCAGGGCACTCGGTTCTGCCTGAGAATTCCCACGAACCCCAGCCGCCCGAGCCGGAATATACGAGAATCACGATCCCGCCGGCGAATCTCGACCGCTTAACGTCCTGCCGATGGCTTTGATCGGCAGGGGAGTTGAGTGGTGATCACGAGGCCGCAGTGGTTGACGGATGGCGTCCCGACGAGTGGTGTAGCAGGGATCTTGGTGTAACCCCTGGCCATAAGGGAGCCATCGCGCAACTCTCCGAGTAGGCATGCTCGTTGAGTGAGAGGTGCGCGATGGCCGCGGCTGGGCCGGCTCATCCGGGAAACAGGCCGACCGAACGAAGCCCTCGCCCGGGCCTTGTGCGCCGTTGCGGCCAGTCACAACGATCCGGCACGACCGAGCCGGGCATCCGTCACTCAGTGGGTCCGCCAAGGCGTCATGCTCTCCGGGAACATCCCCCAGCACTACTACACCGTCGCCGTGAAGCTGGCGGCCGAGGCTGACGACCCCGCGATGGCCGGCCACGTCCTGCGCGCCATGGCCCACCAGGCGGTCGACCTCCGGAAGCCGCACCATGCTGTCAGGGTCGCCGAGGCGTCGATGGTCGGCGACCGATTCCGGCTCGCCAGCCCTCGCGAACGGTCTCTGCTCGGCGTCGTCCACGCACGCGCTCTCGCCGCTGCGGGGCGCGCCGCCGAGGCGAACGCCGCACTCCTTCGGGCACGCCGGTCATCGAAGTGAAGCCCTGGTTCGAGGAGTTCGGCCCGCGCGGAGAAGTGCGCCAACCCGCATGGACCACGGAGATGCTCCGCGACTACTTCGCCCCGGCGCTTCCCACATCCTGACCATCAGCGTCGCCTCGCTCGTTTCGGCTGCCTCTTCTCCACGAGAAGTCGACCTGATCGACTTCCCATGCAACCGCTCGCAATTCCGGTGCCGCTTCGGCCCCGCCGAAGCGGCACCGGCTTGGAATCTCGCTTCTGTCATCAGAATGCCTCTGCCCCTGTCATCGGCGGGGGCAGAGGCATTTCCTCTGCGGAGGAAGCCCCAGCGGCGAGGCGAAGCCGAAGCCGCACGGGGGCGGGGGGTGGGGGATGGAAGCCGCCGGGCACGCCAGGGGCCCGCACGTTCGGGGTGAACGGGCGGGCCCCTTGCGTTCGGCGGTCAGCCCACCGAGGAGTAGGCGATGATGCCGCGGCGCAGGCCGTCGACGGCCTTGCGGGCCGTCCGGCGCAGTTCGGCGTCCTCGCCGGCCGCGTCCTGGATCTGGCCGAGGACGTCGATCAGTTGCTTGGTCCAGCGGACGAAGTCGCCGGCCGGCATGTCGGCGTCGCGCAGCACCTGGTCCAGGCTGTGGCCGAGGGCCCAGCGGTGGGCGGCCCAGGCGAAGCCGAGGTCGGGCTCGCGCTGGCCGACGCCCTCGGCGGTGTTGATCCGGTGCTGCTCCTCCAGGGCGTCCAGGTGGCCCCAGATCCGGACCATCTGGCCGAGCGCCTCCTTGGCCGCGCCCTCCGGCACCCGGGGGGCGGTGGCGTCGTCGGACTGGCGCGCCTCGTAGACCAACGCCGAGGCGCAGGCGGCGAGTTCGGCGGCATCCAGGCCGCTCCAGACGCCTTCGCGGATGCACTCGGAGGCGAGCAGGTCGAGTTCGCCGTAGAGCCGGCCGAGGCGCTTGCCGTCGTCGGTGACGGTGTCGCCGCTGAGGTAGCCGAGGTCGGTGAGCAGCCCGCAGACCCGGTCGAAGGTGCGGGCGATGGTGTGGGTGCGGGAGCGCATCCGGCGTTCCAGTACCTCGGTGTCGCGGTGCAGGCGGTGGTAGCGCTCGGCCCAGCGGGCGTGGTCCTCGCGCTCGTCGCAGCCGTGGCAGGGATGCTGGCGCAGTTCGGTGCGCAGCCGGGTGATCTCCTGGTCGTCGGCGGCGGCCGCGCGGCCCCGGCGGAACCGCTCGGGTTCGAGGTGGCCGGCCTTGGTGCGCAGCGCGGAGGCGAGGTCCCGGCGGGACTGCGGGCTGCGCGGGTTGAAGGACTTGGGGATGCGCACCCGCTCGACGGCGGCGACCGGGTACGGGAAGTCGATCATGGCGAGCCGCTTGACCTGCCGCTCGGCGGTGAGCACCACCGGGCGGGGCCCGTCCTGGAAGTCGGGGTGGCGGCCGACCCGGCCGTTGCGGCTGACCGGCGGCAGGCCCGGGTCGAGGACGAGGGCGAGGCCGGCGAACTTGCCGGTGGGGACGTGGATGACGTCGCCCGGCTTGAGGTGCTCGATCGACTCGACGGCGGCCGCGCGGCGCTGGCTGCTGCCCTCGCGGGCGAGTTCGTTCTCCCGGTCCTTGAGCCGGCGACGCAGGTCCATGTACGCGTCGAAGTCGCCGAGGTGGCAGGTCATCGACTCGCGGTAGCCCTCCAGCCCCTCCTCGTTGCGCTGGACCTGGCGGGCGATGCCGACCACCGAGCGGTCGGCCTGGAACTGGGCGAAGGAGGTTTCCAGCAGTTCGCGCGAGCGGTGCCGGCCGAACTGGGAGACCAGGTTGACGGCCATGTTGTAGGACGGCCGGAACGAGGACTTGAGCGGGTAGGTGCGGGTGCCGGCCAGGCCGGCCAGCGCCTCCGGGTCGAGGCCGCGCTGCCAGAGCACCACGGCGTGGCCCTCGACGTCGATGCCTCGGCGCCCGGCCCGGCCGGTGAGCTGGGTGTACTCGCCGGGGGTGATGTCGGCGTGGGTCTCGCCGTTCCACTTGACCAGCTTCTCCATGACCACCGAGCGGGCGGGCATGTTGATGCCGAGCGCGAGGGTCTCGGTCGCGAAGACGGCCTTGACCAGGCCCTTCACGAACAGCTCCTCGACCACCTCCTTGAACCGCGGCAGCATCCCGGCGTGGTGGGCGGCGATGCCGCGCTCCAGCCCGTCCAGCCACTCGAAGTAGCCGAGGACGTGCAGGTCCTCGTCGGGGATGTCGGCGCAGCGCTCCTCGACGAAGGCCCGGACGAGGGCGCGGTCGGCGTCCTTGTTGAGCCGCAGGCCGGAGCTGAGGCACTGCTGGACGGCGGCCTCGCAGCCGGCCCGGCTGAAGATGAAGGTGATCGCGGGCAGCAGCCCCTCGGCGTCGAGCCGGTCGATGACGTCCACCCGGCCCGGCGTCCAGACCCGGCCGGGGCGCCCGTTGGGCATGCTGCGGCCCCGGCCGCGGCCGAACCGGTCGCGCGGGTTGCGGTCCAGCTCGGAGCGGGCGAGCCGGACCAGCTCGGGGTTGACGGCCTTGCCGGGGTTGCGCGGGCCGTCCTTGGGGCGGCCGTCCCGGTCGGGGTTGGCGAACAGGTCGTACATCCGGTTGCCGGCCATCACGTGCTGCCACAGCGGCACGGGCCTGGTCTCGGAGACGATCACCCGGGTGCCGCCGCGCACGGTGTCCAGCCAGTCGCCGAACTCCTCGGCGTTGGAGACGGTCGCGGAGAGCGAGACGAGGGTGACCGACTCGGGGAGGTGGATGATGACCTCCTCCCAGACGGCGCCGCGGAAGCGGTCGGCGAGGTAGTGCACCTCGTCCATGACGACGTAGCCGAGGCCGTCGAGAGTGCTGGAGCCCGCGTAGAGCATGTTGCGCAGCACCTCGGTGGTCATGACCACCACGGGGGCGTCGCCGTTGACGGTGTTGTCACCGGTGAGCAGGCCGACCTTGGCGGCGCCGTAGCGCTTGACCAGGTCGCCGTACTTCTGGTTGGACAGCGCCTTGATGGGCGTGGTGTAGAAGCACTTGCGGCCGCCCAGGAGGGCCAGGTGCACGGCGAACTCGCCGACGATGGTCTTGCCCGAGCCGGTGGGCGCGGCGACCAGGACGCCCGAGCCGGCCTCCAGCGCCTCGCAGGCCTCCAGCTGGAAGTCGTCCAGCGGGAAGTCGTACAGCTGCTGGAAGCCGTGGAGCGCGGTCGCCTGTTCCTTGGCCCGGCGGCGGCTGGCCGCGTACGCCTCGGCGGGGCTGAGCTCCTGGTCGTCGTGGGGCTGGGGCTCAGGGGTGTTCATCGCCGTCCGGGTGTGGTTGGTGTGATCTCGCATCTCAGCGAGAGGTTACCCGGCGGCACTGACATCGATAGCACCGTTTTTCCGTGCGACTTTCCGTGCGGCTTCCGTACGGCTTTCCCCGCGGCTTCCGTGCGGCCTCCGTAGGGCTTCCGCACGGCGGGATCGGCCGCGGGATCATTCCGGGATCGCTTCCCTCTCACATCCATAGTTGCAAACATCTTCAAGTGATCGGAGTCCGACCAGCTTCGGACGTCTCCGGTCATCCCCGGTGGACCGCCGCCGGTCTCCCTACCGTCGTTGCCACGGCGGAGCGACCGCCACCAACTCACGGGAGGACACCGACGATGGCGAACCTGGAGACGTCCCTCAAAGAGGCCATGGGGATCGACGGCGCGATCGGCGTCGCCCTGGTCGACTACGGCAGCGGCATGGCGCTCGGCAGCCTCGGCGACGGCGGCGAACTGGACCTCAACGTCGCCGCCGCCGGGAACACCGACGTGGTCCGCGCCAAGATGCGGGCGATGGAGATGCTCAACCTGCACGACAACGAGATCGAGGACATCCTGATCAGCCTCACCAACCAGTACCACATGGTCCGACCGATCACCACGCCCACCGGACGCGGCCTCTTCCTCTTCCTGGCGCTCAACCGCGGCCGCTCCAACCTCGCGATGGCCCGCCACCAGCTCAAGCGGATCGAACTCTCGCTGGAGATCTGAGCGGACCGACACCAGGGAAGGGGGGACTCGTGGCGGTAGCGCTCTACCAGGCCAAGGCCGAGTTCTTCCGGATGCTCGGCCATCCCGTCCGGATCCGGGTGCTGGAACTGCTCCAGGCCGGACCGACGCCCGTCCGCGGGCTGCTCGCCGAGCTGGAGGTCGAACCCTCCAGCCTCTCCCAGCAGCTCGCGGTGCTGCGCCGGTCCGGCATCGTCACCGCCACCCGGGAGGGCAGCACGGTGGTGTACACACTGGCCGGCGGCGACGTCGCCGACCTGCTGCGAGCGGCCCGGCGGATCCTCACCGGGCTGCTCGCCGACCAGAACCTGCTGCTCGCCGAGCTGCGGGCCAGCTCCGACCGGGCCGGCTCCGAACGAGGCAGCTCCGAGCGGGCCGGCCCGGACTAGCCACGCGCGGACCGGCCCGGACCAGCCACGCGCGGAGGCCGGCCCCCGCGAGCCGGTCAGCCCTTCAGCAGGTCGGCCAGCCCGTCCGCCAGCCGCTCGTACTCCCGCGGCCGGTTGTACAGCTGCGCGCTGACCCGCAGCACCCCGCCGCCGGCCCACGGGCGGATCGCGATCCGGGTGCCGAGCCGCTGCCACACCTCGTCCCGCAGCGGTCTCACGTCCTGCTCCGCCTCGACGCACCCGGCCGGCAGCCGGACCGAGCGCATCGAGACCCCGGGCGTCGCGGGCAGCGGCGACAGGCCGGCCCGCTCGGCGAGCACCCGCTGGCCGTACCCGGCGAGCGCGGCGTTGTGCGCGGCCACCGCCTCGGGGCCGAGCTCGCGCAGCAGCTCGAACCCCGCCGGGGCGGCCAGCCAGCCCGTGTAGTCGCAGGTGCCGCGCCATTCGACGTTCCACGGGAAGCCCCGGTCGTGCTCCCAGGAGAAGGTGAGCGGGCGCACCCGGTCCACCCACTCCGGGCGGACGGCGAGCACGCCGGTGCCGCGCGGGGCGAAGGCCCACTTGTGCAGGTTGCCGAACCAGAAGTCGGCGTTCGGGTCGACCGGGGCGGGCAGCATGCCGGGGGCGTGGGCGCCGTCCACGACGGTGGTCACACCGCGCTCGCGCAGGTCGGCGAGCAGGCCCGCTCCGGCGATCAGGCGGGCGGTGGGCGAGGTGATCTGGTCCAGCACCGCGACGGTGACGCGCTCGTCGACGGCGGCGAGCACCGCCTCCCGGACGGCCTGCTCGTCGGGGGTGTCCAGCGGCAGTTCGACCTCGACCACCTCGGCGCCGGTCTCGGCGGCCCGGCGGGCGGCGGCCCGGGTGACCACCCCGTAGCCGTGGTCGGTGACCAGGATCCGGTCGCCGGGCGCGAACGGGATGGTGTCCAGGGCGATCGCGACCGCCTCGGTGACGTTGGAGACCAGGGCGAGCCGGCCCGGGTCGACGGCCAGGTCGGCGGCGATCCTGGTCCGCGCCGCGCCGACCCGGGCCGGCAGGTCGGCGAAGAAGCCGTCCGGGTCCAGCTCGTGTTCGGCGCGCAGCCGCTGCTGCGCCCGCTGCACGGGGACGGGCACCGCGCCGAACGAACCGTGGTTCAGGTGCGCCGCGTCCGGTGAGACGCCGAACAGCCCGTCGGCCGCGGGCAGCGGGGCCGGGGGTTCGGCGGTCCACAGGTCCTCGATCACGGCATCCTCCGCATTGTGATGTGTGACATTTCACATGACAGGGTACTGGTCGGGTGGCGTGTCCCGAGACGACGATCGGGCCGTGACCATCACCGACCCCTTCCTGTCGCTCAGCGCCCGCACCGGCCGGTTCACCTTCGGTGCGCCGCGCGCGTTCACCCTCGCCGAGGACGGTACCCGGCTGCTGCTGCTCCGCTCGACCGGTTCCGAGGATCCGGTCGACCGCCTGCACCTGCTCGACACCGCCACCGGCGAGGAACGACTGGTCGCCGACCCGGCCGTCCTCGCCCCCGGGCGCGCCGGCCGCCGCGACGACCTGCCCGCCGTCGAACGACGGCTGCGCGAACGCACCCGCCTGGTCGCCGCCGGCATCGGCACGTACGCGGCCACCGCCGACCTCGCGACCGCCGTCCTCGTCCTCGACGGCCGGCTGTTCCGGATCGACACCGCCACCGGCACCGGCACCGAACTGCCCGTCGCCGGGCCCGCGTTCGACCCCCGGCCGGACGCCGCCGGCGAACGCGTCGCCTACGTCGCCGACGACGCCCTGTACGTCACCCCCGGCCTCGAACCGCTCTCCCCCGCCGACGGCGCCCGCTGGGGCGTCGCCGAGTTCGCCGCCGCCGAGGAGCTCGGCCGCTCCCGCGGCCACTGGTGGCGCCCCGACGGCGGCGCGCTGCTGGCCGCCCGGGTGGACGAATCCGCCCTCCCCCGGCGCTACTTCGCCGACCCCGCCCACCCCGGCGAGCCCGCCGAGGACTTCGCCTACCCGCAGGCCGGCGGCCCCAACGCGGACGTCCAGCTCTGGGTGCTCGGCCTCGACCGCAGCCGGGTACGGCTCCGCTGGGACGCCGCCGCGTTCCCCTACCTCTGCGCCGCCACCTGGGCCTCCGACCAGGAGCTGCTGCTCACCGTCGCCGACCGGCTCCAGCAGCACGTCCTGCTGCTGACCGCCGACCCGACCACCGGCGAGACCCGCGAACTCTCCCGCACCACCGACGAGTTCTGGGTCGACGACCTGCCCGGCACCCCCGCCCGGCTGACCGACGGCCGGCTGCTCACCGCCCACGACACCCCGCAGGCCCGCGGCCTCGCCCTGGACGGCAAGCCGCTGGACACCACCGGGCTCCAGATCCGCCGGGTGGTCGGGCACCTGGACGACCGGCTGCTCTGCGAGACCGGCCAGGGCGACCCGGCCGACCAGTACGTCCACCTGGTCGACCCGGACGGCGGCGCACCCGAACCCGTCACCACCGGCCCCGGCGTGCACTCCGCACTCGCCGCCGGCCGCACCCTGCTGCTCACCACCGCCGACGCCGACGGCATCCGGCGCCGACTGCTGCGCGACGGCTCGCTCGACGCCTCGCTCGACGGCCCCGCACTGCCGCTCACCGACCTGAGCGCCACCCTGCCCTACCGGGTGCGGCCACGGCTCGCCCGGGTCACCGAACTCGGCCTGCCCACCGCCGTGGTGTACCCGCGCGACCACGTCCCCGGCCGCCGGCTGCCGGTGCTGCTGGACGTCTACGGCGGGCCCGGCTTCCAGGCCGTGGCGGCCGAGCCGCGCCGCTGGCAGCTCCGCCAGTGGTGGGCCGACCAGGGCTTCGCCGTCGTCACCACCGACAACCGCGGCACCCCGTTCGTCTCGCCGGAGTTCACCCGGGCGATCTTCCGCCGCTTCTCCCAGGTGGCGCTGGACGACCAGGTGAACGCCCTGCGGGCGCTCGCCGGGCAGCACCCCGACCTCGACCTCGGCCGGGTCGGCGTGCGCGGCTGGTCGTACGGCGGGTACTTCGCGGCGCTCGCCGTGCTGCGCCGCCCGGACGTCTTCCACGCCGCCTGCGCGGGCGCCCCGCCCACCGACTTCCGGCACTACGACACCGCGTACACCGAGCGCTACCTCGCGCTGCCGCAGGACAACCCGGAGGGCTACGCCGACGACTGCCTGGTCACCGACGCGCCCGGGCTGACCCGGCCGCTGCTGCTGATCCACGGGCTGGCCGACGACAACGTCCACCCCTCGCACACCCTGCTGCTCTCCGAGGCGCTCACCAAGGCCGGCCGGCCGCACAGCGTGCTGCCGCTGCCGGGCGTCACCCACATGACCCCGGGCGGAGTGAACGAGCAGGTCACCCAGGCCGAACTCGCCTTCCTGCGGGCGTCCTTGGGCTGAGCCTCCGGATTCACGGGCAGGGGCGTCGCACCGGTGGTGCGGCGCCCTTCGCCTTGCCCTCACCTCTTCCACGTGACCCGTGACATGTGAAATATTACCTGCGCTTCACCGAACGATTACTCCCACCCGGACCACCCGGGGCGCCCGGAAGCCCGGACCGCCCGGAAGCCCGGGACCCCCATCCCCCGGAAAGGACCGGTCAGTTGCGCAGACTGTCCGCCGCACTCGCGGCCGCGCTCACCACGAGCGCGATAGCCGCCACCCTGCTGGGCACCCCCGCCCAGGCCGCTCCCCTCACCGCCACGACCGCCCCCGCCACGATCGCCGCCGCCCCGGCGGAGCAGGGCGCCGAAGCCCCGCCCGCGCCGCTCGCCCCCCAGGAGCGCGAGCGCCAGGCGCTCCGCACCAAGGCCCTGGAGCAGCTCAACCAGGGCGCCGTCGCCAAGACCGCCGGCAAGCGGGCCCCCGCCAAGGTGAAGGTCGGCAACGACTACGTCCAACTGGCGCACCAGCGCACCGACAAGGTCTTCGTGATCCTCGCCCAGTTCGGCGACGAGGTCGACAACACCACCCAGTACAACGGCCAGCCCCGCTACGGCGGCACCCCCGGCCCGCGCCACGACCAGATCCCCAAGCCGGGCAAGGGCGACAACCACACGCTGTGGGAGCCGGACTTCGACCGCGGCTACTACCAGAAGATGTTCTTCGACGACACGCCCGGCGCCGTGTCCATGCGCAACTACTACCGCACCCAGTCCTCCGGCCGCTACGACGTCCAGGGCACCGTCAGCGACTGGGTCACCGTCCCGTACAACGAGGCCCGCTACGGCAGCAACAAGGGCCCGCAGGGCTCCGGCGCCTGGACCCAGGGCCAGGAGTTCATCCGGGACGCCGTCAAGGCCTGGTACGACGGCGAGATCGCCAAGGGCCGCAGCGTGGCCGACATCAAGGCGCAGCTCGCCCAGTACGACGTCTACGACCGCTACGACCACACCAGGACCGGCGAGTTCAACCAGCCCGACGGCTACCTCGACAACGTCATCGTGGTGCACGCCGGCGTCGACGAGACCTGGGGCGGCGGCGCCCAGGGGGCCGACGCGCTGTGGGCGCACCGCAGTTGGACCTTCCCCGACGCGACCGGCCGGACCGGCCCGGAGGGCAACAAGATCGGCGGCGCGCCGGTCGGCGACACCGGCCTCTACGTCTACGACTACGTCCAGGCCGGCGAGAACAGCGGCGTCGGCCTGTTCGCCCACGAGTACGGCCACAACCTCGGTCTGCCCGACCTGTACAGCACCAACGGCGGCGACAACAGCGTCAACTTCTGGTCGCTGATGTCCTCCGGCTCCTACCTCGGCAAGGGGCCGAACACCACCGGCGGCTACCCCGGCGACCTCGACGCCTGGAGCAAGCTCCAGTTCGGCTGGCTCGACTACGACGAGGCGCAGGCCGCCACCCGGTCCAGCCACGCCCTCGGGGTGAGCGGCTACAACACCGACCAGGCCCAGGCGCTGCTCGTCCACCTGCCGGACAGCACCACCAGCACCGACCTCGCCGACCCGTACGAGGGCGCCAGGCAGTGGTGGAGCGACACCGGCGACAACCTCGACAACTCGCTCAGCCGGGACGTCGACCTGCGCACCGCCACCGGCCCGGCCGCCCTGGACGCCGCCGCCTGGTACGACACCGAGCAGGACTACGACTTCCTCACCGTCGAGGCCTCCACCGACCAGGGCAAGCACTGGACGGCCCTGGGCGGCACCGTCGACGGCGCACCGATCGGCAACACCAACGCCAACACCCCCGGGCTCAGCGGCAGTTCGGGCACCTACCGGAAGCTGCACCTCCCGCTGGACAGCTACCTCGGCCAGCAGGTCCGGCTGCGCTTCCACGCCACCTCGGACGGCAACACCCACGGCCGGGGCGTGCTCGTCGACGCCGTGAGGATCACCGCCGGCGGCACCGAGCTCTTCGCCGACGGCGCCGAGAACGGCGCCAACGGCTGGACCGCCACCGGCTTCACCGTCATCACCGGCCGCACCGCCGTCAAGCAGCACCCGCGCGCCTACCTCGCCGAGAACCGCCGCTACACCGGCTACGGCGCGTTCCTGAAGACCGGCCCGTACAACTTCGGGTACACCGGCGTCGCGGGCAAGGCCGACGTCGTCGACACCTACCCGTACCAGGAGGGCGTCCTGCTCTGGCTGTGGGACACCGCGTACGGCGACAACAACACCAAGGACCACCCCGGCGGCGGGCTGATCCTGCCGATCGACGCCCACCCGGCGGCGGTCCGCTTCGCCGACGGCACCCTGGTCAACGGGCGGGCGCAGACCTACGACGCGCCGTTCTCGCTCAGGCCGACCACGGCGTTCACGCTGCACAAGGGCGGCGTCGCGGTGCGGATCCCGTCCGAGCCGGCCGTCCCGGTCTTCAACGACCACACCGGCACGTACACCGACCCGGCCCTCCCGCAGCTCGCGGTGAAGGTCCCGGACACCAACAC
The DNA here is from genome assembly GCF_044741445.1 of Kitasatospora sp. NPDC088160. Classification (NCBI taxonomy): domain Bacteria; kingdom Bacillati; phylum Actinomycetota; class Actinomycetes; order Kitasatosporales; family Streptomycetaceae; genus Kitasatospora; species Kitasatospora sp. NPDC088160. The sequence goes on along the minus strand of NZ_JBIUSS010000010.1, from coordinate 82,191 downwards.
CAGGATCGAGGTCGTCCGGGAGTCCCAGGGCGGGCGGATCACCACCGTCCGGGTCGGCCCGGCCTCGTAGGAACCCACAGCGAAGGCCCCGGGTCCCCCCGACGAAAAGGGACCCGGGGCCGGCTCGTGGGTCTCACCGCGCCCGGCGAACGGTTCACGCCGACCTCGGGCGGGGCCGTTCGGCGCCGACTCCAGGGGACAACTGTCCTGCTCGGCAACGGCAGTAATGCTCTGCGCAGCGAACGATCCGACCACGTCCGGTACGCTAGATCTTCAACAGGACTTGAAGTCAAGGAGTCGAGGAGCAGGCATGGACACCGCACCGGTCGACCTGCTGAGCGTCGGCGAGGTGGCCCGGCGGGCCGGGATCGCCACCTCGGCGGTGCGCTTCTACGAGGACCAGGGGCTGATCTCCTCCGAGCGGTCGCCGGGCAACCAACGCCGCTACCGGCGGCACGTGCTGCGCCGGATCTCGCTCATCCTGGTCGCCAAACGGCTCGGCATCCCGCTCTCCGAGGTGGCCGAGGTGTTCACCGGGCTCCCCGAGGACCGGATGCCGGGCAAGCACGACTGGGACCGCATCTCGCGGCGCTGGGCCGAACAACTGCGCGCCCGGCGGGCCGAGTTGGAGCGGCTGGAGGAGGAGCTGACCGGCTGCATCGGCTGCGGCTGCGTGTCGCTGCGCCGCTGCCGGGTGCTCAACCCCGGGGACGAACTGGCCGCCGAGGGGCCCGGCCCGCGCCGGCTGCTGCCGGGCACGGCGGGCGAGGCGGGCGGGCCGTCCGGACCGCGAGAAAGGCCGGAGCATGAGAACGGCAGGACCATGAACCGGACCGTGAACCGGACCATGAAAACGGTGGAACCCGGTCGGACGCGGCCCTCGTGAGGTTCCCCGCCGCGCCCGACCGGGCGTCTGCGGCGAGGGATCGCGTCCCTCGCCCGTTGGGTGCCGTACCGCCCGGCGTGGGGGCAACTGGGCGGTACGGCGGCTCTATGTGGTCGGCCTCAGGCCTCCGGGAAGTGGCAGGCCGCCTGCCGGCTACCCGCCCCGGCGATCTGCAGCAGCGGACGGTCCGTGCGGCAGATCTCCTGCGCCTTGGGGCAGCGCGGGTGGAAGGTGCAACCGGACGGCGGGTTCGCCGGGCTCGGCGGGTCGCCGAGCAGCACGATCCGCTCCCGCGCGCGCTCCGCCGCCGGGTCGGGCAGCGGGACGGCGGACAGCAGCGCCTTGGTGTACGGGTGCGCCGGGCTGCCGTACACCTCGGCCTTGTCGCCGATCTCGACGATCCGCCCGAGGTACATCACCGCCACCCGGTCGCAGACCCGCTTGACCACCGAGAGGTCGTGCGCGATGAACACGTACGCCAGGCCGAGCTCCTGCTGGAGCCGCTCCATCAGGTTGACCACCTGGGCCTGGATGGAGACGTCGAGCGCGGAGACCGGCTCGTCGGCGATGACCAGCTTCGGCGAGGTGGCGAGCGAGCGGGCGATGCCGATGCGCTGCGCCTGGCCGCCGGAGAACTCGTGCGGGTAGCGGTCGATCTGCTCGGGGATCAGCCCGACCAGTTCCATCAGCTCGCCGGCCCGCCGGCGCGCGTCGGCCGCGCTCGACCCCTGGAGCAGCAGCGGCTCGGAGATGATCCGGGCCACCGTCTGCCGGGGGTTGAGCGAGGAGTACGGGTCCTGGAAGACCATCTGCAGGTGCCGCCGGTGCGGCCGCAGCCGGGCCTGGGAGAGCCCGCCGATCTCGGTGCCGTCGAAGGTGACGGTGCCCGAGGTCGGGTCGAGCAGCCGGACGATCATCCGCCCGGTGGTGGACTTGCCGCAGCCGGACTCGCCGACCAGGCCGAGCGTCTCGCCCTTGCCGACGTCGAAGCTGACGCCGTCGACGGCGCGGACCGGGGCGCCGGGCCGGCCGGTGCGGCTCCGTCGGCCGGGGAAGGTCTTCACCAGGTCCCGTACGGACAGCAGGTTCTCAGTCATGGCCGGGCTCCTTCCGGTACCAGCGGCAGGTGGCAGGCGGCCTGGTGGCCGGGGCCGAGCGGGCCGAGCTCGGGGCGGTCGGCCAGGCAGCGGGCGTGCTCCTCGGCGGTGGCGGTGCTGGTGCGGGCGCAGCGCGGCGCGAAGGAGCAGCCGGGGGCGGGGGCGATCAGCGACGGCGGGCTGCCGGGGATGGCCCGCAGCGGGGCGTCGTCGGTGTCGTCCAGGCGCGGCAGCGAGTCCAGCAGGCCGCGGGTGTACGGGTGCCCGGGGGTGGCGAACAGCCGGTCCACCGGGGCCTGTTCGGCGGCCCGGCCGCCGTACATGACCAGCACCTCGTGGGCGACCCGGGCGACCACCCCGAGGTCGTGGGTGATCATGACGACGCCGAGGCCGCGCTCCTGCTGGATGCGGGCGATCAGGTCGAGGATCTGCGCCTGGACGGTGACGTCGAGGGCCGTGGTGGGCTCGTCGGCGATCAGCAGTTCGGGTTCGCAGGCGAGCGCCATGGCGATCATGACGCGCTGGCGCATGCCGCCGGAGAACTGGTGCGGGTACTCGTCGACCCGCCGGGCCGGCTCCGGGATGCCGACCTCGGCCAGCATCTCGACCGCCCGCGCGCGGCCCGCCCTGCGGTTGGCCTTGAAGTGCACCCGGTAGTGCTCGGCGATCTGCTCGCCGACGGTGTAGAAGGGGTGCAGGCTGGACAGCGGGTCCTGGAAGATCATCGCGATCCGGCGGCCCCGGACGGTGCCCAGCTCCCGTTCGCCGAGCCCGTTGAGCTCCATCCCGTCGAGCCGGATCGAGCCGGTGACGGCGGCGCCGCGGTGCAGGCCCATGACGGCGAGCGAGGTGACGGACTTGCCGCTGCCGGACTCGCCGACCAGGCCGAGGGTCCGCCCGGCGTCGACGGCGAAGGAGATGCCGTCCACCGCCCGGACGGTGCCGCGGGGCGTGTCGAAGGAGACCTTGAGGTCCTCGACCTCCAAGAGAGTCATCAGTACCTCACTCGTGGGTCGACGAACGCGTAGAGCAGGTCGACCAGCAGGTTCGCCGCGACGATGAAGAAGGCCGCGAGCAGGGTGACGCCGAGGATCACGGGCTGGTCGGAGCGGCCCAGACCGTCGTAGAACAGCCGGCCGACGCCGGGCAGGCCGAAGATGGACTCGGTGATGACCGCACCGGCCAAAAGGCCGCCGAGGTCCATGCCGAAGATGGTGAGGATCGGCGTCACCCCGGCGCGCAGCCCGTGCTTGACCGTGACCGTCCGCGACGGCAGGCCCTTGGCCCGGGCGGTGCGGATGTACGGCTCGGCCATCGCCTCGATCATCGAGTTGCGGCTCTGCCGGGCGTACATGGCCGCGTACAGCAGGGCCAGGGCGATCCACGGCAGCAGCAGGTTGGAGGCCCACTCGAAGGGGTTCTCGGTGAACTTGTGGTACGCCGGGTAGGGCAGCAGCCCGGCCGTACGGACGACACCCCAGATCAGCATGATCGAGGTGAAGTAGACCGGCAACGAGGCGGTGCCGACCGAGAGCACCATCAGCGTCTTGTCGGAGGCCTTGCCCTTGCGCAGCGCCGAGGTGACGCCCGCGCCGAGGCCGAGGACCAGCCAGAGCACCGCCGCGCCGACGGCGAGCGAGATGGACACCGGCAGCCGGTCGACGAGCAGGTCCCAGACCGGCAGCCCGTACTCGTACGAGTAGCCGAGGCAGGGGAAGCCGCAGTGCACGGCGCTCGGGCCGCTGCCGTAGTCGCGACCGGCGAAGATGCCGCCCAGGTAGGCGAGGAACTGTTCCCAGATCGGCTTGTTCAGGCCCATCGCCGCCTTGACGTCGGCGAGCCGCTCCGGGCTGCAGGTCTTGCCGCAGGCCGCCGCCGCCGGGTCGTTCGGCAGCAGGTAGAAGATGGTGAAGGTGATGGCGCAGATGGCGAGCAGGATGCCCGCCACGCCGAGCAGTCGGCGGCCGAGGTAGAGGATCACGACCGGCCTCCCCGGGGGTCGAGGATGTCGCGCAGCGCGTCCCCGAGCAGGGTGAACGCGAGCACGGCGACGAACAGGAAAGCCGTCGGGATCAGGAAGTACGTCGGGTCGGTCTCGTAGTGGACGATGCTCTCCGCGATCATCTGGCCCCAGGACGAGGTCGGCGGGCGGACGCCCACACCGAGGTAGCTGAGCGCGGCCTCGGTGGCGATCATGCCGGGGATGAGCAGGGTGGTGTAGGCGATGATCGGGCCGGAGACGTTCGGCAGGATCTCCCGGGTGAGGATGCGCCAGGAGCGCGCCCCGCCGACCTTGGCGGCCTCGACGTACTCGCGGTGCTTGAGCGAGAGGGTCTGGCCGCGCACGACGCGGGCGATGCCGGGCCAGGTGAACAGGCCGATCACCAGGGTGATCAGCAGGATCCGGTTGACGTCCTTGGCCACCGACATCATCGCGATCATGAAGATCAGCGAGGGGAAGGACATGGTGAGGTCCATCAGCCGGGACAGCAGCGTGTCCGTCCGGCCGCCGAAGTAGCCGGCCGCGATGCCGGCCAGGGTGCCGGTGATGACGACGACGGCGGTCGCGGTGAACGCGATCAGCAGCGAGACCTGCCCGCCGTGCAGGACCCGGGCGAACAGGTCGCGCCCGGTGATCGGCTCGACGCCCAGCCAGTGCCGGGCGCTGATGCCGCCGAAGTCGCCCCGAGGCATGCCGCCCAGGTACGGGTCGATGGCGCGCTTGTCGAACTCCTCGGGGGACCAGCCGCCGAGCGAGCTCAGCGGGCCGGCCAGGGCGGCCAGCAGCAGCAAGGCGCCGACCGTGATCAGGCCGAAGCGGGCCGATCCCTTGGCCCACAGCTGGTCCCAGACCAGCCGCCACGGGCCGCGCCCGGTGGCCTTCGCGGGGCCCGTCGCCGTGGAGTCCACGGCGACGGGCTCAGTGGTTGTACTCATCGCCGACGGCCCCTCAGCCCTTGCCCTTGGCGGGGTCCTTGAGGCCGACCACGGCCAGGTCGATCATGCCGGCGTAGCCGGAGTTCCCGAACGCGCCGGCCACGTTGGTGCCGGCCAGCAGCGGGCGGCGCTGCCACATCAACGGGACGGCCGGGGCCTTCTTCAGCAGGTCCTCGTCCAGTTGCTGCCAGGCCTTGTTGGCCTCGTTGACGTCCGTCATGGCCGCGATCTGGTCCATCCGGTCCATCGTGGCCTGGTCCTTGAACTGGCTGTAGTTACCCTGGTTGCCCTTCTCCTTGATGGTCCGTCCGTCGAAGATGAACGGGAGGAAGGTCGCGCCGGACGGGTAGTCCGGGCACCAGCCGTTGATGGTCAGCTCGGGGGCGTTCTTGGTGTCGCCGAGCGTGTCGGTGAAGGCGGACGGGTCGACGGTGTTCACGGTGACCTGAACACCGGCCTTGGCCAGCGACTGCTGGATCGTCTCGGCGCGGGTCTTGTCGCCCAGGGAGACGGTGATCGACACCTTGAGGTCGGTCTTGCCCGCGTCCTTGAGCATCGCCTTGGCCTTCTCCGGGTCGCCGGCGGCCGGGATCTTCAGCGGGTCCGCCTTGGCGCCGCCGGTCAGCGACGGCGGGAGGTAGGAGGTGGCCACGTCGGCCATCGCCGGGCCGCCGAAGGCCGTCACCTGCGCCTCGCGGTCGACCGCCCACATCATCGCCTCGCGCACCTTCGGGTCGTCGAAGGGCGCCTTGGCGGTGTTCAGGTACAGCATGTCCGTACAGCCGGTCTGCTCGGCCGCCATGCGGGCCTTGACGTCCGGCTTGGTCAGCACCTTGGAGACGGACTCGTGGGCCATCCACGGCATCTCGATCGCGTTGGCGTCGGCGCCGTCGCTGGCGATGATCCGGTCGTCGGCCTGGCCGCCCTTGATGCCCTGGGTGACCACGATCTTGTCCGGGTACGCCTTGCGGACGGTGTCGGTGGACTGGTCCCAGTTGGTGTTGCGGACCAGCGTCAGCTGCTTGCCCCGGTCGTACGTGTCGATCTTGTAGGGGCCGGAGGAGAACGGCCGCGAGTCGTACTGGGTGCCCTTCTCCTGGGACTGCGGCACCGGGGAGAAGGTCGGGAGGGTGACGGTGTCCGAGAACTCGGCGACCGGGCGCTTCAGGTGGAAGACGATGGTCCTGTCGTCCGGGGTCTCGATGCTCGCCAGGTGCTCGCCAGTGAGCGGGCCCTTGTAGTTCTCGCCGCCGGCCAGGTACTGGACGGCGTAGTCGGGGCCGCCGGTGAGGTCCGGGGAGAAGGACCGCTCGACGTTGTACTTGATGTCGGCGGACTTGATCGGCGTGCCGTCCTCGTACTTGAGGCCGTCCTTCAGGGTGAAGGTCCACACCTTGCCGCCCTCGCTGGACTTGCCGAGGTCGGTGGCGAGGTCCGGGACGATCTCGCTGCCCGCCGCACCCGGCTCGGACTTGAAGGTGGTCAGGGTGCGGTAGATCAGCCGGGTGCCGAAGTCCATGTGCGGCACGGTCCAGTTGCGGGCCGGATCGAGGTGGGCGAAGTCCTGGTTCGTCAGGACGTTGAGGGTGCCGCCCTTGACCGGGGTGCCGCCGATGACCGAACCGGACGCGGCGCCCGGGCCCTGGCCGTTGGAAGGCGCGGCGTCACTTCCGCTGTCGCTCTTGTCGTTCTTGCAGGCCCCGAGGCCGAGGGTGAGGGTCGCCGCGAGGACCGCCGCGAGGGCGGCGTGGGTGCGCCTGGTCATGTGCAACTCCGCTGTGGGGGGCCTGCCGTGAAGCCCGTGTCCGCCCCGGGAGGTGATCCGGGGCCCGACCGGGAGGCGACCTTCGAGGTCTGGCCGCTCCGCGGTGTGACCCGTAACATAGTAATGTGAAATTGCACTGCACAAGAGGTGACGCCCCCCGTTACCGAGCTGTGTCCGGGCCACACCACCCCCTCCCCACCTAGGAGTTCACCGGTGCCCCTCCGACAGACCGGCCTCAACACCGGGAGCCACGACCTCCCCGTCTCCCCCGCCCTCGACGCCTTCATGGGCACCCGCTGGGCCGCCACCCCCCTCCCCGCCGACCAGCGAGTCCCCGGCCACGACCGCCTCCCCGGCCGCCACGCCCGCCTCTCCGCCGCCTTCCCCGGCGAGCGGCTGATCGTCCCCGCCGGCCGGCTGAAGGTCCGCTGCAACGACCTCGACCACCGCTTCCGCCCGCACAGCGCCTACGCCTGGCTCACCGGCCTCACCGGCGAGGACCAGGCCGACCACGTCCTCGTCCTCGAACCGACCGGCCCCCACGGCCACGAGCCGGTCCTGTACCTGCGCCCCCGCTCCCCCCGCGGCCGGCAGCACGCCAACGGCACCGAGTTCTACCGCGACCGCCGCTACGGCGAGTTCTGGGTCGGCCGCCGCCCCGACCTCGCCGAAGCCGCCGCGCTCACCGGACTGCGCACCGAACACCTCGACGACCTCGACAAACTCCTCGCCGGCCCCCAGCCGCCCACCCGCGTCCTCGCCGGCACCGACCCCCTCGTCGACGAATGCACCGGACGCCCCGGCGCCCACACCACGCGGGACGGCGAACTCGACGCCGTCCTCGCCGAGTTGCGCCTGGTCAAGGACACCTGGGAGATCGGCCAGCTCCAACTCGCCGTCGACCACACCGTCACCGGCTTCCAGGACGTCGTCCGCGCCCTGCCCACCGCCCTGCGCCACCCCCGCGGCGAACGCTGGATCGAGGGCGTCTTCGACCTGCGCGCCCGCGCCGAAGGCAACGGCACCAGCTACACCACCATCGCCGCCTCCGGCGCCCACGCCTGCGTCCTGCACTGGATCCGCAACGACGGCGCCCTCGACCCGAACTCCCTGCTCCTGCTGGACGCCGGCGTCGAAACCGACACCCTCTACGCCGCCGACATCACCCGCACCCTCCCGCTCAGCGGCACCTTCACCCCCGTCCAACGGCAGGCCTACGACCTCGTCCTCGCCGCCCAGAGCGCCGGCATCGCCGCGCTGCGCCCCGGCGCCCGCTTCCGCGACTTCCACCACGCCGCCATGCGGGTCATCGCCGAAGGCCTCGCCGACTGGGGCGTCCTACGCATCCCCGCCGAACAGTCCCTCGCCGAGGACAACGGCCTCCACCGCCGCTACACCCTCTGCGGCAGCGGCCACATGCTCGGCCTCGACTACCACGACTGCGCCAGGGCCCGCGCCGACCGCTACCTCGACGGCACCCTGGAAGCCGGCATGGTCCTCACCGTCGAACCCGGCCTCTACCTCCAGCCCGACGACGAAACCCTCCCCCTCGAACTCCGCGGCCTCGGCATCCGCATCGAGGACGACCTCGTCATCACCCCCGACGGCGCCCACCTCATGTCCCACGCCCTCCCCCGCACCGCCCCCGCCATCGAATCCTGGATGGCCGACCTCCTCGGCTGAGCCCGGGGAGCGGCCGCTCACACCGCCCGTGCCGCCGCCCACAGCTCCGCGATCAGGTCCGCCGCCGGGCCCGTGCGGGCCAGGTGGTGGGCGGTGCCCGCCCAGAGGTGCATGGACTGGAGGTCGGCGCGGCGGGTCGCGGCGGCGCGCAGCGGCTGGGTGAGGTGGTGCACCTCGGGGTAGGCGGGCGGGGCGTACGGGCCGTGGCGGTCGATGAAGGCGTTGCGCAGGCCGCGGGCCGGGCGGCCGGTGAAGGCCCGGGTGACGGCCGTCTCCGGGAGTTCGGTGAGCACCGCCCGGTGCGCGGCCGAGGTGCCGGCCTCGTCGGCGCGCAGCAGGGCCGTCCCCAGTTGCACCGCCGCCGCCCCGGCCCGCAGCGCCGCCGCCACCGCCGGACCGTCGCCCAGCCCGCCGGCCGCGATCAGCGGCAGCGCCGTCACCGCCCGGACGGCGGGCAGCAGCTCCAGCAGCGGGACGTCACCGGGCTCGTCCCCGATCCGGTGGGTGGCGCGGTGCCCGCCGGCCTCCGGGCCCTGCACGCACAGCGCGTCCATCCCGACCGCCTCCGCCGCCCGCGCCTCCGCGGGCGTGGTGACGGTGCCGACCTGGAACGACCCGGCCGCGCGGACCGCCGCCGCCTCCTGCGGCGTCGGCAGGCCGAAGGTGTACGAGACCACCGGGACCGGGTCCGCCAGCAGCACGGCGAGCTTGGCCTCCCAGTCGTCCCGATCCGGCCCGATCTCCTCGGGCAGCGCCACGTCCCACCGCTCGGCCTCGGGCCGCAGCCGCTCCCGGTAGGCGGCGACGGCCGCCGGATCGCCGGGCGGGGCCGGGACGAACAGGTTCACGCCGAACGGCCCACCGGTCAACTCCCTGACCAGCGCGACCTGTTCGGCCATCGCGGCGGCGCTCCGGTACCCGGCGGCGAGGAACCCCAGCCCGCCGGCCCGGTTCACCGCCGCCACCAGCTCCGAGGTGGACGCCCCGCCCGCCATCGGCGCGCCGATCACCGGCACGGAAAGTTCATCGAGACGCATGGCCATCGGGGTCCTCCACTCCGGGCAACGGTTCGGACCCGGCCCACCCTACGCTCAGCGGATCAGCCCCCGCCCGCGCGCCGCCCGCACCGCCGCCGTCCGCGAGTCCACCGCCAACTTGGTGTAGACGTGCACCAGATGGGACTTCACCGTGGCCTGGCTCAGGTGCAGCCGCTGGCTGATCTGCTGGTTGGTCAGCCCGTCCGCGACCAGCCCCAGCACCTCGGTCTCCCGCGCGCTGAGCGCCGCCGCCGGCGTCCGCATCCGTTCCAGCAGCCGGTCGGCGACGCTCGGTGCCAGCGCCGAGCGGCCCGCGGCGGCGGCCCGGACGGCCTGGGCCAGTTCCTCCGGCGGGGCGTCCTTGAGCAGGTAGCCGGTGGCGCCGGCCTCCAGCGCGGGCAGGGTGTCGGCGTCGGTTTCGTAGGTGGTGACGACGAGGACCCGGGGCGCGCCCGGCCCGGCGGTGATCGCGGCGGTCGCCTGGGCGCCGTTCATGGCCGAGCCGGGCCCGAACTGGAGGTCCATCAGCACCACGTCGACCCCGCCCGCCGCGGCGAGTTCGACGGCCCGTTCGGCGGTCGCGGCCTCGGCGGCGATGGTGAAGTCCGGCTCGCCCTCCAGGACGGCCCGCAGCCCGGCCCGCACCACCGGGTGGTCGTCCGCCAGCAGCAGCCGGATCACCGCGCCGCTCCCGCGCCCGCCGTCACTGCGCTCGTTCACGCCCTGACCTCCGTCACTCCGTCCGTTCACGCCCCGTACGCCGTCGCTCCGCCCGTTCACGCCCCGCCCTCCGTCACCGGCAGCTGCACCGCGAGCGCCGTGCCCCCGCCGGGCGCCGACTCCACCGTGAAGGTGCCGCCGAGCGCCCGCGCCCGGGCCCGCATCGACGGCAGCCCGAACCCGCCGTCCCCTCCGCTGCGCCCGGCGACCGCCGCCGGATCGAATCCGGCCCCGTCGTCGAACACGTCCAACGCCACCTCGCCCTCCATGTAGCTGAGCGTCACCTCGGCGTGCGAGGCGTGCGCGTGCCGGACGGTGTTGCCGAGCGCGGACTGCGCGATCCGCAGCAGCGCGACCTCCTGCGGCACCGGCAGCCGTACCGGGTCCCCGGAGACGTGCAGTTTCACCGGCAGGCCGCTGTGCGCCGCCGTGGTGGCGCACAGCCGTTCCAGCGCGACCGGCAGCGGGTCTCCGTCGAGCGCGGGCGGGGTGAGCGCGCGGACGAACCGCCGGGCCTCGTCCAGGTTGTCCTGGGCGGCCTGCCGGGCCTGCTCGACGTACCCGGAGGCCGCCTCGGTGCGTTCCGGCAGGGCCCGCTGGGCGGCCCGCAGCAGCAGCTGGATGGAGCTGAGGCTCTGCGCGAGGGTGTCGTGGATCTCCCGGGCGAGGCGCTCGCGTTCGGCGAGCACCCCGGCGGTGTGGTGGGCGGCCGCGGCGTCGGCGCGGGCGGCGGTGAGTTCGTCGATCAGCCGGCGGCGCTCCTCGCTCTCCCGGTACAGCGCCTGGTAGCCGAGCACGGTGGCGGTGGCGACGGCCGCGCCGAGCGCGGGTCCGATCGCGGCGGGCAGGCTGAAGGTGTGCTGGTGCCAGGACCAGGCCGCGATGGCGGTGGCGGCGGTCAGCCCGACGGCGGTGAGGCCGCCGCGCCGCCCGAGCAGGTGCAGTTCCAGGAAGTACAGCGGGAACGCCAGCCACACCCCGTCCTGGGTGGCGATCAGCACGCCCACCCAGGTGACGCCGAGCAGCGCCAGCCAGAGCGCGGCGGCCCGGCGCGAGCGGCGGACGGCGGCCAGCCGGGGGCCGACGGCGTACACGGCGGCCATCGCGGTGGCCGCGGCGGCGACGGGCACCGGGTCGCCGGCGCGGCCGACGGCGGCACGGGCGACGGCCAGGGCGAGCAGGCCCGCCACGAGCAGGTGCAGGCAGACCTGGAGGACGCGGGCGACGGGGGTGGTGCGGGATCGTTCGGTCGCCATCCGTCCAGCCTAGGTTCCGAACCGGGCCCCGGCATCAATCAAAAGGTTGAACTCCGCTTCTGCCCTTTGATGCCGAGGATGCAATCCGCGGTGCGATGCCCGCGGGGCCCCTTCTCCGGCACGGTGGAAGCGTCGGAAACACTCGTTCAGCAGGAAGGCCCACCGTGTTCGTCGCCTGGAGGGATCTGGGGTTCGCCAAGGGGCGGTTCGCCCTGATGGGGACCGTCATCGTGCTGATCACCGTACTGGTCGGCCTGCTGTCCGGACTGACCGCCGGACTCGGCCGGCAGAACATCTCCGCGATCACCGGCCTGCCCGCCGACCACCTGGTGTTCGGCGAGCCCGCCGACGGGCAGAAGCTATCCTTCACCGACTCCCAGGTCACCCCCGAGCAGTGGCAGGCCTGGGCGGCCGAGCCGGGCGTCACCTCCGCCCAGCCACTGGGCATCACCACCACCAAGGCCGCCGCCGGGACCCGCACCACGGCGCTGTCCGCCTTCGGCGTCCCGGACGGCTCCGCGCTGGCCCCGCAGGGCGCCCGGATCGCCCCCGGTCAGGCCGTCCTGTCGAAGACCGCCGCCAAGAACCTGGGCGGCCTCGCCCCCGGCGCCGACTTCACCCTGGCCGGGCACCGCCTCCGGGTCGCGGCCGTCGACGGCGACGCCGCGTACAGCCACACCCCGGTGATCTGGACCAGCCTCGCCGACTGGCAGCAGGCCGTCCCCGGCGGCACCGGCCACGCGACCGTCATCGCGCTCACCACCGCCAAGGGCGCCGATCTGGGCGGCGCCGACGCCCGCCACGGCACCGAGACCCGCACCCTCGACGACGCCCTCGCCGCGATCGGCTCCTACACCTCCGAGAACGGCTCGCTCCAGCTGATGCGCGGCTTCCTGTTCGCCATCTCGGCCCTGGTGATCGGCGCCTTCTTCACCGTCTGGACGATCCAGCGCAGCGGCGACATCGCGGTGCTGAAGGCGCTCGGCGCCTCCACCCGCTACCTGCTGCGCGACGCCCTCGGCCAGGCCGTCCTGCTGCTGGTGCTCGGCACCGCCGTCGGCACCGCGCTCGCGGCGGGCGTCGGGGCCCTGGTCGGCTCCACCGTGCCCTTCGTCCTGGACGCCCCGACCGTCCTGTTCCCCGCCGCCGTCATGATCGCGCTCGGCGCGGTCGGCGCGGGCCTGTCCATCCGCCGGATCACCTCCGTCGACCCGCTGACCGCCCTGGGGAGTGCCCGATGAGCCTCGTCCTCGACCGCATCACCCTCACCTACCCGGACGGCGACGGCCGGCTCACGGCGCTGGACGACGTGTCGCTGACCGTCCCCAAGGGCTCGATCACGGCCGTCGTCGGCCCGTCCGGCTCCGGCAAGTCCAGCCTGCTGGCGGTCGCCGCCACCCTGATCACCCCGGACTCCGGCCGGGTGGTGCTGGACGGCACCGACACCACCGGCCTCGGCCGCGCCGAACTGACCGCGCTGCGCCGCGCCCGGATCGGCATCGTCTTCCAGCAGGCCAACCTGCTGCCCTCGCTCACCGCCGTCGAACAGCTCCAGGTGATGGCCCACCTGGACGGCCGCTCCCCGCGCACCGCCCTCCCCCGGGCCCTGGACCTGCTGGCCGCCGTCGGCCTGCGCGACCAGGCCGCCCGCCGCCCGCACCAGCTCTCCGGCGGTCAGCGCCAGCGCGTCAACATCGCCCGCGCGCTGATGAACGACCCCACCGTCCTGCTGATCGACGAACCCACCAGCGCCCTCGACCACGAACGCGGCGCCGCCGTCCTCGACCTCATCACCGACCTCACCCACCGCCGCGCCACCGCCACCGTCCTGGTCACCCACGACCGCACCCACCTGACGGCCGTCGACCAGATCGCCGAAGTCCACGACGGCCGCCTGACAGTGCCCGCGGCTGCCTGAGCTACTTCTTCGCCGCCAGCACGTCGTCCACCGACAGCGTCACCGCCGCCCCGATCGACTCCGGCAGGGTGAACGACTGCCCCGGGTGGTGGACGGCGTGCACGCGGTACTCGCCGTCCTGCGGGTCAGTGAGCACCATGACCCGCTGGTTCGTCCGGTCCACGATCACGTAGACGGGTACTCCAGCGGCGGCATAGACGAAGGGCTTCCGCTTCAGGTCGTCGCTGAGGTTGGACGACGTGACCTCCAACACGAGCCGGAAGACCGCCGGGTCGTAACAGTTGTACTCGATCAAGTGGTCATCGATGTCGGCATCGACGATCGCCAGGTCGGGAACGGCGTAGTCCGACGGCCCGTCCGGCAACCAGATGCCAACGCCCTGAATGACGTCGACCTCATCCCCGTCGAGGCCGGCGGCGAACAGCACACGCATGAGGCGGCTCAGCGACTTGCCGTGCGAAGCATTCGGCGGCGGCGTCACGGTGATCTGGCTCCCGACGATCTCGACCCGGTGCCCGGCGAACTGGTTGGAGATCAGCTCGGCGACTTCGAGCAGCGTCGGCTGCTCGATGGGCTCTTCCACTGCTGCGGCGGACATGGATTTCCTCCTGGCTGCCGATGTCGAGAACATCATCGTAGGGCGCGAACGCATTCCGACGCCCGATCCCCAGTCTTCACCCGAACGGGCGGTTTAGCCCCGGCTAGCCCTACCGCGCCCGCAGCTTCAGCGCCGGGCGGGCCTCCTCCGCCGCCTCGTCCTGCCCCGCCCACAGCGAGCGGACGTGGCTGAGGTGGCGGGTCATACAGGCCTCGGCCGCCTCGGCGTCGCCGGCCAGCATGAGGTCGAGCAGTTCCAGGTGCTCCTCCGCCGAGGAGGTCAGCTCGCCGCGCTCGTCGAGCCGGTTGAGGCCGTACAGTCGCGAGCGCTTCCGCAGGTCGCTGACGACGTCGACCAGCCGGGCGTTGCCGGCCAGCCCCAGCAGGTCCAGGTGGAACTGCCGGTCGGCCTCCAGGTACCCGATGAGGTCGTGCTTGCGCGCGGCCGCGACGATCTCCTCGGCCTGCGGGCGCAGCCGCTCCAGCTGCTCCTTGGTCGCCGTGCGCGTCACCCGGCCGACGGTGGGGACCTCGATCAGGGCGCGGATCTCGGTGTAGTCGTCAAGGTCACGCTCGGTGAGCTCGGTGACCCGGAAGCCCTTGTTGCGGACGGCCTCGACGAGGCCTTCGCGGGCGAGGTCGAGCATGGCCTCGCGGACGGGGGTGGCGGAGACGCCGAAGTCGGCGGCGAGCGCGGGTGCGGAGTAGACGACGCCGGGGCGCAGTTCGCCGGAGATCAGGGCTGCCCGGAGCGCGTGGGCGACCTGGTCGCGAAGCCGCTCCTGTACGGAGATCAGGGTGCGGGGTTTGAGGTCGGCCATGGTGTTCCTCCGGGTGGGTGCAGAACACCAGCGTACAATGTCACGTTACGTTGAGTGCGCAACATTCCACGATTCGAACGGCCCCTCAGCACCCGAGGCCCCGGCCGAAACCCATGGTGGCAGCGGCCGCCGGCCGTGACAACGGCCGGCGGCGCACGACCTGTCGCCCGCCCTGCTCATACGGAGCCGGCCCGGCAGGGGATCCCTTCCCGCCGGGCCGACTCCCGCTTCGTAGCCCCCGACACCCGCCAGGAGCAACGGACTTGGGAATCGAGATCGCCCTGTACGACGACCACCCCAACAAGGGCGGCCGGTCCGTCCCGACCCTGCTGCACCTCTCGGTCGACCACGGCCCGGCCCTCGCCGCCGCCCTGGCCGCGCACGCCGGGCCGGCCGACCACCGGCCCGGACGGCTCGGCCGGATCGACCCGTACGGCGACACCCGGTTCAACGAGCAGGACGCCGGCGCCGCCTTCGAGGAGGCCACCGTCCTGCTCGCCCGCTGCACCACCGAGGAAGAGCGGGCGGCCGTCCGCGACCTGCGCAACCTGCTCGCCCACTGCGCCGCCACCCCGGGCAGCTGGCTCCACTTCCTCGGGGACTGAAGGTCAGCCTGCCCCGGTGCTCCGGTACACCTCCGCCGCGACCGCCAGGTCCTCCCACGCCATGCCGACGCTCTTGAAGAACCGCGGCCGCCCCGCCGGCACCAGCGCGTCGCCGCGCACCAGCTCGGCCAGGTTCCACACCTGTCGGCCGGTCACGCCCGCCATGATCAGGTCGCCGGCCTCGCGGGCCGCCACCGTCCGTGCCTCCACGTACAGTTCGGCCCGCTCGACCAGCGCCTCGTCCACCTCCCGCGCGTCCGGCTCGTGCGAGCCGACCGCCGCGACGGCGGCGTGCGCGGGCACCAGGGCGCCGTCGAACAGCGGCGTGCGCGCGGTGGTGCAGCAGACCACCAGGTCGGCCCCGGCGACCGCCCCCGGCTCGCCGACCCCGGCTGCCAGCCCGAGCCCCCGCCCGTACGCGGCCAGGGCCTCGGCCCGTCCGGCGTCCCGCGCCACCACGGTGAGCCGGGTCAGCGGCTGAACGGCCAGCAGCGCGTCCAGGTGCCCGTACGCCTGCGGCCCGGAGCCGAACAGCACCAGGTGTTCGGCGTCCGGCGCGGCCAGCCGGCGCAGCGCGACGGCGGTGACGGCGGGTGTGCGCAGCGCGGTGAGCGCGGCGCCGTCGAGCAGGGCGAGCGGCTGCAGGGTGGGCCCGTCGAGCAGCAGGTAGCTGCCGGTGATCCGGGGCAGTCCGCGCCCGGGGTTGGCGGGCGCGACCCCGGCGATCTTCACCCCGGCGTACGGGCCGGCGGCGGCCGGCATCATCAGCAGTTCGCCGGCCGGGACGGGGACGGCCGAGCGGGCCGGTGCCGACTCCGGGTCGAACCCGTCGAGCAGCACCCGCTCGATCGCCGCCACCGCAGCCGCGGGCCCGACCCCGCCGACGCCCGGCACGGCGTACTGGAGCGGCTCAGCCGCCGTACCGGGCGGCACAAGAGGCGACGCAGGAGGCGGCGCAGCAGGGTCCACAGGAGGGTTCGCGGGAGGGTTCGCGGGAGCGGTCACAGGAGGAACCCCGCGCCCAGGTCGTCGTCCGGTTCCAGGACGAACGCGTGCTCGCCGGTGCGGTGCGCGCTGCCGGTGACCTCGGTGACGACGCCGCCGTCCAGCGGGTCGCCGCCGGGCAGGACGCGGCCGGTGAAGACCGTCCCGATGACGGACTCGTGCCGCAGCTCCTCCCCCGGCGCGAGCCGGCCCTCGGCGGCGAGGACGGCGAGCCGGGCGGAGGTCCCGGAGCCGCAGGGTGAGCGGTCGATCTGCCCGTCCGCGAAGACGGTGACGTTCCGTTGGTTCAACACGCCGTCCTCCGAGACGAGTTCGTCGAACAGGATGACCCCGTACACCCCCGACAGCAGCGGGTCGCTCGGGTGCGCCACCGCCGCCGCGCCGGCCAGCAGCTCCCTGATCTCCCGCCCGGCGGCGGTGAGTTCGGGCAGTTGCGCGGGCTCGACCGCGAGGCCGAGGGCGGCCGCCGGCACCGAGGCGTAGCAGGCGCCCGCGTGCGCCACCGCGACCTCCACGGTGCCCCGTGAAGTGGCCAGCGGCAACTTCAGAGCGGCGACCCGGGTGGGCACGTTGCGGAAGGTGACGCCGGTGGTCCGCCCGCCGGCCCGGTGCACCAGCGCGGTGACCCGGCCGGACGGCACGTCGATCCGCACTCGGGCCACGCCGTCGGCGGGGGCCGCGACCCGCCCGGAGTCCACCGCCCAGGCGCCGAGCGCGATGGTGCCGTGCCCGCAGGCCGTCGAGTAGCCGTCCTTGTGCCAGAACAGCACCCCGAAGTGCGCCTCGTCGTCGTCCGGCGGTACCAGGAACCCGCCGTACATCCCGGCGTGTCCGCGCGGTTCGCGGCTGAGCAGCTGCCGGGCGTCGTCCAGCGCGCTCGGCCGGGGCGCGGTCGCGCTGCCGCCGGCGCCGAGGGCGATGGCCCGCCGTTCGGCGACGCTGTCGCCGGGGATCGCGGGCACGCCGTCCAGCACGATCCGGAACGGCTCGCCGGCCGCGTGGTAGTCGACGGTGCGGACGGGCATCACGCGCCACCGCCCGGCAGGACGCTGACGGTGCGGCTGACGGTGTAGAAGTCCAGCGCCGCCTGGCCCTGCTCGCGCTCGCCGTGGCTCGCGCCCTTGGCACCGCCGAACGGCAGGTGGAAGTCGACGCCGCTGGACGGCGCGTTGACCCGGATCATGCCCGCGTCCAGCCGGTCGGCAGCGGCGAGCGCCACGTCCAGGCTGCGGGTGTGCACCGAGGTGGCGAGGCTGTGCGGGGTGTCGTTGGCGAGCGCGATCGCCTCGTCGAGGTCGGCCGCGGCGTGCAGCAGCGCGATCGGGCCGAAGAACTCCTCGCGGGCCAGCGGGTGTTCGGCCGGCACGTCGGTGAGCAGGGCCGGTTCGACGTACCAGCCGTCCCGCTCGGGTGCCCGGCCGCCGGTGAGCAGGGTGGCCCCGGCGGCGACGGCCGAGTCGACGGCGGCCGTCAGCCGGTCCCGGGCGGCGGCGTTGATGACCGGCCCGCAGGCCGCGTCGTCGACCAGTTCCAACGCCTTGACCAGGGCGTCGCGCAGCGGCTCGTACGCGGCGCCGACCGCGATCACCCGGCTGGTGGCGGTGCACTTCTGCCCCGCGTACCCGGCGATGGCGGCGGCGAGGTGGGCGGCGGCCTGCGCGAGGTCGGCGTCCGGCAGCACCAGCGCGGCGTTCAGCCCGCCGAGTTCGGCCTGCACCGGCACGCCGCGCTCGGTGGCGGCCCGCACCACGGCCCGACCGACGCCGGTCGAGCCGGTGAAGGAGACCACGTCGGCCGTGTCGACCAGCGCCGCGCCCTCCTCGGCGCCGCCCGGCAGCACGGTGAACACGTCCTCCGGCAGCCCGGCCCCGGCGGCCAGTTCGGCCAGCCGCAGCGCGCAGGCGGTCGCCTCGGGCGCCGGCTTGAGCACCGCGGTGTTGCCGACCGCCAACGCCGGCGCGGCCTTCCAGGTGGGGATCGCCAGCGGGAAGTTCCACGGCGCGATCAGCCCGGCGACGCCGTACGGGCGGCGCCGGGTGAGCAGCAGCCCGGGCCCGGCGGCGGTCTCGTGCACCGCCCCGGACGGCGCGAACGGCGCCTGCGCGTAGTAGCGCCAGATCGCCGCGGTGCGAGCGACCTCGCCGCGCGCCTCGGCGAGCGGCTTGCCGACCTCGCGCACGATCAGCCCGGCCAGCTCGTCCGCGTGCGCCTCGACCGCTTCGGCGATCCGGCCGAGCGCCGCGGACCGGGCGCCCGCGCCGGCCGCGAGCCAGCCGGGCTGGGCTGCCCGGGCCCGGGCGACGGCGGCCCGGACGGCTTCGGCGCCGGGTTCCTCCACGGCGACGACGAGGTCCGCGGGGTCGGCGGGGTTGTACGAGGTGATGGTCACGACCAGCAGCCCTTCGAAGGTGGTTCAGCGGACGTCGGAGCGGGCCCCTCCCCCAGAGGCCGGCTCCTCTTTCAAACAGCTCTACAACAGGAACCCGGCCGGGAACGGGTCGCGCGGGTCGAGGAAGTACTGGGCGGTGCCGGTGACCCAGGCCCGCCCGGTGACGGTGGGCACCACGGCGGCCAGACCGGCCACCTCGGTCTCCTCGACCAGGCGCCCGATGAAGGTCGTCCCGATGAAGGAGTCGTTGCGGAAGTCGCGCCCCAGCGGCAGTTCGCCGCGCGCGTGCAGCTGCGCCATCCGGGCCGAGGTGCCGGTGCCGCAGGGCGAGCGGTCGAACCACCCGGGGTGGATGGCCATCGCGTGCCGGGAGTGCTCGGCGGTGGAGCCGGGGGCGAGCAGCTGGACGTGGTGGCAGCCGTGGATGGACGGGTCCTCCGGGTGCACCGGGCGGTCGGGGCTCGCGTTGATGGCGGCCATCAGGGCCAGTCCGGCCTCCAGGATGTCCTGCTTGCGCTCGCGCTCGAAGGGCAGCCCGAACTCGGCGAGCGGCAGGACGGCGTAGAAGTTGCCGCCGTACGCCAGGTCGTAGCCGATCGTGCCGTACCCGGGCACCTCGATCTTGGCGTCCAGCGCGGCCGAGTAGGACGGCACGTTGCGGATGGTCACCGCGGTGGCGGCGCCGTCCTCGACCCGCACCTCGGCGATCACCAGCCCGGCGGGCGTGTCCAGCCGCACCGTGGTGACCGGCTCGACCACCGGCACCATGCCGGTCTCGACCAGCACGGTGGCGACGCCGATGGTGCCGTGCCCGCACATCGGCAGCAGGCCGGAGACCTCGATGTAGAGCACGCCGAAGTCGGCGTCCGGCCGGGTCGGCGGCTGGAGGATGGCTCCGCTCATCGCGGCGTGGCCGCGCGGCTCGTACATCAGCAGGGTGCGGAAGTGGTCCAGGTGCTGCTGGAAGTGCACCCGGCGCTCGGCCATGGTGGCGCCGGGAATGACGCCGAAGCCGCCGGTGATGACCCGGGTCGGCATGCCCTCGGTGTGCGAGTCGACGGCGTGGAACACGTGACGGCTGCGCATGGCTCTGACGACTCCCGTCGGAGTGGGCGTACGGAGGAGCTGACCGTACGCGGGATCGGGTGGGTGGGGCCGGGCCGGCTGCCCCCTCAGCCGGCCTGGTGACGAAGTCTCCCGGTTACGCCAGGCCCTCGGCCAGCGCCTTCTCGGTGGCCGCGCGGACGGCCGCCTCGATGTCCGGGGTCAGCGGCTGCCGCGGCGGGCGGACCGGGCCGCCGGCGCGCCCGGCGATGTCCATGGACAGCTTGATGGCCTGGACGAACTCGGTCTTGGAGTCCCAGCGCAGCAGCGAGTGCAGCGACTTGTACAGCGGCAGCGCGGTGTCCAGCTCCTGCGCCACGGCGGCCCGGTACAGCGCGACGCTGGCCTCCGGCAGGGCGTTCGGGTAGCCGGCGATCCAGCCGACCGCGCCGGCCAGCGCCAGTTCCAGCAGCACGTCGTCGGCGCCGATCAGCAGGTCCAGCCCGGGGGCCAGTTCGGCGATCTCGTAGGCCCGGCGGACGTCGCCGCTGAACTCCTTGACCGCGACGATCGAGCCCTCGCCGTGCAGTTGGGCGAGCAGCGCGGGGACGAGGTCGACCTTGGTGTCGATCGGGTTGTTGTACGCGACGACGGGCAGTCCGGCCTTGGCCACGTCGGCGTAGTGCGCCCGGACGGACGCGTGGTCGGCCCGGAAGGCGTTCGGCGGCAGCAGGAGCACGGAGCCGGCGCCGGCCTCGGCGGCCTGCTCGGCCCAGCGGCGGGACTCGGCGCTGCCGTAGGCGGCCACGCCGGGCATCACCCGGGAGCCGTCGCCGGCCGCCTCGACGGCCACCTCGACGACGCGGGCGCGCTCCTCGGCGGTGAGCGTCTGGTACTCGCCCAGCGAGCCGTTGGGGACGACGCCGTCACAGCCGGACTCGATCAGCCAGCGGACGTGCTCGGCGTACGCGTCGTAGTCGACGGAGAGGTCCGGGCGCAGCGGGATCGTGGTGGCGACCATGATGCCGCGCCAGGGCCGGGCGGTGTCGTGTGGGGTGTTGGGCACGATGAGCTCCTTGGTGAGGTGTGACATTTTATTAGAAGAGATGGGCCGGAGACAAGAGTCCCCGGCCCGCATGTTCGACGGACCTCAGGCCGTATCGGCGTCCTCACCGGACGACCCGGACGACCCGGACGGCCCGGACGGCCCGGCCGCCAGCTGCGACAACGGCACCGGGCAGGCCAGCGGCCGCCGGTCCGGCACCGGCTCACCCGAGCCGGCCAGGCAGGCCACGGCCGGACCGCACATCCGGCCCTGGCACCAGCCCATCCCGGCCCGGGTGAGCAGCTTGACGGTGCGCGGATCGCCCGCGCCCAGCTCGTCCACGGCCTCCCGGATCGCCGAGACCGGCACCTCCTCGCACCGGCAGACGTCGGTGTCCGGGCGCAGCCAGCCGGTCCAGCCGGGGCCGGGCCGGTGGGCCGCGGCCATCAGGTCGGCGAAGTTCCGCAGCCGGGCCCGGCTGCGCAACAGTGCGGGCTTCGGCACCCGGTCGGCCACGGCGTGCGCGGCCAGTTCGCCCTCCACGATCGCGAGGTCCGCGCCGCCGACGCCGTTGGTCTCCCCCGCCGACCAGAGGCCGGGCACGGTGGTGCGCAGCCGGGCGTCGACCCGGAGCCCGACGGCGCCGTCCGGGGCGGTCCTGGTGGCCGCGCCCAGTTCGGTGGCCAGGTCGATCTGCGGGAGTAGCCCGTGGCCCACGGCGACGGCGTCGCAGGCGATCCGGCGTTCGGTGCCGGGCACCGGCCGCCAGTCGGCGTCCAGCCGGGCCACCGTGACGGCGGTGACCCGCTCGGTCCCGTGCGCCTCGACGACGGCACTGCGCGGGCGCAGCCGTACGCCGTGCCGCAGCAGCGTGCTCCCGTGCCCGGCGCCCTCGACGAGCTTGGCGGGGACGGCCGCCAGGGCGCCGGGGCGCCGGGCGTAGCCGAGGTAGTCGGTGGCCTCGACGACCGCGGGCACCTCGGCCCCGGCGGTGACCAGCGAGGACGCCGCCGCGAGCAGCAGCGGCCCGCTGCCGGCCACCACGATCCGCCTCCCGGGCAGCACCAGCCCGGCCTTGAGCATCGCCTGCGCGCCGCCCGCGGTGACCACCCCGGGCAGGGTCCAGCCGGGGAACGGCAGCTGGCGCTCGTACGCACCGGTGGCGAGCAGCACGGACGCGGCCGGGACGGTGGCCCGGTCGGTGGCCTCCGGGCCGCGCGTGACGTGTACGGCGAAGCCGTCGCCGGTCCGCTCCAGCGCCCACACCTGGTGGCCGCCGAGGAAGCGGACCCGCCCGGCCCGCTCGTGCGCGGCGAGCCGGTCGGCCAGTCCGGTGTAGACGGACCAGCCGTGGTGGAGCCGGTCCGGGCGGGCGGCGCCGAGGCCGGGGGCGGGGTGCCGGTAGTACTGCCCGCCGGTGCTGTGGCCGGCGTCCAGCAGGACGCAGCGCAGCCCGAGGTCGGCGGCGGTCACGGCGGCCGCGAGCCCGGCCGGGCCGGCGCCGATCACCGCGAGGTCGGGGCGTCGGGCCGCTTCGGCGGCGGCCCGGTCAGACGGCGAGGTCGGCACGGCCGTGGCCCTCCTGGGTGGTGACGGTGGTGCCGGGTTCGGCGGGGAGCAGGCAGGTGCGCTGGTTGGGGCGGCCGTCGACGGTGGCCAGGCAGTCGAAGCAGGCGCCGATGCCGCAGAACACCCCCCGCGGCCGGCCGCCGACCCGGGTGGTGCGCCAGGCGAGCACGCCGTCGGCCCAGAGCGCGGCGGCGATCGACTGTCCGGGCAGGGCCGGGACGGGTCGGCCGTCGAACTCGATGTGGTGGGCGGGGCCGGGTTCGGCCCGGACCAGGTCGGCGGGGGTGCGGCGCATCGGCGGCTTCTCCGTTCCGGGGTTGGTCGACGGACGAGGGCGGTCTACACGACAGGGGCGGTCGACACGGCGGGGGCGGTCGACGAACGAGCGTGGTCGGCAGGCGGACAGCGGTGGTCGAGGAGCCCGGGCTCAGGCCCCGGCGTCCGACGGGAAGCGGTCCGGGCGGAACGGCGCGAGGTCCAGTTCCGGCTGCTTGCCGGTCAGTTGCTCGCTGATCAGCAGGCCGGTCGCCGGAGCCAACCCGATGCCGGCGCCCTCGTGCCCGCAGGCGTGGTAGAGCCCGGGCACCCTGGGGTCCTCGCCGATGGCGGGCAGGTGGTCCGGCAGGTACGGACGGAAGCCCCGGTAGGTGCGCATCACGGTGACGTCCGCGAGCACCGGGAAGAGCGCCGCGGCCTGGGCGGCGAGCCGCCGCAGTACCTCCTGGGAGAGGGTGCGGTCGAAGCCGACCCGTTCGCGGCTGGCGCCGATCAGCACGGGCCCGCCGGGGGTGCCCTCGACCACGGCGGAGGTCTGGAGCCCGGCCGAGCCGCTGGCGACGTCGGCGACGTAGTCGGCGGCGTAGACCTTGTGCCGGACGATCCGCGGCAGCGGCTCGGTGACCAGGACGAAGCCGCGGCGGGGCATCACCGGCAGGTGCACCCCGGCCAGCCCGGCCAGTTCGCCGCCCCAGGTGCCGGTCGCGTTGACGACGGCGGGGGCGTCGAGTCGGCGGCGGTCGGTCCGCACCCCGCGCACGGCGCCGTCCGGCCCCCGGTGCACGGCGGTCACGGTCTCGCCGGTGATCAGCTCGGCGCCCATCCGGCGGGCCTCGCGCAGCAGGTGGGCGGCGGCGAGGGCGGGCTGGACCTGGGCGTCCTGCGGGTAGTGGAAGCCGCCGGCGAGGCCGGGGGCGAGGTGCGGCTCCAGCTCGTGCAGCCGCTCGGCGGGGATCTCCTCGGCGGTGACGCCGGCGGCGGCCTGGCCGACGGCGAAGGCCCGCAGGGCGTCCTGCCCGGCCGGGGTGGAGGCGATCACCACGCCGCCCTTGGGCTCGTACTCGACGGCCGCGCCGAGGTGTTCGGCGAGGTCGTGCCAGAGCCGGGTGCTGAGCAGGGCGAGGTCGAGTTCGGGCCCGGGCTCCTTGTCGGAGACCAGCAGGTTGCCCTCGCCGGCGCCGGTGGTGCCGCCGGCCACCGGCCCGCGGTCGACGACGGCGACGGTGAGCCCGGCGCGGGCCGCGTAGTAGGCGCAGGCGGCGCCGACCACGCCGGCGCCGACCACGACGACATCCAGGGGAGGTCTCTGGGTCTTGAGCACGTCAGTAATATGTCACATGCCATCCACCCTGCCAAGACCACCCGCCGAATCCCGCACCGGGCCGGAGCAGCACAAAAGCCCGGGCTCACCGGGCCGGAGCAGCGCAAAGGCCCCGGCCCACCGCGTCGGGCGGCGGGCCGGGGCCTCAGGGTGCGCTACCGGCTCAGGTGATGTCGTCGATCTGCTCGTGACGGGCCGCCGGCACCGGGGCGCCCGCCGTCGGCGCGGCCGAGGCCTGGACCATCTCCGTACCGGCCACCGGCTGCACCGAGAGGTCCAGCTCCGAGGCCTCCTCGTCGCTCAGTCCGGCATCGGGGTCGCGGCGCTCCTTGCGCCTGTCGTTGAAGATCGCGATGCCCACCGCGAGGAAGTACAGCGCCCAGATCGGCGCGGCCAGCGTGAGCATGCTCACCGGATCGGCGCTCGGGGTGGCGAAGGCGGCGAAGACCGTGATGCCCATGACCATGCCGCGCCACCAGCCGAGCAGCCGCTTGCCGGTGACCATGCCGACCATGTTCATCATCACCAGCAGCAGCGGGAACTCGAAGGCCAGGCCGAAGACCAGCACCATCCGGGTGGCGATGTCGAGGTAGTCCTCGGGCGGCAGGATCGGCGTGGTCTTGTCCGGGGTGAACGAGATCAGCACGTCGACGGTGGTCGGCAGCACCAGGATGGCGCAGCCCACGCCGGCCAGGAAGAGCGGCGCCCCGCACAGCATGAAGATGACGGCGTACTTCTTCTCGTGCCGGTGCAGACCGGGTGCCACGAAGGCCCAGACCTGGTAGAGCCAGACCGGCACGGTCGCGACCACACCGGCCGTCAGTGACACCTTGAGCATCCAGGTGAAACCGGCGGTCAGACCGATGTTGGAGACCTGGGCGCACTTGCCCTTGAAGTGGTCGGCAGTCTCCACGGTGCAGCGCGGCAGCGGCTCCAGCAGGAAGTTCTCGATCTGCCTGTGGTAGATCGCCGCCACGATGGTGATCAGCACGATCGCCAGGACCGACTTGACCACGCGGTTGCGCAGTTCCCGCAGGTGGTCGGTGAGGGCCATCCGCCCCTCAGGATCCTTGGACGCCTTCGACGCCTTGGAGAGCTTGCTCAACCCCGGTCCTCAACTCGTGCGTCGAGACCCGCCGGTCGACGGGCCTCCGTGGTCGCGTTCGTCACGTGCGCCGCACTCAGTGCGGGCGGTCGCCGTCGGCCGCGGACGGCCCGGCGGCGGGCTCGGCCACCGGGCGGGCGGTGCCCGAGGCACCCGGAGCGGCCTGGATGGTCCTGGCCGCGGTCGTCGCCGAACCGCCGTCGACCCGGGGCGCCGGAGGCGGCGTCGCGGCGGCGTCCTCCTCGGCGCCGTCCGAGCGCATGGCCTTGGCCTCGCTCTTCAGGATCCGCATCGACTGCCCGAGCGAGCGAGCCAGGTCGGGCAGCCGCTTGGCGCCGAACAGCAGGACGGCGAAAATCACGACCACCACGATCGCGGTCATCGAGATGCGCATTGCGCGACCACCTTCACTCATGGCGACCCGTCGGGCCCCCCGCCGCGGATGGTAACCGCTGCGGATGACGCCACGACGACGGCCGCCCGAACAGGACAGCGGCCCCGGTTCGCAGTTCAGGAGCCATCTGCAGGAGCCATCTGAGAGCGTAACCCGCCCCCGCCTCCCCGCAGCAGCCCCCGTACCACCGACGGCCCTCCTGTGCTACCGAACGGGCGCTACCGGACAGGCGCTACCGGACGGCCTGCCCGGCGGGCGCCACCGGAAGGGCGCCACGGACGGCCCTACCGAGCCGGTACGGCCTCCGCCAGCTCCCCCGCCGCCTCGGCCAGCGCCCGCGAGGCCGCGTCCACGCCCTTGGCCAGCGCCCGCACGTCCAGCCAGAGCCGGATCGCGAGCACCCCGAGGACCAGCAGGCCCGCGGTGGCGAGCAGGACGGCGGCGACGAGCATCCAGGACATGCGCCCCACCCTATCGGGCCCGGCCCCCCGGCCTGGTCCGGAGGAGAGCGCCCGCTACCCCTCGGCCGGGACGAGCCGCATGGTGCGCACCCCGGCCCCGACGAGCGCCGCGACGATCTTCTCCCCGGCCGGCTTGCGCACCGCCGCCCCGCAGAGCGGGCAGCCGAAGCTGTAGTGCGCCTGGGCCGGGGTGCGACCGAGGGTCAGCCGGAACTCCTCCGCCGGGAGCTCGACCTTCTCCCGGCACTCGGAGCAGTACACCTTGAATCTGGTCCCGGGCTCCACCGATCAGACCCGCCCCTCCCCGTCGGCGACGGTCTGCTCCCCGTAAGCGGCCAGCGCCTCCAGGGCGGCCGCGCGGGCCTGCCCGGCCAGCCCGGGCGGCGAGACGATCCGGCCGTCCCGGCCCAGCCGCAGCGCCAGCGGGCGCAGCTGGGAGGGATCGGCGCTGCGCAGGGTGATCCGCAGCCCGCCGTCGGGCAGTTCCTCGGCCCGGTCGTGGGTGTAGTACTCGGCCACCCAGCGCCCGCCGGAGGTGACCTCGACGACCACCTCGGGGTCGTCCGCGGACGGGTTGACCAGCCCGCCGCTCAGGTCGCGCGGCTCGCGCCGCGGCGGGTCGGCGGGGACGTCCAGCACCCGGATCTCGGCGACCCGGTCCAACCGGAACATCCGGTGGTCCTCGGAGGTGCGGCACCAGGCCTCGAGGTAGGTGTGGCCCTCGGTGAGCAGCCGGATCGGGTCGACCTCGCGCTCGGTCATCCCGCCGCGCCCGTGCGAGTAGTAGCGCAGCCACAGGCGGCGCCCCTCGCTGAGCGCGCGGTCGATGTCGGCGAACACGTGGCCCTCCGCCTCGAAGGTCACGCCGACCCGGGCGCTGCCGGCGGCGCTCTCGCCCGCCGCGTTCTCGATCTTGACGACGGCCCGGGTGAGCGCCTCCCGGTCGCCGGCCCGCAGGCCGGGCAGCCCGGCCACCGCACGGGCGGCGACCAGCAGCGCGGTGGCCTCGTCGGCGGCGAGGCGCAGCGGCTGGGCCACGTCGTCGACGTTGTGCCACCAGATCCGCTCGCCGTCGGTGTCGATGTCGAGCAGGTCGCCGCCGCGGAAGCTGGTGCCGCACATCGGCAGCACGTTGAGGTCCCCGATCAGCTCGCGCTCGGAGATCCCGAACGCGCGGGCCACCTCGGCCACCTCGGCGCCGGGGCGCTCGCGCAGGTAGGTGACCAGCGACAGCATCCGCCGCGTCTGGTCGATCGCGTTGCTCACGCCTGAACCCCTCCGCTTCCGTTCACCACGTCCAGCCCGGCCACGGCCCGCAGCCGGTCGATCACGTCGGCCCGCAGCTCCTCGGGCCCGAGCACCAGCACGTCCGGCCCGAACTCGGCGAGGTCGGCGCCCAGCCCGTTGCCGTACGGGATCTCCAGCTCGTCCCAGCCGTCGTCCACCCGCGCGCTGCTCAGCGCCTTGGTGCGCAGCGGGAAGCCCGCTCCCCGGCGGACCCGGACGGTGGCGGTGGCGGTGGCGCCCTCGCCCGCGAACTTGGCGACGGTCGCGCGGACGTCGACGTGCTCGGGCACGGTGCCGAGGAAGGCGCCGGTCCTGGCCCGGACCTTGCCGGTGATCCGGCTGAGCCGGAACACCCGGGCGTCGCCGCGGTCGCGGTCCCACCCGGCCAGGTACCAGTGCCCGCGCCAGCACTCCAGCGCCCACGGCTCGACGGTGCGCAGCTCGCCGGCGGCGGCGCCGGCCTTGCGGTACTCGAAGCCGACCGGACGGCGGTCCCGGGCGGCGGTGAGCAGCGGCTCGAACGCGGCCTCCCGGGCGGGGATGCGCGGCTCCAGGGCGGTCCGGCCCTCGGGCTCGGCGAACGGCACCCCGGCGGCGCGCAGCTTCTGCAGCGCGCCGCTGGCCGCGCCGGACATCTTGGCCTGCTGCCAGACCCGGGCGGCCAGGGTCAGCGCGGCCGCCTCCTCGGCGTCCAGCGCGATCTCGGGCAGCCGGTTGCGGTCGGCGCGGGCCAGGTAGCCGAGCTCGCCGTCCAGGGCGCTCTCGTCGACGTCGATCACCAGGCCGAGTTCGCGCAGGTCGTCCTTGTCCCGCTCGAACATCCGGTTGAAGGCGTCCTCGCTGCTGTTCTGCCAGGCCTCGCGGTACGCCTCGATGGATTCCCGCAGCTCCTTCTTGGAGAGCGGACGTCTGGTGTTCATCAGGCACAGGGCGAGATTCATCAGCCGCTCTGCCTTGGCGATCGCCATCGCTGACCCTTCCGGTGTGCCGCGCCGTGCGCGGGGTGCGCCAACCGGGCGATCACCACCCGGCGGGACCGACCGTACCGGTAGCGGTACGCACGGCAAAAGCGGCCTCCCGAAACGCCCGTGGGCCGGGCCCCCGGAGGGGTCCGGCCCACGGCCGCGGCAGGCTCAGACGCCCAGCAGGTCGACCACGAAGATCAGGGTCGAGCCCGCCGGGATCAGCGGGGTCGGCGACTGGTTGCCGTACGCCAGGTGCGACGGGATGGTCAGCTCGCGGCGACCGCCGACCTTCATGCCGACGACGCCCTGGTCCCAGCCCTTGATGACGCGGCCGCCGCCCAGCGGGAAGCGGAACTCGTTCGGGGTCCGGTTCCAGCTCGCATCGAACTCCTCGCCGGTCTCGAAGGTCACGCCGACGTAGCGGACCTTGACGTTGTGGCCCGGCTTGGCCTCCTCGCCGTCACCGACGACGATGTCGCGGATCTGCAGGTCCGCCGGGGCGTCGCCGATCGGGAAGTCGATCTCGGGCTTCTCGTTGAGGTTGACGCTCACAGTCCCTCTTCTCACGTTTCGCATTGCAGTCACGACCAAGCGGCGGGCGCCCGCACCCCCGGTCCGTTCCCGGACCACGGTACGGGCGCCCACCGCCCGGGGTGGTCCGGCCACGCGGCCGGACCTGAAGGTCACACGCACACCATTGTCACCCGAAAGTGGATCAGCCCTGACCGGCGTCCAGGATGTCCACCACGAAGACCAGCGGCGCGCCAGGCGGGATGTCGCCCTGGCCCTTGTCGCCGTAGGCCAGCGCGGCCGGGATCACCAGCTCCACCCGGCTGCCGACGGTCTGGCCCACCAGCCCCTGGTCCCAGCCCTGGATGACCTGGCCACCGCCGACCGGGAAGGAGAACGCCTGGCCCTTGCTGAGCGAGGAGTCGAACATCTTGCCGTCCTTGAACAGCGCGCCGGTGTACTGGACGACGACCTTCTCGCCCTTCTCCACCGCCGGCCCGGTGCCCTTGATCAGGACGTGCGACTTCAGCTCGGTCGGGTCCTTCGCGCCGGCCACCGGGGTGATCTCGGCCGGCTTCTTGCCGTTGTCCTTGACCTGCGGGAAGTCCGCGGGCGGCGGCGTGACGGTGCCGCTCACCACGGCGTCGGGCGCGTTGGCGTTGCGGATGTCGATCACGAAGATCAGGTCGTCCTTCGCCCCGATCGACATGTCGGCCTTGCCCTGGGAGCCGAACGCGGCGGCCGGCGGGGCCACCACGAGGACCCGGCTGCCGGCCTTCTTCCCGACCACGGCCTGGTCCAGCGCCGGGATCAGCGCGTCGGTGCCGGCCTGGAAGATCTGCGGCTTGCCGTTGTTGTCGTACGAGCTCGGGATGTCCTTGCCGGTGGTCCAGTCCTTGGCGGTGTAGTCCACCGAGGTCCAGGAGTTCTTGTCCACCTTGGGACCGGTGCCCTCGGTCAGCACCTTCACCACGAAGGAGCCGTCGGAGGCCTCGCCCGGCACCTGGATCTCGGCCTTCTTGCCGAAGTCACCGGTGACGGTGGGCAGCACCTTGGCGCTGTCCTTGATCGGCGGCACCGGGTCGGCGGTCGGCGTGGGCGGCGCGCTCTTGGCGGCGTCCGGCTTGGCGGCGGTGTCCGACTTGCCGTCCTTGTTCACCAGGTACAGCGTCACGGCACTGCCGGCCAGCAGCACGGCCAGCACCGTGCCGAGGATCACGCCCAGCCGGCCCACCCCGGGCGGGTTCTCGTCGTACCCGGCCTCCGAGGTGTCGCCCCGACGCACGGTGGAGGCGAAGATCTGCGGGGTGTCGTCCGTCTTGGTCCCGCCCGAGGCGCGCGGCTGCTCGCCGGGCTGCGCCCAGCCGGCCTGCTGCTTCAGGATCGACGGCGGGACGACGATCGACTCGCCGTCCCCCGGGAGCGGGCCGCCGGGACGCGAGGCGGCCGGGTCACCCGCAGAGCTGTCGTTCGCCGCGGTGCCGGCCCCGCCCGGGCTCGGCGTCTTCTCAGTCATGACTCCCCATCCATCTCGCCACGAGGTCTTCCAGGTCTGCGACCGGCGTGCTGACTGCCGGTCTGCCGTCGCACCGTCCGCCCCGGACCTCGACGCCGGGCGGCGCCTGCCACAGTGCGAGGGCAGTATGACAGCTCAGGATGAGGGCGGACGCTTCGTTGTACGAGCGTCCGCCCAAGCGTACGGAATCCCAGGGGGGACTTCCTAGAGCGTGTCCGCCCTAAACCGCTTCCCTGAGCCGCTTCCCTAAACCGCTTCCAGAACGTCGATCACGAAGACCAGCGTCGAGTTGGGCGGCACCGAGCCCTGCGCCTGGTCCTTGTAGCCGAGCCCGGGCGGCACCACGAGCAGGATCCGGCTGCCGACGGTCTGGCCGACCAGCGCCTTGTCCCAGCCCTCGATCACGCTGCCGGTGCCGATCTGCACCGCCTGCGCGCCCCCGTGCGTCCAGGAGGAGTCGAACTGCTGGCCGTTGTTCCAGAGCACCCCGGTGTACTGCACCACCAGGGTCTGCCCGCTCTTGACCTGCTTGCCCTCGCCCTTGATCAGCACCGCCTGCTCCAGGTCGGTGGGCGCGGCCTGCCCGGTCGGCACGGTGATCGTCACCGGGGCCTTGCCGTTGTCCTTGACCTGCGGCATCGTCGCCGGCGGCGGGGTCATGGCGCCGGTCAGCGTGGAGTCCTGCGGCAGGCTCTCCATGATGTCCAGGACGAACACCACGGTGTCGCCCTTGTTGACGCCGAGCTGGGTGCTGCCCTGCTCGCCGAAGGCCGCCGCCGGCGGGGCGACCACCAGCAGCCGGCTGCCGACCTTCTTGCCGATCACGCTCTGGTCCAGCGCCGGCACGAGCTGTCCGCTGCCGGCCTGGTAGAGCTGCGGCTTCCCGCTCGGGTCGTACGAGCTGGGCAGGTCCTTGCCGGTGGTCCAGTCCTTCGCCGTGTAGTTGACCGTCACCCAGTCGCCCTTGTTGACCGTCGACCGCTCGCCCTCGCTGACGGTGTTCACCACGAACTGGCCGCCGGGCTGGCCCTCCGGGAGGGTGATGGTGGCCTTGCTGCCGAAACCGCCCTCCGAGAGCGTGGGCATCGGCGACGCCTCGCCGACCGGTGCGGGCACCGTCGGAGGCGCGCTCGCCGCGGACGGAGTCGCCGGGCCGGCCGCCTTGGGCGAACTGCTGCAGGCGACCGCCAGCAGCAGGGGCAGGGTGAGTAGCAAACCGGCGGTGCGGCGCACGGTGGTCCTAACTGTCGATCGAGGTCGGCTCTCCTGACTTCGACGGACAGCGTATGCCCGGACGGCGTCCGGCCCCGGTAGACACCACCGGGGCCGGACACCGCCTTGATCACAAACCTGGGATCCCCTGCGGGGCTCACATCCCGGCGATCAGCTTCTCCACCCGCTCGTCCACCGAGCGGAACGGGTCCTTGCAGAGCACCGTGCGCTGCGCCTGGTCGTTCAGCTTCAGGTGCACCCAGTCCACCGTGAAGTCCCGGCGCTGCTCCTGCGCCCGGCGGATGAAGTCCCCGCGCAGCCGGGCCCGGGTGGTCTGCGGCGGGATGGACTTGGCCTCGAAGGTCTTGAGGTCGGTGGTCACCCGCTTCGCCTGGCCCTTGCCCTGGAGCAGGTAGAACAGGCCGCGCCGGCGGTGGATGTCGTGGTACGCCAGGTCGATCTGGGCCACCCGCGGGTTGGACATGCTCATCTGGTGCTTCTCGCGGTAGCGCTCGATGAGCTTGTACTTCATGATCCAGTCGATCTCGGTGGCCACCTCGTCCAGGTTCTCGGTGCGGACGGCCTCCAGGGTCCGGCCCCACAGTTCGAGCACCCGGCCGATGGTGCCGGTGTTGATGCCCTTGCGGTCGGCGAACTCCAGCGCCTTGGTGTAGTACTCCTCCTGGATGTCCAGCGCGCTGGCCTCGCGCCCGTTGGCGAGCCGCACCTGGTGGGTGCCGGTGAGGTCGTGGCTGACCTCGCGGATCGCCCGGATCGGGTTCTCCAGGGTGAGGTCGCGCATCACCACGCCGGCCTCGATCAGCCGCAGCACCAGGTCGGTGGCGCCGACCTTGAGCAGCGTCGTGGTCTCCGACATGTTGGAGTCGCCGACGATCACGTGCAGCCGGCGGTAGCGCTCGGCGTCCGCGTGCGGCTCGTCGCGGGTGTTGATGATCGGGCGGGAGCGGGTGGTGGCGGAGCTGACGCCCTCCCAGATGTGCTCGGCGCGCTGGCTGACGCAGTAGACCGCGCCGCGCGGGGTCTGCAGCACCTTGCCGGCGCCGCAGATCAGCTGGCGGGTCACCAGGAAGGGGATCAGCACGTCGGCCAGCCGGGAGAACTCGCCGTGCCGGGCCACCAGGTAGTTCTCGTGGCAGCCGTAGGAGTTGCCGGCCGAGTCGGTGTTGTTCTTGAACAGGTAGACGTCCCCCGCGATGCCCTCCTCGTGCAGCCGCCGCTCGGCGTCGACCAGGAGCCCTTCGAGGATCCGCTCGCCCGCCTTGTCGTGCGTCACCAGCTCGACCACGTCGTCGCACTCGGGGGTGGCGTACTCGGGGTGGGAGCCGACGTCGAGGTACAGCCGGGCGCCGTTGCGCAGGAAGACGTTGCTGCTGCGGCCCCAGGAGACGACCCGGCGGAACAAGTACCGCGCCACCTCGTCCGGCGACAGCCTGCGCTGCCCGCGGAACGTGCAGGTCACGCCGTACTCGTTCTCCAGCCCGAAAATCCGGCGGTCCATGAGCACTCCATTCTGTGTCGGAGCTGTCCGAAACCGCCTCCACGACGACTGGGCCGCCGCAGGGGCACCGGAGTCCCGTACGGCCTCCGTCCGGCCGCCGTACGGGACTCCGCAGGCACTGCTACTCCGGCGCGGTGTCCGCCGGGTCGTCCTCGTCGTCCGACTCGGCGGACTGGTCGCCGTCGAGCAGCCGGGCGAGCTGGTTGCCCAGGATGCGCTTGAACTTGCGCTGCTGGAACCGCTGGCGGTCGAGGACGGCCACCTCCAGCTGCTCCGGGGTGAGGGCGCGCGGGCTGCCGCCGTTGGGGTCGCGGGCGAGCGAGTCCACGGCGGCCCGGACCACCTCGGTGAGGCTCATCCCGGCCCGGTGGCGCTGGCCCAGGTAGTTGCCGATCGAGTCGGCGTTGCCGCCGACCACGACGTAGTTCTTCTCGTCGACGATCGAGCCGTCCGGGGTGAGGCGGTAGATCTGGTCCTCGTCCGCGGTGCGGCCGACCTCGGCCACGATCAGCTCGACCTCGTAGGGCTTCTCGCCGACCGAGGAGAAGATGGTGCCGAGCGTCTGGGCGTAGACGTTGGCCAGGCCCCGGGCGGTGACGTCGGCCCGGTCGTAGGAGTAGCCGCGCAGGTCGGCGTAGCGGACGCCGCCGATGCGCAGGTTCTCGAACTCGTTGTAGCGGCCGACCGCCGCGAAGGCGATCTTGTCGTAGATCTCGGAGACCTTGTGAAGCGCTCTGGAGGTGTTCTCCGCGACGAAGACGATGCCGTCGGCGTAGGTGAGCACGACCACGCTGCGGCCGCGCGCGATGCCCTTGCGGGCGTACTCCGCGCGGTCCGCCATGGCCTGCTGGGGCGAGACGTAGAACGGTGTCGACACCGGCGGTCGTCCCTTTCCTGAGAGGTGATGGCTAGAGCAGCGGGGCCTGCGGGCCGTTGGGGTGCGAGCGGCGCTCGTCGGTGATCGCGACCGCGATCTCGGTGACCTCCGCGTCGGTGAGCCGGCGGAAGCCGTCCTCGGTGATCAGCGAGACGATCGGGAAGATCTTGCGGGCGAGGTCGGGGCCGCCGGTGGCGGAGTCGTCGTCGGCCGCGTCGTACAGCGCCTGGACGACGAGCATGGCGGCCTGGTCGGCCGTCAGGCCGTCGCGGTAGAGCTTCTTCATCGAGCCGCGGGCGAAGACCGAGCCCGAGCCGGTGGCGGCGAAGCCGCGCTCCTCGGAACGCCCGCCGGTGACGTCGTAGTTGAAGATCCGGCCGCGGCCGAGGTCCAGGTCGTAGCCGGCGAACAGCGGGACGACCGCCAGGCCCTGCATCGCCATGCCCAGGTTGCCCCGGATCATCGCGGTGAGCCGGTTGGCCTTGCCCTCCAGCGAGAGCACCGCGCCCTCGATCTTCTCGTAGTGCTCCAGCTCCAGTTGGAACAGCCGGACCATCTCGATGGCGAGGCCTGCGGTGCCGGCGATGCCGACCGCGCTGTACTCGTCGGCCGGGAACACCTTCTCCATGTCGCGCTGGGCGATCACGTTGCCCATCGTCGCCCGGCGGTCACCGGCGATCACCACGCCGCCGTCGAACACCGCGGCCACGATGGTGGTCCCGTGCGGGGCGTCGACCACGGCCCCCGCGGGGAGCCCGCGGTGGCCGGGGATCAGCTCCGGCCGGTGCTCGGCGAGGAAGTCCACGAAGGAGGAGGACCCCGGGGTCAGGAAGGCAGCCGGTAGACGCCCGGTGCCACGAGTGTTGGCTTCCACACGATTCCTTCCAGGTAGCTTGAAGCTCGCGTTGCCCGCACCCTACCCGCCCGACGATCACTGTCCACGCGCGCAGGGGGCCGGTGCCGGACGGCCGGGCGGCCCTCGCCGCCCGACCGCCCTCGACGGTCACGACCGTGAATTCCCGAATACCGGGGACGGGCTATTGCCCGCCCTTCTGCACGAATCCGCGGACGAAATCTTCCGCATTCGACTCCAGGACCTCGTCGATTTCGTCCAGCACCGCGTCGACGTCGTCGCTCAGCTTTTCCTGGCGTTCCTTGAGGTCGTCGGAATTCTGGGTTTCCGCGGCCTGCTCCTCGACCTCCTCGGAGGAGCGGTTCGCCCGCTGCTGGCCGCCGCCGGTGTCCTTGCTCGCCATTTCCCTCACCCCGCTCGATTCTTCTGGCACGGTTTGGTCGTTGCTTGCTGCACCGACCCTATACACAAGGTGCGACTGCCGCTCCCGGTTTGCCGGTGGCGCTTCCTGTCCAACACCCGCCGCCACCCCGGATGATTCCCATTCGGCGGACGTTCACCCATGGTGATCGAAAAGTTACCCGCCGGAGAGGACCCGTAGCAGGTCCTCCGCGGTGCGACAGCGGTCCAGCAGCTCCTTGACGTGGTTGCGGGTGCCCCGCAGCGGCTCCAGCGTGGGCACCCGCTGCAACGAGTCCCGGCCCGGCAGGTCGAAGATCACCGAGTCCCAGGAGGCCGCGGCGACGTGGTCGGCGTACTGCTCCAGGCAGCGCCCGCGGAAGTACGCCCGGGTGTCCTCCGGGGGCTTGGAGACGGCCCGCTCGACCTCCGCCTCGGTCACCAGCCGCTCGAACCGGCCGCGGGCCACCAGCCGGTTGTAGAGGCCCTTGTCGGGCCGCACGTCGCTGTACTGGAGGTCGACCAGGTGCAGCCGCGGGTTCTCCCACCCCAGGGCGTCCCGGCTGCGGTAGCCCTCCAGGATCTCCCGCTTGGCGATCCAGTCCAGTTGCCTGGAGAGCGACATCGGATCGCGCTCCAGCCGCCCGAGGACGTCCTCCCAGCGGGCCAGCACGTCCAGTGTCTGCTCGTCCGCGTCGGTGCCGAAGCGGTCCTCGACGTACTTGCGGGCCAGCTCGAAGTACTCCAGCTGGAGCTGGACGGCGGTGAGTTTGCGCCCGTTGCGCAGGGTGATCAGGTGCTTGAGCGTGGGGTCGTGGGAGACCCGGTGCAGGGTGCGCACCGGCTGGTCGACGGCGAGGTCGGAGGCGATGAAGGAGTCCTCGATCATCGACAGGACCAGTGAGGTGGTGCCCAGCTTGAGGTAGGTGGAGATCTCGGAGAGGTTGGCGTCCCCGATGATCACGTGCAGCCGGCGGTACTTCTCCGCGTCGGCGTGCGGTTCGTCCCGGGTGTTGATGATCGGGCGCTTGAGCGTGGTCTCCAGGCCGACCTCGACCTCGAAGTAGTCGGCCCGCTGGCTGATCTGGAAGCCGTGCGTCGAGCCGTCCTGGCCGATGCCGACCCGGCCGGCACCGGTGACCACCTGGCGGGAGACGAAGAACGGGGTGAGGTGGCGGACGATGTCGGCGAACGGCGTCGCCCGCTTCATCAGGTAGTTCTCGTGGGTGCCGTAGGAGGCGCCCTTGTTGTCGGTGTTGTTCTTGTACAGGTGGATGTTCTGCCCGTTGGGCAGTTCCAGCGCGCGCTGCGCGGCGGCGGCCATGATCCGCTCGCCGGCCTTGTCCCAGAGCACGGCGTCGCGCGGGTTGGTGACCTCGGGCGAGCTGTACTCGGGGTGCGCGTGGTCCACGTAGAACCGGGCCCCGTTGGTGAGGATGACGTTGGCCAGGCCGATGTCCTCGTCGGTCAGCTGGCTGGCGTCCGCCACCTCGCGCGCCAGGTCGAAGCCCCGGGCGTCACGCAGCGGGTTCTCCTCCTCGAAGTCCCAGCGGGCCCGCCGCGCCCGGTGCATCGCCGCCGCGTACGCGTTGACGATCTGGGACGAGGTGAGCATGGCGTTGGCGTTGGGGTGCCCGGGCACGGAGATCCCGTACTCGGTCTCGATGCCCATCACGCGCCGTACGGTCATGCGGCCCTCCTTGCCCGGTGCGCCGCCCCCCACGGGCGGAGCACGCCGACGTACCGCTGAACAACACCGGCGCCGGCGTTCTGCCCGCGATCGGTGGGTCGAGCCTAGAACCCGGCGCCGACGGGCGGACCCCGAGACGCGCCGTCCGGCTGCGGGGCCGCGAGGCGCCACAGCCGGACGGGGTGCGTGCTGTTCCGGGGACCGCCGGGCGGCCCGGTCTCACCGCGTGCTTACAGGTACTGCCCCGTGTTGGCGACAGTGTCGATCGAGCGGCCGGACTCGGCGCCCTGCTTGCCGGTGACCAGCGTGCGGATGAAGACGATCCGCTCGCCCTTCTTGCCGGAGATGCGGGCCCAGTCGTCCGGGTTGGTGGTGTTCGGCAGGTCCTCGTTCTCCTTGAACTCGTCCACGCAGGCGGCGAGCAGGTGGGAGACGCGCAGACCGCGCTGACCGTGGTCGAGGAAGTCCTTGATGGCCATCTTCTTCGCGCGGTCGACGATGTTCTGGATCATGGCGCCGGAGTTGAAGTCCTTGAAGTACAGGACCTCCTTGTCACCGTTGGCGTAGGTGACCTCCAGGAAGCGGTTCTCCTCGGTCTCGGAGTACATCCGCTCCACGACCGACTGGATCATCGCGGCCACCGTGGTGCCCAGGGAGCCGTCGTGCTCCTTGAGGTCGTCCGGGTGGAACGGCAGCGACTCCTTGAGGTACTTGGAGAAGATGTCCTTCGCGGCCTCGGCGTCCGGGCGCTCGATCTTGATCTTGACGTCCAGGCGGCCGGGCCGCAGGATCGCCGGGTCGATCATGTCCTCGCGGTTCGAGGCGCCGATGACGATGACGTTCTCCAGGCCCTCCACACCGTCGATCTCGGCGAGCAGCTGCGGGACGATGGTGTTCTCCACGTCCGAGCTGACGCCGGAACCGCGGGTGCGGAACAGCGACTCCATCTCGTCGAAGAAGACGATGACGGGCGTGCCCTCGCTCGCCTTCTCCCGGGCCCGCTGGAAGACCAGGCGGATCTGCCGCTCGGTCTCGCCCACGTACTTGTTGAGCAGTTCGGGGCCCTTGATGTTGAGGAAGTAGCTCTTCCCCTGGGGGCGTCCGGTGACCTCGGCGACCTTCTTGGCCAGCGAGTTGGCGACCGCCTTGGCGATCAGCGTCTTGCCGCAGCCGGGCGGGCCGTAGAGCAGCACGCCCTTGGGCGGACGCAGCTCGTACTCCTTGAAGAGGTCGGCGTGCAGGTAGGGCAGCTCGACCGCGTCCCGGATCAGCTCGATCTGGTTGCTCAGTCCGCCGATCTGGCGGTAGTCGATGTCCGGGACCTCTTCGAGGACCAGCTCCTCGACCTCGGACTTCGGCACGACCTCGTACACGTAGCCGGAGCGGGGCTCCAGCAGCAGGGCGTCCCCCGCCCGGACGGTGAGCTCGCGCAGCGGTTCGGCGAGGCGCACCACCCGCTCCTCGTCGGTGTGGCCGACGACCAGGGCGCGTTCGCCGTCCTCGAGGATCTCCTTGAGGGTGACGATCTCGCCGATGCGCTCGAAGGCCATCGCGTCCACGATGTTGAGGGCCTCGTTGAGCATCACTTCCTGGCCGCGCCGCAGTTCGTCGAGGGCGACGTTGGGGCTGACGTTCACGCGGAGCTTGCGCCCCCCGGTGAAGATGTCGGCGGTGCCGTCCTCGTTGGCCTCGAGGAAGGTGCCGAACCCGGCCGGGGGCTGTGCCAGCCGGTCCACTTCCTCCTTGAGGGCCACGATCTGGTCGCGGGCCTCTCGCAGGGTGGAGGCGAGCCGTTCGTTCTGGGCGGACACTCCGGCCAGGTTGGTCTGGAGCTCGACGATCCGCTCTTCGAGGATCCTCGAATTGCGCGGCGAGTCGGCGAGCTTGCGGCGCAGCACAGCGATTTCCTGCTCAAGGAACGAGACCTGAGCGGCCTCGTCGGAACCACGAGCGGGCCTGCCGGTGCTGCGGTTGTAGTCGTCATCGTGGGCTGCCACGGTCCTCACCTCCTCCGGGGAGCTGGACGCTTCCAGACCCTACCTGGGACCAGGGGTCCGTAAACCCCTAGATCAAGAAAGATGGAACGGGCGTGTCCGATCTTCGCCCCAGCGTGCTTCCCCTCTGCTAAGGGGATACCCACCGCTCACCACCCAAAGCGGGCCAGATGTATCGTCGAGCGAAGTGATATCCGATCGCGACCGGGCGCCTGGGTCCGATCGTTGTACGAATGGCGGGATTGCCCCGGAAAAGGGCGACCCGGGACAGAAACGGCAGGGGACCATGTCGGTAACCGAGCAGACGGCCGCGGCGGCCGAACAGCTGGAGGTGTGGATCGACCAGGATCTGTGCACCGGCGACGGCATCTGCGTGCAGTACGCACCCGAGGTCTTCGAGCTGGACATCGACGGCCTCGCCTACGTGAAGGGGCCGGACGACGAGCTGCGCCAGCAGCCCGGGGAGACCGCCCCGGTGCCGCTGACGATCCTTCAGGACGTGGTGGACTCGGCGAAGGAGTGCCCCGGCGACTGCATCCACGTGCGCCGGGTCACCGACCGGGTCGAGGTGTACGGGCCGGACGCGGACTGACGCGTCCTCCCCCTCAGGTCTGGCTGACCGGGGCGGCGGTCTGGGAACGTTCCCAGCCGCCGCCCTTGCGCATCCAGGTGAGGTCGAGTGAGATGTCGGGACGGAAGCGCGGCACCTCGTCGCTCGAATACCCCTGCGCGTGGCCGGTGATGGCGCCGTCGGAGCGCAGCGCGAGCCGGCCGAGGGTGAGGTTCTCGCGCTCGGAGAGGAGCGTGGCCAGCACCACCGGGCGGTCGCCGGGGCCGAAACCGAGCAGGTAGACGGCGTCCGGCGGGGTGCCGTTCTCGGCCGCGCAGTGCGCGGCGACGACCGTGCCGGGCCGTCCGTCGCCCAGGTCGGCCGGCATGCTGATGGCCGTCGCGACCGGGAACGGGCCGCAGTCGAGCGGAAGTTGGGCCTTGGCCGGGTCGGGGGCGGCACTCGCCCCGAGGGCCTTGGGAGTGCCGTGGACGGGCACCGGGGTGCCGGTGGCGGGGCTGGCGGCGAGGGCCGCGGCCACCACCGCGCCGCAGCCGGCCAGGGCCAGGGCCCAGTGCCAGGGGGCGGTGCGCGCGTGCCCGGGCCCGGTGCGGCCCCGCGGTGTCTGCTGTCCAGCCGTCGTCCCGACCGCGGTCTCCACCAGGCGTCCCCTCCAGTGCTCCCAGGAGCTGGTCTGCGTGCGCGAGCATCGTCCCACACGCCGGCGGCCGGAATGCCGAGGGGTGGCACGAGCAGGCTCGTACCACCCCTGGGAAGCGATCCCGGTCAGCCCAGGTCGGGCTGCTCGGTCTCGACGGCGCGGGCGGCGGCACGGGCCGCGGCGCGCTCCTGGAGGCTCGGCTCCGAGCCCCCGTTGTCGTAGTCCTCGCCGTACGCGCCCTTGGCCGGGCGGCGGCGGCGCAGCGGCGGCTCGACGCCGTCGGCGAGGCGGCGGGCGGTGAGCAGGAAGCCGGTGTGGCCGATCATCCGGTGGTCCGGGCGGACGGCCAGGCCCTCCAGGTGCCAGGTGCGGACCATGGTCTCCCAGGCCTGCGGCTCGGTGAAGGTGCCGTGGTCGCGCAGTGCCTCGACGGTCTTGGACATCTGCGTGGTGGTGGCCACGTAGCAGCAGATCAGGCCGCCGGGGACGAGCGCCTTGGAGGCGACGTCCAGGCACTCCCAGGGGGCGAGCATGTCGAGGATGACGCGGTCGACGTCGGCCTCGACCAGGTTGTCCTGGAGGTCTCCGACGGTGAGCTTCCACGCCGGGTGCGGCCCCCCGAAGTAGCGCTCGACGTTGCCCTTGGCGATGTCGGCGAAGTCCTGCCGGCGCTCGTACGAGGCCAGCATGCCGGTGTCGCCGACGGCGCGCAGCAGGTAGGTGGAGAGCGCGCCCGAGCCGACACCGGCCTCGACGACGCGGGCGCCGGCGAAGATGTCGGCCATGGCCAGGATCTGCCCCGCGTCCTTGGGGTAGATCACGGCGGCGCCGCGCGGCATGGACAGGACGTAGTCGGGGAGCAGGGGGCGCAGCGCGAGGTACGGGACGTTCCCCGTGGTGCGCACGACCGTGCCCTCGGGGGCGCCGATCAGCTCGTCGTGCGGGAACGCACCCTTGTGGGTGTGGAACTGGTTCCCGGCCTGGAGCGTGAACGTGTAGTGGCGGCCCTTGGGGTCGGTCAGCTGGACCTGGTCCCCGACCTGGAAGGGCCCGCGTCGGCGGGTGGCACCGGTCGGTTCGGACATGCGGTCAATCCTAAGGGAAGCGGACGGTCCGCCCGACCAGAGTGATCACCGGCCGGCGACGGCGGCGGTGAGGCGCTGCTCGATGTCGGTGAGCGCGGCCACGCCGAACACCCGGCCGTCCGCCTCGACCACCAGGTACTCCCCGGCCGGGGTGGCCTGGACGGCGCGCAGCAGGTCCTCGCCGCCGAGGTCGGCGTCCAGCCGAAGGCCGGGTTCGAGGTCGCGGGCGAGCGGGCCGACGGCGACCCACGGGCGGCGGTGCTCGGGCACCGCGCGGACGGCGGACTCGCGGACGATGCCGATCGGGTCGCCCCGGCCGTCCACCACCACGACCGCGCCGGCCTGGGCCTCGCGGGCCCGGCGCAGCGCCTCGCCGAGCGGGGTGTCGGCGGTGACCTCGACGGTCCGGCGGGCGAACTCGCGCAGCCGCAGGCCGGGCAGCACCTCCTTGAGCCGGGCGTTGCGCAGGCTCCCGGTGGCGCCGTTCCAGATGATCGCGGCGAGGACGGCGGCCAGCACCGCGTCCACCAGGGTGTCGGTCGTGGTGCGTTCGATCCCGCGGGCGGCGCTGAACAGCGGCAGGCCGACCAGCACCGCGACGGCCAGCGCCCGGCCGACCCAGGCGGCGGCGACCGTGCCGGTCATCGCCTTGCCGCTGATCGCCCAGACGACCGCGCGCAGCATCCGACCGCCGTCCAGCGGCAGGCCGGGCA
The DNA here is from genome assembly GCF_044741445.1 of Kitasatospora sp. NPDC088160. Taxonomy (NCBI): domain Bacteria; kingdom Bacillati; phylum Actinomycetota; class Actinomycetes; order Kitasatosporales; family Streptomycetaceae; genus Kitasatospora; species Kitasatospora sp. NPDC088160. The sequence goes on along the minus strand of NZ_JBIUSS010000010.1, from coordinate 40,429 downwards.
GCAGGTTGAACGCGGCGACCACCAGGTTGGAGACCATCAGCCCGGTGAGCAGCACCCCGGGCACCGTGGAGAGCTCCACGGCCTGCATCGCGAGGTAGAACACGCCGCCGAGCACCAGCGAGAGCAGCGGGCCGACGAAGGCCAGCCAGAACTCGCGCCACGGGCTCTCGGCCTCGTTCTCGATCTCCGAGACGCCGCCGAAGAACTGGAGCTGGATCCGCCGTACACCGAGCCTGTAGCGCAGCGCGACCAGGGTGTGAGCGAGCTCGTGCACCAGGACGGAGGCGTAGAAGGCGACCGCGAAGAAGAACGCGAGCAGGTAGCGGGCGGCGCCGAGGTCCGGCAGGACGTCGCCGAGCTGGCCGCCGAACACCCAGGTGATCAGCGCGGCGATGACGAACCAGGAGGGGGTCACGTAGATGGGCACGCCGAAGGGGCGGCCCACCAGGAGGCCGCTGCCGCGCTCGGGCGGCCGGGGCGGTCGCCCTGCCGGGCGGCCGCCGTCGTCCTGCGGTGGCTGGTCGGAGGTCTGCTGCCCCCTGCTGTCGCTCACCGTGATCCCTTCGGTCGTCTGCCCCGTCGTGCCCCGGTGCGCCCACGCTACGTGATCGCGGCCCTCCGGTGGCATGCGGCCCTCTGTCAGGCTTCATACCCACTGTGCCGCGCGGTGTGGCAGCACCGTGGCAGCAGGATGACAGCGAAGGGCAATAGGGTCGGAGGCATGCAGCAGACCGACACCACCAGCGCCGCCGGGGCCCCGGCGCGCCCGGCGGCGCCCCCGACCGGCCTGTCCCCGTCCCGGGCGGGGGACTTCCTGACCTGTCCCCTGCTGTACCGGCTGCGGGTGATCGACCGGCTGCCCGAGCCGCCGAGCGCGGCGGCGACCAGGGGCACGCTGGTGCACGCGGTGCTGGAGCGGCTCTTCGACAGCCCCGCGACCGATCGGACGCCGGAGCGGGCGCTGGGCCTGCTGCGCCCGCAGTGGGAGCGGCTGCTGGGCGAGCGCCCGGAGCTGGGCTCGCTGTTCCCGGACGATCCGGACGGCGCGGCGCTCGCCCGCTGGCTGGCGGACGCCGAGAAGCTGGTCGGCCAGTGGTTCCGGCTGGAGGACCCGACCCGGCTGCACCCGGTGGAGCGCGAGCTGTACGTGGAGACGGCCCTGGAGTCGGGGCTGCTGCTGCGCGGCTACATCGACCGGGTGGACGTCGCCCCGAGCGGTGAGGTCCGGCTGGTGGACTACAAGACCGGCCGGGCGCCCTCGCGGGACTTCGAGGGCAAGGCGATGTTCCAGATGAAGTTCTACGCGCTCGTGGTGTGGCGCTGGAAGGGTGTCGTCCCCAAGCGGCTCCAGCTGGTCTACCTCGGCGGGGGCGGGGACGTGGTCAGCTACGACCCGGACGAGGCCGACCTGCTCGCGGTGGAGCGCAAGCTGCGGGCGCTCTGGGAGCGGATCACCCACGCGGTGGCCACCGGGGAGTTCCCGGCGACCCGCAACCGCCTCTGCGACTGGTGCGACCACCAGGCCAGTTGCCCGGAGTTCGGCGGCACTCCCCCGCCGTACCCGCTGCCGCTGTCGCGTACGTCTGACGAAGACGATCCCACGGGGGATCAGATGAGCAAGGAGTCCTAGTGACGATCCGAGTGCTGCTGGTCGACGACCAGCCGCTGCTGCGCACCGGTTTCCGGATGATCCTGGAGGCCGAGTCCGACCTGGTCGTGGTCGGCGAGGCCGGCGACGGTCAGCAGGCGCTGGACCAGGTGCGGGCGCTGCAGCCCGACGTGGTGCTGATGGACATCCGGATGCCCAGGATGGACGGCGTCGAGGCGACCCGCAGGATCGCCGGCCCCGGGCGGGACGGCCCGGCCAAGGTGCTGGTGCTGACCACCTTCGACCTGGACGAGTACGTGGTGGAGGCGCTGCGCGCGGGCGCCAGCGGCTTCCTGCTGAAGGACGTCCCGGCGGAGGAACTGGTGCAGGCGATCCGGGTGGTGGCGGACGGCGCGGCGATGCTGGCGCCGAGCATCACCCGCCGGCTGCTGGACATGTACGCCACCAAGCTGCCCTCGGGCGAGGAGGCGCCGCCGCAGGCGCTGAGCGCGCTGACCGAGCGCGAGCTGGAGGTGCTGAAGCTGGTGGCGCGCGGGCTCTCGAACGCGGAGATCGCGGCCGAACTGTTCGTCAGCGAGACCACCGTGAAGACGCACGTCGGCCATGTGCTGACCAAGCTCCAGCTGCGCGACCGGGTGCAGGCGGCGGTGTACGCGTACGAGAGCGGGCTGGTGCGCCCGGGCGCCCTGTAGACCCTGCAGCCGACGGCCCGCCCGCCTTCCCCGTGCACCCTGGGGGAAGGCGGGCGGGCCGCCGTGTTGAGGGGTGTCGTCCGGTCGTCTACTTGCCGGCGCTGCGGCTGATCTCCCAGAAGCGGAACACGCCGGTGGTGTCGATGGTCGACTCGACGCCGATGATGTACGAACGCGACGCGAAGAAGCCCTTGTTCTGGTACAGCGGGATGAGCGGCGCGTTCTCGGCGACGATCTGCTGGATCTGGGCGTAGCCGGCCACCGCGGCGCTGCGGTCGGCCTGCTTGAGGCCGTCCGGCACCAGCTTCTGGCTGATCCTCGGGTCGTCCCAGCCGTGGTGGTAGGCGCCGCCGTCGATGAGCAGCGGGGCGATGTAGTTGTCCGGGTCCGGGTAGTCGGCGAACCAGCCGATGAGGTACGCCTGGTAGCGGCCCTCGGACCAGCCGGCCCGGTACTTGTCCCAGTCCGGCTCCGTCTGGACGGTCACCTGGAACAGGCCGCCGGCCTCCAGTTGCTTCTTCAGGGTCTCGGGCTCGGCGCTGCCGGCCCGCGAGCGCGACCAGGTGAGGGTGAGCTTGACCGGGAGCTGGACCTTGGCGTCGGTGAGGATCTTCTTGGCCTTGCCGCTGTCCTGGTCGCCGTAGCGGTCGAAGAAGGCCGTGGTGTGGCCGGTGACGCCGGCCGGGACCATCGCGTACAGCGGCTGGACGGTCCGGGCGAAGACGTCGCGGGCGAGCGACTTGCGGTCGAGCAGCTGGGCGGCGGCCTGGCGGACGGCGACGTTGCCGGCGACCGGGTCCTTGGTGTTGAAGACCAGCGAGCGGGTGTCGTTGCTGTCGCCCTCGACGACCTGGAGGTCGGTCTTGCCGCCCTGCTGGTCGGAGTGCATCTGGGCGGCGGTGTTCGGGTCCAGGCTGTTGTCGGTGAGGTCGACGTCGCCCTTGTCCAGCGCGGCCTTCAGGTCGGCGGGCTTGTCGAAGTACCGGACGGTGAACTTGCTGTTCCGGAGCTTGGCCTCGCCGTTGTACTTGTCGTTGGGCACCAGGACGACCTTGCCCAGCTGCTTGGCCGTGTCGCCGTTGCCGCCCATGACCTCGACCGTCTCGAAGCGGTACGGGCCGGAGCCGATCAGCTTGTCGTTGGGGACGACCTTGTCGGCCGGGTAGGCCTGGTGGTCGAGGATGGCGCCGGCCGGGCCGGCCAGCTTGGCCGGCAGGGTGGCGTCGGGCGTGGAGAGGTGGAAGATCACCTCGGTGTCGCCCTTGGCCTCGACGCTCCTGATCGAGGAGAGCAGGGGGGCCGCGCCGTTCTGGTCGTTGATCTTCTTGGTGCGCTCGATCGAGAACACCACGTCGGCCGCGGTCAGCGGGTGGCCGTTGGAGAACTTCAGGCCGGTCCGCATGGTGCAGTGGTACTGGGTGGCGTCGCCCGCGGTGAACTCGCAGGACTGCGCGGCGTCCGGGGAGGGGGCGCTGGAGGCGGCCGGGAAGGTGAGCAGCGACTGGAAGGTGTTGCGCAGCAGCAGCCAGGACCCGGAGTCGTAGGCGGCGGCCGGGTCCAGCACGCCGGTGAGCTGGGTGGTGCCCATGACGATCGCCTTGCCGCCGTCCCCCTTGACGGCGTCGGTGACCGATCCGCAGCCTGCCGCCGTCACGGCGACAAGACCGGCGCAGCCGAGTGCTGCCAGGCGTTCAGCTGAAGTCTTCACGGGGCGCGTCCTTCTGGGTGCGGTCCGACCGGGGCCGGCGGCCCGCGTCGAGGGCGCTCCGGGTGCGGAAGGCGTGCGCGGGCCTGGCGCCCGTACGACCGCGGGCGGGACGGGGTTGCCCGTCGTCGGCGGTGGCAGGGCGCGAGGGAGGGGAACGAACTGGAGTAGCGTGCCATATCGAACACGCACGACCGATACCCGTGCAGATGACGTTTGGGACACGGTGGTTGAGGGCATCGCGAAACACCCGACGAGTTGTCAGGCAATGCCCTTTTTCTCCCCGGGCGGCCGTCGGCGGTGGCTGGATCCGGCTGCTTACCGGCGAGTAGACCACCCTCGCAATGAGATGACAATCACACCCGCGAAGCGACCAGCGAGCGCAGCAGTTCAAGATCGACCTGCTCCAGCGAGGAGCGCACCAGCCGCCCCGGGGCCGGCTCGATCGGTGCCACCGAGGGCACCGCGACGACCGGGCAGCCCGCCGCCTCGGCCGCCCGCACCCCGGTCGGCGCGTCCTCGACCACCACGCAGCGGGCCGGGTCCGCGCCCAGCCGCCGGGCCGCCTCCAGGTACGGGTCCGGGTGCGGCTTGGTGCGCGGCACCTCGTCCCCGGCAACCGTGAAGGCGAAGTGGTGGGAGCCCAGCGAGCGCAGCACGATGTCCACCACGTGCCGGTGCGAGGCGGTCACCAGAACGGCCGGAATCCCGTGTGCGGCCAGGGTGTTGAGGAGACGTTCGGCGCCCGGCATGAGCGGCACGCCGCCCGCCAGCAGGTCGACGAAGCGCTGGTTGATCAGCACCGTCAGGTCCGCCGGGGCGAGGTCCACCCCGGTGGTGCCGACCAGGTAGTCGATCACCCGCGTCATCGGACCGCCGACCACCTGGGCCCGGTCCTCGTCGGTCAGCGCGTGGCCCAGCTCGGCGAACAGGGTGACCTCGGCCTGCCACCAGAAGTCCTCGGTGTCCACCAGCGTCCCGTCCATGTCCAGCAGCACCGCCTGCAGGCCGCGGCCGTCCCCGTGGTCGAGGATCCGGGCGGCGGTGGAGGTGGTCATGGCGGGAGTCCTTCCGTCGGTACCCCCGGGTGCGTTCGAGCGCCCCCCGGGGATGGCGCGGGCCGGCCCGCTGGTGAGCGGACCGGCCCGTTCAGGATCATCCAGGATACGCCCGGTTCGCCCGAAAAGAGCGAACGGAACGAGGCGCCGGGGTTACCGGGCGTTGAAGTACTTCGCCTCCGGGTGGTGGATGACGATCGCGTCGGTGGACTGCTCCGGGTGTAGCTGGAACTCCTCGGAGAGCACCACGCCGATCCGCTCGGGCTTCAGTAGCTCGGCGATCTTGGCGCGGTCCTCCAGCTCCGGGCAGGCCCCGTAGCCGAGCGAGAAGCGGGCGCCCCGGTACTTGAGCGCGAACATGTCCTTGACGTCCTGCGGGTCCTCGCCGGAGAAGCCCAGCTCGTAGCGGACCCGGGCGTGCCAGAACTCGGCCAGCGCCTCGGCCAGTTGCACCGACAGGCCGTGCAGCTCCAGGTAGTCGCGGTAGGAGTTGTCGGCGAACAGCTCGTTCGCCGCCTCCGAGATCCGGTTGCCCATGGTGACCACCTGGAGGCCGATCACGTCCCGCACGCCGGACTCCTCCGGGCGGAAGAAGTCGGCCAGGCAGAGCCGGCGCCCGCGCCGCTGGCGGGGGAAGGTGAAGCGGGTCCGCTCGGTGCCGTCCTCGTGGAAGACGATCAGGTCGTCGCCCTTGGAGTTGGCCGGGTAGTAGCCGTAGACCACGGCCGCCTCCAGCCAGCCCTCGGTCTGCAGCCGGTCCAGCCACATCCGCAGCCGCGGCCGGCCCTCGGTCTCCACCAGCTCCTCGTACGAGGGCCCCTCGCCGCTGCGGGCCGCCTTCAGGCCCCACTGGCCCTTGAACAGCGCGTCCTCGTCCAGCCAGGAGGCGTAGTCGGCGAACGGGATGCCCTTGACGATCCGGTCGCCCCAGAACGGCGGGGTCGGCACGGTGTTGTCGACGGTGACGTCCGAGCGGATCTGGCCGAGGTTGACCTCCGGCTCCTCCACCACCTCGACCCGGGCGTGCCGGCGCTGCTTGAGCTCCGGCAGGCTCGCGCCGGGCACGCCGCGCTTGACCGCGATCAGCGCGTCCATCAGCCGCAGGCCCTCGAAGGCGTCCCGGGCGTAGCGGACCTCGCCCTCGTAGATCTCGTGCAGGTCCTGCTCGACGTAGGCCCGGGTGAGCGCGGCGCCGCCCAGGATCACCGGGTAACTCGCGGCCAGCTTGCGCTGGTTGAGCTCCTCCAGGTTCTCCTTCATGATCACGGTGGACTTCACCAGCAGGCCGGACATCCCGATCACGTCCGCCTTGTGCTCCTGCGCGGCGTCCAGGATCGCCGAGACCGGCTGCTTGATGCCCAGGTTGACCACGTTGTAGCCGTTGTTGGACAGGATGATGTCCACCAGGTTCTTGCCGATGTCGTGGACGTCGCCCTTGACGGTGGCCAGCACGATGGTGCCCTTGCCCTCGCTGTCGGACTTCTCCATGTACGGCTCCAGGTGGGCCACCGCGGTCTTCATCACCTCGGCGGACTGGAGCACGAAGGGCAGCTGCATCTGGCCGGAGCCGAACAGCTCGCCGACCACCTTCATGCCGGCCAGCAGGGTGTCGTTGATGATCTCCAGCGCGGGCCGCCCGGCCAGCGCCTCGTCCAGGTCGGCCTCCAGGCCGTTGCGCTCGCCGTCGATGATCCGGCGCTGCAGGCGCTCGTCCAGCGGCAGCGCGGCCAGCTCCTCCGCCTTGGACGCCTTGACCGAGGCCGAGGAGACGCCGTCGAACAGCTCCAGCAGGTGCTGGAGCGGGTCGTAGCCGTCCCGACGGCGGTCGTAGACCAGGTCGAGGGCGGCCTCGCGCTGGTCCTCGGGGATCCGGGAGATCGGCAGGATCTTGGAGGCGTGCACGATCGCCGAGTCCAGGCCGGCCTCCACGCACTCGTGCAGGAAGACCGAGTTCAGCACCACCCGGGCGGCCGGGTTGAGGCCGAAGGAGATGTTGGACAGGCCCAGCGTGGTCTGCACGGCCGGGTGGCGGCGCTTGAGCTCGCGGATCGCCTCGATGGTCTCGATGCCGTCCCGGCGGGACTCCTCCTGGCCGGTGGCCAGGGTGAAGGTGAGGCAGTCCACCAGGATCGAGCCCTCGTCGACGCCGTAGTCGGCGGTCAGCTCGGCGATCAGCCGCTCGGCGATCTCGACCTTCTTGCCGGCGGTGCGGGCCTGGCCCTCCTCGTCGATGGTCAGCGCGATCAGGCCGGCGCCGTGCTCGCGGGCCAGCGAGGCGATCCGGCCGAAGCGCGAATCCGGGGCGTTGCCGTCCTCATAGTTGACCGAGTTGAGCACCGCACGGCCGCCGAGCGCCTCCAGGCCGGCCCGCAGCACCTGCGGCTCGGTGGAGTCCAGCACGATCGGCAGGGTGGAGGCGGTGGCCAGCCGGCCGGCGATCTCCTTCATGTCGGCGACGCCGTCGCGGCCGACGTAGTCCACGCACAGGTCCAGCAGGTGGGAGCCGTCCCGGATCTGCTCGCGGGCGATCTCCACGCAGGCCTGCCAGTCGCCGGCCAGCATCGCCTCGCGGAACTTCTTCGAACCGTTGGCGTTGGTGCGCTCGCCGATCGCCAGGTACGAGGTGTCCTGGCGGAACGGCACCGCCTGGTACAGCGAGGACGCCGAGGACTCCGGCTGCGGGGTGCGCGGGGTGACCGGCCGGCCCTGCACCCGCTCGACCACCTGGCGCAGGTGCTCGGGCGTGGTGCCGCAGCAGCCGCCGACCAGCGAGAGGCCGTACTCGCGGGTGAACACGTCGTGCGCGTCGGCCAGTTCGGACGGGGAGAGCGGGTAGTGGGCGCCGTCCTTGCCGAGCACCGGCAGGCCCGCGTTCGGCATGCAGGACAGGCCGATCCGCGCGTTCTTGGCCAGGTAGCGCAGGTGCTCGCTCATCTCGGCCGGGCCGGTGGCGCAGTTGAGGCCGATGTAGTCGACGCCGAGCGGCTCCAGGGCCGTCAGCGCGGCGCCGATCTCGGAGCCGAGCAGCATGGTGCCGGTGGTCTCCACGGTCACCTGCACCAGCACCGGCAGGTCCAGCCCGGCCTCGGCGAGGGCGCGCTTGCAGCCCAGGATGGCGGCCTTGGTCTGCAGCAGGTCCTGGCTGGTCTCGACCAGCAGCGCGTCGGCGCCGCCGGCGATCAGGCCGGCCGCGTTCTGCTGGAAGCCGTCGCGCAGCGTCTCGTACGGCGCGTGGCCGAGGGTGGGCAGCTTGGTGCCGGGGCCGATCGAGCCGAGCACCCAGCGGGTGCGGCCGTCGGCGGCGTGGGCGTCGGCCACCTCGCGGGCGATCCGGGCGCCCGACTCGGACAGCTCGAAGATGCGATCCGCGATCTCGTACTCGCCGAGTGCGGAGAAGTTGGCGCCGAAGGTGTTGGTCTCGACGCAGTCCACGCCGACCCCGAAGTAGGCCTCGTGGACGGAGCGCACGATGTCGGGCCGGGTGGCGTTGAGGACCTCGTTGCAGCCCTCCAGGTTCTGGAAGTCCTCCAGCGTCGGATCCTGTGCCTGGAGCATGGTGCCCATTGCACCGTCGGCGACCACCACCCGGGTGGCGAGCGCTTCACGCAGCGCGTTCGCGCGGCTCTGCTGAGTGATGGACGGATTGGCTGCAGTGGCCATGGGGCTTCTCCCTGGTGCGACGGCTGTCGGCTTTGCGGGCCCGCTTACTCGGGCCCGCACGTGGCCAGGGTATCCGGCCCGCGCCCCGGCCTGCGGTCGCATTCCGTATCCTGAGCGTTCGACCGCAAGGGGGGAGCAACCGCGTGGGCCGATTCCCGACCGTCGCGCGACGCGTCACGGGGGCCCTGGCGGCCCCGTTCCGGGCGTTGCGCAAGCGCTGGCGGAGCTGGTCTTGGTGGCGCCGGGCGCTGCTGGCACTGGGCCTCGCGGCGGCCGTGCCGACGGCCGCGCTCGGCTCGGCCTTCGTCGCGATCCGCTTGCACTACACCGGCGACCCGTCCGCCGAGGCCCGCACCCGCGGCCGGGACGCGCTCTGGCTCGGCCACGCCTGGGTGGACGGCCGCAAGGGCGAGGCCGACGTCGCCGCGCTGGTGCGGCAGCTGGCCGGCACCGGCGTCCGCGACCTGTACGTGCACACCGGCCCGCTGGAACACGACGGCTCGCTGCCGCCCGCCGTCCACCCCCGGGCCCGCTGGTTCACCGACGCGGTGCACCGGGCGCTGCCGGACGTCCGGGTGCAGAGCTGGCTGGGCGACGAGGTCAAGCCGGAGAAGGACGCCCTGGACCTGGAGGACGCCCCCACCCGGGACCGGGTCGCCGCCTCCGCCCGGCAGGTCCTGGACCTCGGCTTCGACGGCGTGCACTTCGACATGGAACCGATCCGGCCCGGCAGCGCCGGCTGGCTGGCTCTGCTCGACCAGGTCCGCCCGGTCACGGCCGAGCACGGCGCCGCGCTCTCGGTGGCGGCCCCGCAGCTCGACCCGGTGCCCGGCCTGCACACCGCCGGGATCCTGCTCACCGACCACGGCAAGTGGTGGGACCAGGCGTACTTCACCGAGACCGCCCGCCGGGTCGACCAGGTCGCCGTGATGGCGTACGACACCAGCATGCCGACCGAGCCGCTGTTCGGCGGCTACGTCGCCCTGCAGACCGAACTGGCGCTGGAGGCCACCCCGGCCGGGGTGGACCTGCTGATCGGCCTGCCGTTCTTCTGGGACGACCGGCACGGCCATCGGGGTGACGCCGAGACCGTGCCGGCCGCCGTCCGGGGCGTCCGGCTGGGCCTGGGCCGCCAGGACCCGGGGCGACGGAACTTCGGCGTCGCGCTCTACGTGGACTTCGCCGCCACCCCGGAGCACTGGGCGGCGTACCGGCGCGGGTGGGTGGACGCCTGAGGGGTTCCGGCGGCGCGTGCGGGAACGGCGCGCGCGGCAAAGAGTGCGTGCGGGAACGGCGCGTGCGGGAAGGGTGCGTCGTCGCGCCGCGTCGCCGCTCGGACACCGTCCGCGCCCGCCCCGGAGGAGCTGACGACCCGTCAGCCCGGACCGTCCGGATATCCGCTGGATCGGGGCGGCACGCTCCCCCAGACTGTCCCGGTGCCCGGCCGCGGTGCGCATCAAAGCCCGTAGGCTGGGCAGGTAGGGACCATGGGGCGAGGCGTTCCATGGGTGACGAGAGGTTCGACAGTCGGCAGCCGACCCGTCGGCGCCCCGGCAGGCCAGCCGAGGCGGCGCAGGTTCGACCGCCGACCGGAGGGAGACGCTGGGTGATCGAGCTGGAAGATGTTCCCGAGTTGATCGACCCGGTGATGGTCTGCGCTTTCGAGGGCTGGAACGACGCGGGCGACGCCGCCTCCGCGGCCCTGGCACATCTGGACGACACCTGGGGCGGCAAGGTGATCGCCGCCCTGGACGCGGAGGACTACTACGACTTCCAGGTCAACCGGCCCACGGTCTGGCTGGACGGCGGCATCCGCCGGATCACCTGGCCGACCACCAGGCTCTCGGTGATCCGGGTGACCGAGCCGACCACCCGGGACGTCGTCCTGGTGCGCGGCATCGAGCCGAGCATGCGCTGGCGCTCGTTCTGCAACGAGCTGCTCGGCTTCGCACACGAGCTCGGCATCGAGCTGGTGGTGATCCTGGGCGCGCTGCTCGGCGACACCCCGCACAGCCGCCCGGTGCCGGTCAGCGGGGTCACCTCCGACCCGGAGCTGGCCCGCCGGCTGGACCTGGAGGAGAGCCGCTACGAGGGCCCGACCGGCATCGTCGGGGTGCTCCAGGAGGCCTGCACGCACGCCGGGGTCCCGGCCGTGACACTCTGGGCGGCCGTGCCGCACTACGTCGCGCAGCCGCCGAACCCCAAGGCGACGCTGGCCCTGGTCAACAAGCTGGAGGACCTGCTGGACCTGCGCATCCCGCCGGGCGAGCTCGGCGAGGACGCCAGGGCCTGGCAGCTGGGCGTGGACCAGCTGGCCGCCGAGGACAGCGAGGTGGCCGAGTACGTCCAGCAGTTGGAGGAGGCGCAGGACACCGCGGAGCTGCCGGAGGCCTCCGGCGACGCGATCGCCCGCGAGTTCGAGCGCTACCTGCGCCGCCGGGAGAACGTCGGGCCGACCGGCGAGAAGCCGGTGGCCGGGCACGCCACGGCGGAGCGGCCGGCCGAGCCGGAGTCCCCGGGCTCGGCCCGGGAGAGCCAGGACGGCGACGAGGAGTAGCCGCCGCCCCGGGCCCGCCCCGGACAACGCCGAAGGGGCGTCAGGACGCGTGGTCCGGACGCCCCTTCGGCGTGTTGAGAGGAGGCAGGTCCTACAGCGCGACGCCGAGCAGGGCGTCCACGGTGCGGCTGACCAGGCCGGGCGCACCCATGTCGGTGCCGCCCCCGGCCTCCTGCCGCTCGGCCCAGCGGTCGACGGCGGCCAGCGCGGCGGGCGCGTCCAGGTCGTCCGCGAGCGCCGTACGGACCTCGTCGAGCAGCTGCTCGGCGGCCGGGCCGTCCGGCCGGGAGACCGCGGCCCGCCAGCGGGCGAGGCGCTCGACGGCCTCGTCCAGGGTCGCCTTGGTCCACTCCCAGTCCTCGCGGTAGTGGTGCGAAAGCAGCGCCAGGCGGATCGCCGCCGGGTCGACGCCCTCGCGGCGCAGCGCCGAGACGAAGACCAGGTTGCCGCGGGACTTGGACATCTTGTGGCCGTCCAGGCCGACCATGCCGGCGTGCACGTACGCCTTGGCGTACGGGTGGGCGCCGGTGGCGACCTGGGCGTGCGAGGCGCCCATCTCGTGGTGCGGGAAGGAGAGGTCGCTGCCGCCGCCCTGGATGTCGAAGGACATGCCGAGGTACTGCAGCGCGATGGCGACGCACTCGATGTGCCAGCCGGGGCGGCCGTGGCCGAGTTCGGTCTCCCAGGCGGGCTCGCCCGGGCGGGCGGCGAGCCAGAGCAGGGCGTCCAGCGGGTGGCGCTTGCCCGGGCGGTCCGGGTCTCCGCCGCGCTCGGCGAAGACCGGGCGCATGGCCTCCCGGTCGAGGCCGGAGACCTGGCCGAAGCGGGGGTCGGAGTCGACCGAGAAGTAGATGTCGCCGTCCACCTGGTAGGCGGCGCCGCTGGCGAGCAGCTTCTGGACCAGCGGGACGATCCACGGGATCGACTCGACGGCGCCGATGTAGTGGGCCGGCGGGAGCAGCCGCAGGGCGGTCATGTCCTCGCGGAACAGGGCCGTCTCGCGCTCGGCGAGGGCCACCCAGTCCTGACCGGTCTCGACCGCCCGGGCCAGCAGCGGGTCGTCCACGTCGGTGACGTTCTGGACGTACAGGACGTCGTGGCCGGCGTCCTTCCACACGCGCTGCACCAGGTCGAAGGCGTTGTAGGTGGCGGCGTGGCCCATGTGGGTCGCGTCGTAGGGGGTGATGCCGCAGACGTAGATCCGGGCGGTGCCGTCCTGCGGCACGACCTCACGGACCGTGCCCGCTGCGGTGTCGAAGATACGGAGGGGGAGCCCCTGACCAGGCAGGGCGGGAACCTCGGAGGCGGGCCAGGCATGCATGGAACCGACTTTAACCTTGCGAACATTTGAAAGCCTAACCAGTACACAAGATCGACTGGATTCGCTTCCTGTCATTGCCGGACCGCTTCCCGACTGATAAGGAACGGACCTTGACGGGACCGGCGTTGTTTCCGGCAGGCATGCGGCAGGCTTCGGGCGGGCGTCGGGCGGGCTTCGGGCGGGCGTCGGGCAGGCTTCGGGCGGGCGTCGGGCAGGCGTTGGGCGGGCTTTCAACAGGCTTCGGGCAGGCTTTCGGACACGGTTGAGCGCCCGGTCGACCCTGCCGCCGACCGGGCGCCCGGCACCCCGGGGGACGCGGCCGGAGCCGCTACGACCGCTGCCAGAGGGCCGGCACGTTCGGCGGCTCCCAGCCCACCATGGCGGTGTGCGCCTGGAGGCAGAGGTAGGAGGCACCGGAGTAGGTGACGCGGTCGCCCGCGTTGTACGAGGCCCCGGGCTTCCAACTGCCGCTCGGCGGCGTGGGCGTTCCGGTGGGGGTTCCGGTCGGGGTGGCGGTGGGGGTCGGGCTCGGCGTGCCCGGGGTCTGCGGCACGTCCAGGACGAAGTCGTAGCTGCCCTCACGGCCCGGGCCGTTCTGGCGGACGTTCATCAGCAGCCGGGCGTCGTAGATGGTGTCCGTGCTGTTGCGCGGCTCGCCGGGGAAGTAGAGCTGGGTGGTGAGCACCGGGCGGCCGGGCGCCTGGAGCTTGACGTGGAGGTGCCGGGTGCGGCCCGGGTAGAGGCCGGGGACGATCGTGTCCAGCTTGAAGGCGCCGTTCGCGTCGGTGAACTGGTGGCCGCGGAAGGTGAACCCGGTGTTGTCGTAGGCGCCGTTGTCGTCGGCCTGCCAGAAGTCCAGCAGGACGCCGGAGATCGGTCGGCAGGCGCGGCCGAAGACGTAGCCGCTGACGGTCAGCCGGGTGCCGGGGCCGTCGTTGACCATGGAGCTGCGCAGTGGGGAGTTGGGCTTGAAGTAGGGGCCCTCGGTCTGCTCGATGGTGGGGTCGTCGCCGTCGTGGCACTCGGGGGTGAGGCCGGGGGGCCGACCGGTGCCGGCCTGCTCGCGGGCCAGCGCGACGCCGCCGCCGACCAGCAGCGGGGCGGCGCCGAGCGCGGCGGCGGCCTTCAGGACGGTCTTGCGGCTGATCATGCCGTCGGGCGTGGGCATGCGCCCTCTCCTTCGGGTGGGGGGTGGGGTGGATGTGGGGGGCGGCCCTTGCCATGGTGGGGGCATGACAAGGGCCGAACCGGCCGCCCGTCCGCGCGCGCCGGACCGGCCACCGGTGGCCACCAGCAAAGTTACGGGCAGTCCGGGGCCGCCGCGATGGACGCGATCCGGGGATCGTGGTGATTTCCGTCGACCCGGGCCCGGAACTCCCCCGGCGTCATCCCGGTCTCCCGCCGGAAGAAACGGCAGAAGTAGGCCGGGTCGGCGAAGCCCGCCTCCTTCGAGACCTGACGAATCGTCAGATCCGTGCAGGCCAGTAGCCGTTTGGCCTCCAGGGTCTGCTGGCGCCGGATCAGCCCGCCCGGGGTGCGGCCGGTGGCCTGCTTGACCAGGGTCTGCAAGTGGCCCGGCGAGACGCCGAGTTCCTGCGCACTGGACGCCACCGAGTGCCGCACCCCGCCCGGGCCGGCGATCAACCGGGTGAAGGCGGAGGCCAGTTCGGTCGGCCGGCCGGGCGGCGACGGCCGCTCCCCCGGCCGGCCGGCGCGCAGCGCCCGGACGATCAGGATGTGCAGACTGGCCCGCAGCACGCCCTGGTAGCCGGGCTGCCTGGAGCGGTACTCGTGTTCCATGTCGGCGAGCAACGCGCCGACCGGCCCGGCCTGTTCGCCGAGCCCGAGCGCGGGGCGGGTGGCCAGGGTGCGCAGCGCGGCGAGGTCCTGCGGGTTCCGGAGCAGGAAGTCCTCGTTGAACAGGACGACCTGGCCGGTGAGTTCGTCCGCGTCCGACCAGTAGTGCACCTGGCCGGGCGTGATCACGCACAACTGCGGTGGCGCCAGCGGCCGGTGGACCAGGTCCAGGACGTGGGCGCCGCGGCCGCCGGTGACGTGGACGATCTCGTAGAACGAGTGCCGGTGCGGGAAGCCCGCCCGGGACAGCGGGCCGATCGTGTCGAAGCTCCCGATGGCGAACGGGAGCAGGTGCGGCAGCGGGACCTGTAGCCGGTGCAGCGGCAGGTCCGGCGTGGTACGGGGGGTGGGGGTGGTCCGTAACGCGTCCATCGGAGCAGTGTGCTGCCGGTTCGCGGACAGGTCCAGACCATCAGCCGGCCCGAACCGGTCCACAGGCCCTAGACCGGCGGCCAGGGGATCGAGGGCCAGTCCTCGGAGGGCAGCGGGTGCCGGCCTGTGCGGCGCAGCCCGGCCACCCGGGCGCGGGTCGCCTCCAGTTCGGCGGCGGTCAGGTGCGGAGCGAGGCGCGCGGCCAGCTCGCCGTCCAGGCGCTCGGCGAGCCGGGTCAGCACCTCCAGCGCCTCGGCGGGCAGCGGCTCGCCGGCCCAGCCCCAGAGCAGGGTGCGCAGCTTGCCCTCGGTGTTGAAGGTGACGCCGTGGTCGATGCCGTAGACCCGGCCGTCGGCGGCCGGGATCAGGTGGCCGCCCTTGCGGTCGGCGTTGTTGAGCACCGCGTCCAGCACGGCGAGCCGGCGCAGCCGCTGGTCGTCGTGGTGCACCAGCAGCGCGGTGCGTCCCCCGCCGACCTCGGCCCGCACGATCGGCAGCCAGCCGTGCTCCGGGCCGCGCGGGTCCTGGAGGGCCAGCAGCGGCTCGGCCTGCGGATCCGGCTCGACCCACAGCTGCACCATCCCGGGCCCGTGCGGCCCGTCGCGCAGCACGGTCGGCGGCACCAGCGCCCAGCCGGTCGCGGCCGACACCTCGTACGCGGCGACCTCGCGGCCGGCCAGCGTGCCGTCCGGGAAGTCCCACAGCGGGCGCTCCCCGGCGACCGGCTTGTAGACGGCCTGCGCGCTCAGCGAACCGTGTGTGGCGGTGCAGTACAGCGCGGCGTTGGACGCCTCGGTGAGGCGCCCGTGCACCGTCAACTCGCCCTCGCGCAGCAGCTCCAGCGCGGTGGGCACGTCGGCGGCGAGGGCGGCGGCGGCAGCCGGATCCGCCTGGGGCGGGGTCTCGGTGTTCAGCGCCGGTAGCCGTTCGCGCGCGGGCACAGGTGGCCCTCCGGGTCGAGCGGCAGGTTGCAGAACGGGCAGGGCTTGCGGCCGGCCGAGACCAGGTCCAGCGCCCGCTTGGCGAACACCCGGGCCATCGCGCCGGACAGCCGCACCCGCAGCATGTCCGGACCGTTGTCGTCGTCCTCGAAGACCGCCGCGGCGCTGTCCTCGTCCTCGTCCTCCTCCACCTCGATCAGCGCCTGCGCCTCGACCACCAGACAGCCGTCCACGCTGTCCCAGGCCAGGGCCATGGTGCCGACCCGGAACTCCTGCTCCAGCGGCAGGTCCAGCGGTGCGGTGTCGAGCAGGTCCTGCGGGGCGGCGGCCGGGATGGAGACGTCGCCGCCGCTGCGCCGCAGCGCCTCGTCCAGGACCTCGTCGATCCGCTCGGCGAGCGCCGCCACCTGGGTCTTCTCCAGCAGGACGCTGGTGATCCGGCCCCGGGCGCTGGCTTGCAGGTAGAACGCCCGGGCGCCGGGCTGGCCGACGGTGCCGGCCACGAACCGTTCGGGCTGGTCGTAGAAGAAGACCTGACGGGGCACGCTCTCGCTCCGGATCGTGTCGGTCGTGGGGATCACAGGGATCGTTCGGACGTCATTGGCTCGGGCTGCCGTACGGCGGCCCGAGCGCGGGCTCGCCACGCGGCGGGGCTCGTTAGTCACCCTACGACCTCCGGGCCCCCGCAGGGGAGCCGAGCCGCAGTGGCACCGGCCAGCTCAGGTGGTGCCGCCGGCCGCTGCGGAGCGGCGTGCGGCGGCGCTCCCGCCCACGTGATGCGGCTCCGGGCCGGGCGGCTCCGGTCAGGTCGGATGGCGCCGGTCGAACCAGGGTCGTACCAGGCGGGTCAGGCGGGTCAGGCGGGTCAGGCGGGTCAGGCGGGTCAGGCGGGGCGACCGTCTCAGGTGGTGCCGCCGACCACCGCGTCGCCCGCCGGGGCGGCCGGGGCCGCGCCGGGCCTGGGCGCGAGCGAGCCGAGGTCGCCGGTGTCGCCCATCCTCAGGACGAAGGGCCGCTGCGGGGTGTAGCGGATCGCGGTGACCGAGCAGGGCTCGACGCTGATCCGCTGGAAGTGGTCCAGGTGCAGGCCGAGGGCGTCGGCCACCACCGCCTTGATCACGTCCCCGTGCGAGCAGGCGAGCCAGACCGCGTCCGCGCCGTGCTCGGCGGCGACCTTCTCGTTCCACTCCCGGACCGCACCGACCGTCCGGTGGCTCAGCTCGCGCAACGACTCCCCGCCGGGGAAGGCCGCGGCGGCCGCGTGGTCCTGCACGGTGCGCCAGAGCGGCTCCTTGGCCAGCTCGGCCAGCGGCCGACCGGTCCACTCGCCGTAGTGGCACTCGCCCAGCCGCTCGTCCTCGGCGGGCGGGCCCAGCTCGGGCCGGGCCGCCAGCAACGGCTCCAGGGTCTGCCGACAGCGCTCCAGCGGGCTGCTGACGGCCTGCACCAGCGGGATCCCCGCGAGCCGGCCGGCCAGCGCGGCGGCCTGCGCGCGTCCGGTGTCGTCGAGGTCCACGCCGGGCGTCCAACCGGCCAGGATTCCGGCGGTGTTCGCGGTCGAGCGGCCGTGGCGGACGAGCAGCAGGGTGGGCATGGGGCTCAGCCTACGGCCTCCGGGCGCGGGCGTGGAGTGTCGGTGCGAGGTGCGGCCGTCGGGTGCCGGCGCGGGGTGCGGGCGCGCAACGCGGGGGCAGGGTACGGGTCCTCCTGGGCCGCCGCCGGCACCGGCCCGCGAGGCCGTCCTGGCCCGGCTCCGCCCCGGGCACCCCTCCCCGGGCCACAATGGCCCGATGATCGTCCACTGCGCCAGCTACCACGACGGCCACCGGATCGAGGCCCCCGACGACCTCGCCGGCGCGCTCGCCGCCGCCCGCGCCGCCGGGCCCGGCGGCTTCGTCTGGATAGGCCTGTTCGAGCCCACCGCCGAGGAACTCAACCACGTCGGAAGGGAGTTCGCCCTGCACCCACTGGCCGTCGAGGACGCCGTCAGCGCCCACCAGCGCCCCAAGATCGAGCCGTACCAGGGCTCCCTGTTCGTCGCCCTCAAGACGCTCGGCTACCACCCCGGCGCCCACGCGGTGACCATCGGCGAGGTGATGGTCTTCCTCGGCGCGGACTTCGTGATGACCGTCCGGCACGGCGCCGACGCCCCGCTCTCCGGCCTGCGGGCCCGGCTGGAGAAGCAGCCCGAACTGCTGCGCTACGGGCCCAGCTCGGTGCTGCACTCGGTGTGCGACACCATCGTCGACGGCTACATGGAGGTAGCCACCGGGCTCCAGACCGACCTGGACGAACTGGAGGCGGACGTCTTCGCCCCCAACCGGGTCGGCCGCGACACCGCCGGCCGGATCTACGGCTACAAACGCCAGGTGATGACCGTCCGCCGCGCCACCGGCCCGCTGCTGGAACCGACGCTGCGCCTGGCCCGCGGCGGCGAACCGTACATCCGCCCGGAGACCCTGCCCTACCTGCGGGACGTCGCCGACCACCTGGCCCGGGTGACCGACCAGGTCGACGGCATGGACCGGCTGCTGTCCGACATCCTCAACGCCAACCTGGCGCAGGTCAGCGTGCAGCAGAACAACGACATGCGGAAGATCTCGGCCTGGGCGGCGCTGGCCGCCGTGCCGACGATGATCGCGGGCGTCTACGGGATGAACTTCGAGGACATGCCCGAACTGCACCAGCCCTGGGGGTACCCGGCGGTGCTGTCGCTGATGGTCGCGGTCTGCATAGTGCTGCACCGGGTGTTCAAGCGGCACGACTGGCTGTAGTGCCGCCCGACGGCCCCGGGCGGCTACGCCAGGCCGGCGCGCTCCAAGGCCTCGACGCCGGTGCGCAGCGCCTGGATCCGCTCGTCCAGGGTGAAGCCGGACGGGGCCAGGGTGAGCGTGGTGACGCCCGCGTCGGCGTAGGCCTGCATCCGGTCGGCGATCCGGGCGGTGTCGCCGATCAGCGAGGTGGCGTCGATCAGGTCGTGCGGGACGGCGGCCGCGGCGCCCGCGTAGTCCTTGGCCAGGTACTTCTCCTGGATCTCGTCGGCGGCCTGCTCGTAGCCCATCCGCCGGGCGAGCTGGTTGTAGAAGTTCTTCTCCTTGCTGCCCATGCCGCCGATGTACAGCGCGGCGTAGGAGCGCTGGGAGTCGACGCCGGCCGTGATGTCCTCGCCGACCGCGATGGTGACGGTCGGGCAGAGGTCGAAGCCGTCCAGGCCCTGCCCCGCCTTGGCGCGGCCGGCCTTCAGCGGGTCGAGGGAGAGCGCGGCGTGCTCGGGCGAGAAGAAGATGCCGAGCCAGCCGTCGGCGATCTCGCCGGTCTGCTCCAGGTTCTTCGGGCCGATCGCCGCGATGTACAGCGGGATGTGCTCGCGCACCGGGTGCACGGTGAGCTTGATCGGCTTGCCGGGGCCGCCGGGCAGCGGCAGCGTCCAGTGCGCGCCCTCGTGGACCAGCCGCTCGCGGGACATCGCCTTGCGGATGATCTCCACGTACTCGCGGGTGCGGGCGAGCGGCTTGTCGAACTTCACCCCGTACCAGCCCTCGGAGACCTGCGGGCCGGAGACGCCGAGGCCGAGCCGGAAGCGGCCGCCGGACAGCGTGTCCAGGGTCGCCGCGGTCATCGCGGTCATCGCCGGGGTGCGGGCGGGGATCTGGAAGATGGCCGAACCGACGTCGATCCGCTCGGTCTTCGCGGCGACGAAGCTCAGCACCGTCGCGGCGTCCGAGCCGTACGCCTCGGCCGCCCAGCACACCGAGTAGCCGAGCCGGTCCGCCTCCTGGGCCACGGCGATGTTGTCGGCGTCCATGCCGAGACCCCAGTAGCCGAGGTTGATTCCGAGTCGCATGTGCCGAACCTTCCAGTCGGTGAGGGTTGGTGGCGAGGGTAGCCGCGCACTCACCGGTCATGCTACTGACCGGTAGTGGTGGTCTGGGTCACACCCGCCGCCGCCCGGACCCGGTGATCGTTCTGCGGGTCGCCACCCCTGCCCGGACACCGGCCGCTACGCTCAGCCGACGTGGGGAGCGCTCTCCCCACCTGCGCGTTCTCAGGGCTACCGGGGCGCCCGGTGCCACCGGCCAGTGGAGGGCCCGTCCGATGGAAAAGCGTCACCTCGGCCGTACCGGTCTCCAGGTCTCCCGGCTCGGCCTCGGCACCATGACCTGGGGCCGCGACACCGACGAACACGAGGCCGCCGAGCAGCTCAAGGAGTTCGTCGACGCCGGCGGGACCCTGCTCGACACCGCCGACGTGTACGCCGACGGCGGCGCCGAGTACCTGATCTCCCGGCTCACCGACAGCCTCATCCCCCGCTCCGAACTCGTCATCGCCACCAAGGCCGGCAGCGTGCCGGAGTCCGCCCGCCGCTTCGACGGCTCCCGCGGCCACCTCCTCGCCGCCCTCGACGCCTCGCTGCGCCGGCTCGGCACCGACTACGTCGACCTGTGGCAGGTGCACTCCTTCGACCCCATGACGCCCGTCGAGGAGACGCTCAGCGCCCTCGACATCGCCGTCTCCTCCGGGCGCGCCCGGTACGTCGGGGTCTGCGACTTCAGCGGCTGGCAGCTCGCCAAGGCCGCCACCTGGCAGCGCGCCCACCACGGGCGCACGCCGCTGGCCGGGGCCCAGCTGGAGTACTCACTGCTCCAGCGCGGCATCGAGCGCGAGGCGCTGCCCGCCGCGGCGGACGCCGGAGTCGGGCTGCTCGCCTCCTCACCGCTCGGGCGCGGGGTGCTCACCGGCAAGTACCGGCACGGCGTCCCGCAGGACTCGCGCGGCGCCTCGCCGTACCTGTCCGGGTTCGTCCAGCCGTACCTCGGGGAGCGCTCGCGGCGGATCGTCGACGCCGTCGCCACGGCCGCCGACGGCCTCGCCAGCAGCCCGCTCGCGGTCGCCCTCGCCTGGGTCCGGGACCGGCCCGGAGTGGCGAGCGCGCTGGTCGGGGCCCGTACGGTGGCACAGCTGCAGGCGGCACTGTCGGTGGAGGCGCTTACGCTTCCGGGTGAGATCCGTGGTGCGCTGGACGACATCTCGTCGCCGGTGCACCGCTACCCGGACCAGGGGTGGAGCGAGCTGTAGCCCCCCTCGTTCAGCTGAACACGCAGTGGAGTGACCCTTGGAGCGGACGATGAGTGACACGGAGAACGGCGCTCCGGAGGAGACCTCGGCAGTCTCGGTGAGCCCGACGGAGTCGGTCGGCCCGGCCGAGACGGCGAGCCCCGCGGAGACGGCGAGCCCGGCGGAGAAGGCGAGCCCGGCGGAGAAGGCGGCGGCGATCGCCGAGCTGGCGCAGCGGATCCGCAGTGTCGGCCCGCAGGCGGCACCGCCGGAGGGCGAGGGCCGTCCCGCGGCTCCCGAGGACGCCGAGGACGTTAAGGACGCCAAGGCCCCGGCCCCGCCCTCCGCGCAGCCCGACCAGCAGCGCGCGCAGGCCCTCAAGGACACCGCCGAGGTGCTGACCGCCGGGGGCGCCCCGGCCGATCTCGCGGCCGCCGCGGTGGCCGAGTTCGGCGACGGCGCCGCCGAACAGCTGCGCTCCGACCCGTGGGCCGTGCTGTCCCTGCCCGGCGTCCGCCCCGAGCACGCGGACGGCTTCGCCCGCGGCCTGCTCGGCCCCGCCGCCGGCCCCGGCGACCCGCGCCGCGCCCAGGCGCTGGTGCCGTGGCTGCTGGAGCAGGCGGCGCTGCGCGGCCACTCCGCCGTCGAGGTCGCCGAGATCGCGGCCGGGCTCGACCGCCACGGGCTGCCGGACTCGGCCGCGGCGATCCAGGCCGCCGTCCTGGACGGGCGCGCGATGCCGTTCCAGGAGGAGCTGACCGGTCCCGAGGCGCACGCGGCGGGCGGCGACGAGGACGAGGAGCCGCCGACCCGGACGCTGCTCGCCCTGGAGCGGCTCGCGCTGGCCGAGGAGAGCCTCGCGGACGGGCTGGTCCGGCTGATGTCGACCTTCGTGCCGGGCGAGGACCCGGAGCCGGGCGAGGACCCGGAGCCGGGCGAGGAGGATCCGGAGGAGAACACGGCGGAGGACGCCGGGACGACGGAGGACGCCGAGTCCGCGGCCGACTCCTCGCCGGCCTCCGACTCCGAGGCGGGCTCCGAGCCGACCTCCGGCTCCGACTCGGGCGTGGCCCCCGCGGAGGCCACGGCGGAGGACGCTCCGCAGGCCCCCGCCGCGCCCGGCCCGACGGCGTGGGCGGCTGCCGGCGAGGCCGCGCCGTCCTCCTCCGCGACCGCCCTGATCCAGGCCGTCGCCGACAGCGCCCTGGTGCTGCACACCGGCGGCGAGGCCGCCCGCGCCGAACCCGCCGCGCTGCTGGCCGCTGCCGGCGGCCTCGGGCTGCGGGCCTGGGCCGCCACCTGGACCGACCAGGGCCGGGAGTCCTTCGCCGCGCTCACCGACACCCCGGCCTCCGTGATCACCCTCGCCGACCTGCTCTCCGGCGCCGCCGGGCCGGGCCGCGCCTCCGACGGCACGCTCGCCCTGGACGTCCTGGTCGTCCTCGACGCCCCGCTGCTGGACGTCGAACTGGCCGCCACCGTCCTGGAGTCGCTCGCCGACGGCACCCGGCTGGTGCTCAGCGGCGACCCCGGCCAGCTCTGGTCGGCCGGCCCCGGCCGGTTCTTCGCCGACCTGCTGGCCGCCAAGGTCTGCCCGGCGGTCGCCTCCCGCACCCCGGACTTCGGCCCGATCGGCGAGCTGGTTTCCGGCGTCGGCATCGGCGAGCTCCAGCCCGTCGAGGCGCCGGACAAGGAGGTGGTCATCCTGACCGCGAAGGACGGCGGCGAAGCCGTCCACCGCGCCCTCCAGCTGCTCACCGACTCCATCCCCCGCGCCCTCGGCATCCCCGCCGAGCAGGTGGTGCTGCTCACCCCCGGCCACGGCGGCCCGGCGGGCACCCGGGCGCTGAACGCCGCCGCGAAGGCCCGGCTCAACCCGGGGCCCGGCCGGTTCGGCGGCTTCGACCCGGGCGACCGGGTGGTCGACTCCCCGGCCCCCGGCGTCACCCGCCCGGCCCGGGTGCTGGACGGCGACGCCACCGGCCTGCACCTGGCGTACGCGGACGGCTCGCGCCGGACCGTCCCGCCCGCCCAGGTGGGCCGGCTGCGGCACAGCTGGGCGCTGACCGTCCACCAGGCACTCGGCCGCCGCTGGCCGGGCGCGGTCGTGGTGCTCCCGGAGGACGCCGGCCCGGCGCTCACCCGGCAGTGGGTCTACACCGCCTTCGGCCGCGGCGAGCGGCACCTGTCCGTGGTGCACGCGGCGGGCCCGGCGCTCGCCCAGGCCGTCACCGAGCGCCCGGCGCAGCCGCGCACCACCCGGCTGCGGGCGATCCTCGCCGAGAACGCCGCCTCGGCGTACTAGGTCCTGCGCGCCGGTCGGCGGAACGCGCGGAGGGCGGGCCCCCTACAGGTGGGGCCCGCCCTCCGGGTGTCCGCACGACGAACGGTTCAGTCGTCGGGGTCCTCGTCGTCGTAGACCTCGCTCACGTCGAACCGGCAGATCAGCATCTGCGGGTCGGCGTGCTCGAAGGGCTCCGGCAGCCACTCCCCCGGCTCGGTCGGCTCCGCCGCCGCGACCCAGAGCGTCGAGTCCGCCTCCTCCAGGCCGAACTCCTCGCTGCGGGCGGCGATCTCGTCCGGCTCGTACTCGCCGAACAGCACACCGATCGCGGCGTTCACCCCGCTGGTGCCGCCCCCGCCGGGGGTCAGCGACTCGTCGAGCCGCTCGGCCTGGGCGCGCAGCCGCTTGGGGTCGGCGACGTGGTAGTCGCGGCGGATCAGCACGCTGATCGCCTCCGGCTGTTCGGGGCCGTGGTAGCCGCCCGGACCCTCGTCCCCGGGGATCTCGAAGGGGGTGACCTCGTCGTAGACCTCGTAGAGGATCTGGTCGTAGGCGATGGCCGCCGTCGCGAGCTGCTCGTAGGCGGCGGACACAGCGGGATCATCCGCTGCGCTGGGGCTTGACACCGCTTCCAGATGACGGTCGATGGCGGCCTTGACCGCCTCGGCGGCGGCGCGTACCTCGGCAATGGTTGGCTGCGCGGCATCAGACATGGTGCAGACGCTATCTCCCCGCGGTGTCGGTACGCACAGCGGTTGTCACCTACACCCGCGATTTCACCGCAACTTCCCCCCTGATGTCCGATCCGCGTGGTTCTGTCCCCGCGCATGCCCGGCGCGAAGGGCGTGCGGCCGGGCCGCGCGGGGCCGATCGGGTGCCGCTTCGCGCGCCGGGATCGGGGTATCCCGTCCGGAGGAACAACGGGACTGATGCACTGTCAGTCGGGCTGGCGTGCCCCGGCCGGTCCGGGGCGTCCCACCGGGTCGGACGGACGGCCGGGAGGACGTCCGGAAATACCCGGGCCGACTGTCCGAGGCAGGTCGTAGGCTTGCGCGCAGGTGATCCTCAGGAGGAGCGTTTTGACCCCACCGAAGCCGGTCCGGCAACCGGAGTACGAGTACCAGTCGCTGCGCATGCCGCGTGGCACCACGCGCAACGCGGCACGCCAACTGCTCACCGAGCACGCCGAGTACGGGCACTGGGAGCTCGACCGGCTGAGGCTGTTCCCCGACGGGAGCCGGACGGTCCGGCTGCGGCGGCGGATCATCCGGCAGGTCCGGAGCTGGTGACGGGCGAGCGCGCCTGAACCCACCCGCCGCCACGGGGATGGACGGGCGGGGCGCCTGGGTGGGGAAGGCCCAGGCGGGAGGCGGCCGGGTCGGGGAGCTCCGGATCGGCGAGCTCCGGGCCCGGGAACGCGCCCGTCGCGGTGGGGATCTCACGCCGGGCTTTCGAGCCGGGGCTTCACGTCATGTCAGGCCTTGATGCGGGTTCTCACACCGGACCTCCGCCCGCCCGCGGCCGCCCGTACCTCCAGGCGGCCGCGGGCGCGTCACGCTCCGGCCTCGTGCTCCGGCGGCGCCGCGGGGGTGTGGCGCCGCGGGATGTGGCCTACCGGCGGCTCAGCGGGCCCCGGCGCGGGCGCGGCGGTAGAGCACGCCGCCACCGAGCAGCAGGGCGAGACCGGCGGCGGCGAGCAGTTCGACGTCACCGGCGCCGGTGGAGGCCAGCTGGCTGCCGACGGCGCCGCTCGGCGAGGAGGCGACGACCGGGGCTGCGGCGCGGGCCGCGACCGGGGCGACCTGGCCGCTCGCGACCGGCGCGACGGCGGGGGCCAAGTGTGCGCCGGCCTCGGGGGTGGTGGACGGGCCGCCGTTGCGCGGGTTGCCCGGGACCTCCCCGCCGGCCTGCGGCGGGATGGACGGGCTGTGCTTCTCGGGGCAGTCGTCGACCGGCTTCGGGGCCGGGGCGGGCTGCGCGACGTTGGCGCAGTCGTTGCCGAAGGCCGGGTTCCCGACGCCGACCACGTCGACGGAGTTGCCGCAGGCGTTGACCGGGACGTGCACGGGGGCCTGGATGCTGTTGCCGGAGACCACGCCGGGCGAGTTGGCGGCGACGCCGGAGGCGGACGTGCCCGAGGCGGAGGAGCCCCGGCCGGAGCCGGTGTTGGCCCCGGGGCCGGTGTGGGAGCCGGAGCCGGTGTGGGAACCGGAGCCCGCGTGGGAGCCGCCCGGCTTGGCGGCCTCGGGGTGGCCGCTGACGTTCGCGCAGCGGTTGCCGTAGGACGGGTTCAGCACGCCGATCACGTCGACGGTGTTGCCGCAGGCGTTGATCGGCACCTCGACCGGCACCTGCACCGAGTTCCCGGAGGCGACGCCCGCCGATCCGGCGGCACCTCCCTGGGCCTCGGCACCCGCGTAGGCGTAGCCGGCGGTCGAGGCCAGGACACTGCCGGTGGCCACGACCGTGAGGATCCCCTTCTTGGCTACATTCCTCATCTTTTCCCCTGACGTATCGAGAACGACGTGACGACCTTGACGTAAATACCTTCCGAAAGTCGGAATTTCCGTATATCCGGATATCCGGCAAGGTCTTCGACTGCACAGGAGTTAACGAGAGAGCGGCGGAGAGGTTGAGCCGAACGAACCAACTTCACCCGATCGAGCGATTGCTCTCTTGTTTGCCCCTCCGCATCCAGCTCCCTGCACCCAGCTCCCCTCACTCCGCATGCAAGCGGCCCCCGGGCGGCGCGTCCGCCGCCCGGGGGCCGAATGAGTCGGCTCAACGAGCCTCAGCAGCTCGGAGCGTGACTCAGAAGTTGGCGCAGTGGTTGCCGAACGCCGGGTTCAGCACGCCGATCACGCTGATGGTGTTGCCGCACAGGTTGACCGGGACGTGCACCGGGATCTGCACCTGGTTGCCGGAGACGACACCCGGGGAGCCAGCGGCCACACCCTCGGCGCCGGCACCGCCGTGAGCGGACGCGACACCGGCGGCGGCGATCACCAGGCCACCGGTGGCGGCGGCAACAGCGGCGATCTTCTTGACCTTCATCATTCCTCCTGTATGGACAACGCAACCCGTTCGGCGGGTTGCACAGGGATGAACGAGGGTGTGGCAAACGGGGTACGGAACAGATTTGCCATTCACTCGCAACGGTGACGGTCCGCACACACGGTCGATCCGCATTTCCTTGCAGGATCGTTTCTGTTGATCTCCTTCGCTCTGTCCCAAATCATTAGCTCGGACAATGCGGACGGCCCGCCCCCGGCACTCCGGGAACGGGCCGTCCACCCAAGGTGCTCAGCAGGCGTCGAGGAACCGGTCCAGCACCCGGACGCCGAACTTCAGCCCGTCCACCGGCACCCGCTCGTCCACACCGTGGAACATCCCGGCGAAGTCCAGCTCCGGCGGCAGCTGCAGCGGCGCGAAGCCGAAGCAGCGGATCCCGAGGTCCTGGAACGACTTGGCGTCCGTCCCGCCCGACAGGCAGTACGGCACCGCGCGGGCGATCGGGTCCTCCGCCCGCAGCGCCGTCTGCATCGCCTCCACCAGCGCGCCGTCGAAGGTGGTCTCGATCGCCTTGTCCGAGTGCAGGCTCTCCCGCTTCACGCGCGGGCCCAGCACGCTGTCCAGCTCCGCCAGGAACTCCTCCTCGTAGCCGGGCAGGAAGCGCCCGTCCACGTGTGCGGTGGCCTGGCCGGGGATCACGTTCACCTTGTAGCCGGCGCCGAGCATGGTCGGCTGGGCGGTGTTGCGCAGCGTGGTGCCGATCATCTTGGCGATGCCGCCGAGCACCCGCAGGGTCTCGTCCATGTTCTCCGGGTCGAGCTCGACCCCGAGCGCGTCCGACAGCTCGTTCAGGAACGCCCGTACGGTCTTGGTGATCCGCAGCGGGAACTTGTGCCGGCCGAGCCGGGCGACCGCCTCGCACAGCTCGGTGATCGCGTTGTCGTCGTTCTCCATCGAGCCGTGCCCGGCGCGGCCCTCGACCGTCAGGCGCATCCAGTGCATGCCCTTCTCGGCCGTCTCCACCAGGTAAAGCCGCACCTGGTCGTTGACCGTGAAGGAGAAGCCGCCGACCTCGCCGATGCCCTCGGTCACGCCCTCGAACAGCTCCGGGTGCTTGTCCACCAGGAACCGCGCCCCGTACGTGCCGCCGGCCTCCTCGTCCGCGACGAACGCCAGCACCAGGTCGCGCGGGGGCTTGCGGCCGGTGCGCAGCCGGTCGCGGACCACCGCGAGGGTCATCGCGTCCATGTCCTTCATGTCGACCGCGCCGCGCCCCCACACGCAGCCGTCCGCGATCTCGCCCCCGAACGGGTCGTACGTCCAGTCCGCGGCGTTGGCCGGCACCACGTCGGTGTGGCCGTGGATCAGCAGGCCCGGGCGGGAACGGTCCTCGCCCTCGATCCGCACCACCGTCGAGGCCCGCCCCTTGGCCGACTCGAAGATCTGCGGCTCCACCCCGAACTCCGCGAGCTGCTCGGCGACGTACTCCGCCGCCTTGCGCTCCCCCGGGCCGGAGCCGTCCCCGTAGTTGCTGGTGTCGATCCGGATCAGATCGCGACAGATCCCGGCGACCTCCGACTCAGCCGTCGCCCTCGGCCCCGCCGACTCGCTCCGCTCGCTCACGGTCACTCCTCGTCTTTGGCCCGCACCGACGCACCAGCGCGCCACCCCCAGGACCTGCACCCGGGCCGTACGAGCACGTACGCCCATCCTCCCCCAGCCCCC
Source organism: Kitasatospora sp. NPDC088160 (assembly GCF_044741445.1). Lineage (NCBI taxonomy): Bacteria > Bacillati > Actinomycetota > Actinomycetes > Kitasatosporales > Streptomycetaceae > Kitasatospora > Kitasatospora sp. NPDC088160. The sequence continues at coordinate 12,581 of NZ_JBIUSS010000010.1, read as the reverse complement.
GACCCGGATCCACCCCCTGCGCGCCCCCGAAACCCCCTGGTCACGCCCCCGCCACACACTCCCCCTTGCCCCCGCCACCACCTCCATTCCCCCGCCCCGAACCGTTTTGGGACCCCAAGCCGATCTTTGCTACAGTTACATCTGTCAGCGCGGCCGACGAGAGAACGAAAGCCGCTAAGACAACACCCGGTCCGGGTGGCGGAATGGCAGACGCGCTAGCTTGAGGTGCTAGTGCCCTTTATCGGGCGTGGGGGTTCAAGTCCCCCCTCGGACACCAGCAAGACCCCTGTTGATTCAGGGGTCTTTTGCTTTTCCCGGCCGTCGTGTGACCAACCGCGGGACCGGCGGCCCGGCGAGTGGTGTCGGGTGGTGGTGGAGGTCTCCGCCGGGGAGTCGTGGCTTCGGGCATGGTGGTCGGCCGACCTCGTGGGGCCGGTCGATCCGACGTGACGGCGGGTCGGCCGGCCCTTGGCGTGGGGTCGGGGCTATCGGGTGTGGAGGCGGTGGGCGGTGCGCCGGACCCACCAGAGGGCGACCGCGGTGACGGCCAGGGTCCAGGCGAGTTGTGCCGCGGCGTACGGGTGGCCCTGGGCTGCGGAGCGGGCGAGCGGGAACAGGAGGGTGCCGACCGCCAGCGGGCCGCGCAGGTACCAGAGCGCCACCTGGCCGGGGCCGGTGTTGCCCATAGGGGTGTTGACACCGATCGTCAGGTGCATGGGCACGACGCCCCGGTAGGAGCTGACCAGCGCGGCCGCGGTGAGTGCGGGTACGGAGGCGAGGAGCGGGAGGAGTCCTGCGGCGCCCCGGCCGCCGAGCGCGCACGCCAGTGCGCCGGCTCCGGTGAGCGCGAGGAGGAGGCCGCCGGGCACCGCCGAGTGCTGGAGGGCGAGCGACTTGAACGTCCAGGGCAGGTTGGTGGAGCGCCGCGGGTCGTCGCTCTCCAGCCGGGCCGGCTCGGTGAGTTGAGCGGCCGCCAGGTATTCGGCGACCAGGGACAGCACGACGACGATCTGCTGTGCGGTCGAGGTGAAGGAGGGGGCGGCCTCGGTCAGTCCGACGGCGAGCCCGCTCCAGACGGCGGCCCACCCCAGGCGGCGGGGGTTGCGCAGCAGGCAGGTGAGGTCGCGCCACGGGACCAGCAGCAGCCGGTGCCGCGGCACGGGGAGGCGGAGCCGGGGGGTGCTGCGCCGCTCCTTGAGCCGCGGTACTCCGGAGCGGGCCTGGCGGAGGTCGAGCATGAGGACGGACGTGCTGATCTGGGCGGCGACCGTCGCGCGCAGCCTGAGGGCGGCCTGCGGGATCGCGGGCAGTTCCCGCCAGGCGAGGACGAGGGCGACCACCGGGGTGCCGACCGACAGCACCGTGCCGACGGCGCCCGCCGTACCCACGAGGCCGAGCGCCCACAGGAGCGGTTGGGACGCCCACCCCCACGGGCCCGACCAGAGCAGGAGGTCCTGCAGCCAGCCCGTCCGCCCCTGCGTCCATGCCGTCCACACGCCGGCGGCGGCGACCGCGGCGAGGAGCCACCCCGCGGCGAAGACCCCGCGGCCGTAGCGGGACATCCACTGGTCGTTCCGCTCGACCAGGACGCCGACCGCGCTCGTGGTGAGCGCCACCGAGACGCCCGTCCAGGAGCCCGCGAGGGTCAGCAGGATCCACGACTGCGGGGCCAGGCCCTGCAGCAGGAAACCCGCGACCGCGCCGGCGACGCCGCTCACCACGGAGGCCAGCGCCACCGAGGAGCGCAGCCCCGGCGCGAGCAGGGCTCGCCGGTCGACGGCCGAGGGCAGCAGGAAGCCGGTCGTGGCCCGGTCCAGCAGAACCGGGCCGCGCCACATCGCTCCCCGGGCGGTGAGCAGCAGGGCGAGGACCAGCACCGCCGGGATCAGCGCCAGGAGCGTCGCGGACGCCTGTTCCCCGATCTGCACGGGTGGCCGGTCGGCCGCCCGGGTCGAACTCGTCCACTGGAGCAGGGCGGGGACGCCCCAGCAGCCGCCCACCAGGAGGACCGTGTAGGCGATGAACCACGCGCTCCTGCGCTTCTCCTGGCGCGTGCCACTCCGGGCTTCGCGCAGGAACAGCAGGGTGTCCGCGGTGCAGTCCCCCGACCTGTCGGGCACCCGCGCCCTCGTCCCGGTCGCGGGTGCCACGCTGTCGCTCAAACCGCTCATCCTTCCCCCCGCACCGCCCCGGACGGGCCCGAGTGCCCCGCACGCGAGCCGACTTCGACGATCTGGTCCGCGACCTCGTTCAGGGCCCGGTGGTGGGTGGCCATGAGGACGGCCGCTCCGCGGTCGCGGTGCTCCGCGATCAGGCGGGCGAGGGCGGTCCGGGCGTGGGAGTCGAGCCGCTGTTCCGGCTCGTCGAGGATGAGGAGGTCGTGCGGCCGGATGAAGGCGGCGGCGAGGAGCAGCGCCTGGGTCTGCCCGGAGGACAGGGCCGAGGGGAACTGTTCGGACTGCGCCGTGAGGCGGTGCGACTCCAGCGCCCCGTCGACCGCGGCATCGGCTCCGGCGCCCATGCCGTGCGACAGCGCCACGAGCCGCAGGTGCTCCCGCACGGTGAGGTCCGGATAGAACGCACCGGGATCCATCACCGACGCGACCCGCTTGCGCACGTCCAGGGAATCCTCGTGGATCTCCTCCCCGTCGAAGACGACCGACCCCGCGGAGGGTCTCTCCCGGCCGGCCGCCACGCGGAGCAGCGTGCTCTTGCCGGATCCGTTCTCCCCGACCAGGGAAACGCACTCACCACGGTGGATGCGGAGGGAGACCCGGTCGAGCACGGTGCTGTCACCGTACGCGTGTGTGACGTCGACGAGTTGCAGCAGCGGTGCGTCCGCCGCCTTGCCGGTTTTCTTTTTCAATCGACGAGCCGTCTTCTCTCGGATGATCGAAACGTTCATTTTCACACTTTTCTGAACATTGGGCCGATCATAGCAAGGCGCCCCAATCCTGCAAAGCCGACCCAAATACGCCCTCCGGACGGCCCGGCACGCATCCTCCGGTCGGCCCCGAGGCCGTCAAGTCAAATGGGGCGATTTGAGGCCATACGGACTGTTCGGCGGAATCCGCCGCCCGCCCGGATTCTCGATCAAGGCCTGACCTGCGATATCAATGATCGAATACAGGAGCATCCGGTGACTCCACAACAAAAGGGGCATTGCACAGAATTCGAAGAATGTCCACCTACAATGGAATTGGTCAATTTCTTCGAAATTATCCGCCGCCGATTCGCATTGTGCACACCATGAACACATCAAGGGTCTTCCCGTGGTTACCGGAACGACATATGGTCGAACGGCAGCGGCCGGCAGCGGACGTCGGTCCTCTGCGGGTTGGCCGCTGTCTCCACCATCAAAAGGAGAAAGAGTGAACGCCACCGAATCGCGTGTCGAGTTCGTGACCGATGCCGTCAACGCTTCGTTCGCGGAGGCGCAGGAGGGTTTCGTGAACGCACACAACGCTCCCGCGATGACCACCCCCACCATCGTCGCCATATGCGAGGTCGTCGTGACGGGCAGCACGATCTGCCTCGGCTGCTGAACCACTGACCCACCGGTGACACCACCCATGTGAGCAGACGGGCCGGAAAGGGGGACGAGCGGTTCCCCTTTCCGGCCCCGCTCGACTGGAGCACGAGGACGCGTGAATGCCATTCACCAAGATCGTCAACGAGCCTTCCCACCCCATATCGCGCGAGGACGCGCATTACTGGACGCTGGCCCCTGCCGCGGTGGGCGAGATCATCAGCGGCCTCGAAGCCTTGACCAGGACGGCCGCCTACGGACCCAACGGCCTTTTGCAGGGCCTGAGTTCGAAACGTGATCGCAGCGTGGTCCCGCAGGCCCTCCGCAAGGCGATCGACAGCCGCGGCGGTGCCGTCGCCATCAAGGCCATGGGCGTCGTCGGCGGAGCGCTGACCCTGACCGGCCGCAGGAGCCGGGCGCAGCAGATCACCGGAGCCGGCCTGATGCTGGCCTCCAGCGGCCTGAGCAAGTACCGCACCTCGTTCGGCAGGGACGGGGCGGACCACATGGCCGCCCTGATCTGCGGCTACCGCCTGCTCACCGCCCTGGTCCCCGAGGCCGAGAAGTCCGACGACCTCTTCCTGCGCGCGGTCAACGCCCAGACCTTCATCGCCTACGTGACCGCCGGCGCGGCGAAGGCGATCTCCAGCACCTGGCGGTCGGGCGAGGCGCTGGAACAGGTCCTGCAGACCCAGCAGTACGGGGACAGCGCGGTCGCCAAGTGGCTGAAGAAGAGCCCGCTGCTGTGCAGTTCGATGACGTGGTTCACCATCGTCTGGGAGACCGGGTTCCCGGTCGTCTACCTGCTGGCGCCGGCGGACGCCCGCAAGGCCCTGGCCGGCGTCAAGCTCTTCCACCTGGGCATCGCCGTGACGATGGGCCTGCCGCGGTTCTTCTGGGGATTCAGCTCGGCCCACGCGGCGGTCCTCTACGCCGTGGACCGCCTGCCCAGGAACGGGGGCCGGGGATGAGGTTCGAACGCCAGGTGGTCGCCACCTTCAGCGCCGCCGCCGCGGTCAGCGCCTACCTCTCGTACATCCGCCTGGAGGAGGAGTACACCCGGCGCAGCGGGCTCAAGGGGACCTCCCTGATCCAGGGCCCGGACGGCCTCGCGATCGAGTACGCGCTCGATGCCGGGGAGCTCGGTCCCACCGCCCCCGTCGCGGTCCTCGAAAGCGGCCTGGGCGCGCCGCTGGAGTCCTGGGACTGGGTGGCCGGGCTGCTCAGCCGGCGCTTCCGGGTCCTGCGCTACCACCGCAGCGGGTACTGGCGCTCGAAGAGCGGACTGCGGCCGGCCCAGTCGGTCGAGTTCCTCCTGCAACAGCTCGCGCCGGAGGGCGACGTCGTCCTGTGCGGCCACTCGATCGGCGCCCTCACCGCCATGAACGTCGCGGCGGAGTCCGCCTACGTGCGCGAGCGCGCCACCGTCCTGCACATCGTCGACGGGACGGACGCCGTACTCCTCGGTGAGGATCGCGGGTCGAAGCGGCGGGTGGCGCGCTACAACCAGGACACCGCGCGACGGCTGCTCGGCTCGGCCCTGGGCACCACCCGCTGGCTGACGAGCCCCACCGAGCGGGAACTCGAGTACCGCCCGGACATCCAACGGGCGTACCTGGCCTCGATCTCCAGCCCCCAGGTGCTGCTGGCGGCGCGCCAGGAGTACCTCCACGAGCCCCTCGCCGGCCAGGACTTCGTGGCCGCCGGCCCGCTGCGGCGCGTCGTCATCTCGGCCGCAAACAACACCGAGCAGCAGCGCAAGCTCAGCGAGCGGGTCGCCGCGGACTTCCACGTCGTCCCGGCGAGCAGCCACCGGTCCATCATCGCCAAGCCCGCCCTGGCGCAGCAGACGGCGGCGATCATCCTGGAGAACTCATGAGCGCGTGGCGCAGGACCGTCACGTCCCTGGTCAAGGCCGCCCTGGTGACGCACGTCGTGCTGACGGTCTTCGAGAACCTGCCCGACGACAAGCTGCCGATCAAGATGCGCCTGCCGTTCTTCCCCGACCTGCCGCAGTGGCGCTTCTTCGCTCCGAACCCCGGCATCGAGGACCTGTACGTCTTCTACCGCACGCGCGCGACGCCCGCGGACGGGTGGACCACGTGGGCCAACCTGGCCATGCGGAACGAGGCGAAGCCGCTCGCCGTGCTGTGGAACCCGGGGAGCCGGGTTCCGAAGGCGCTGTTCGACATGGCGTCGCAGGTGCGCACGCTCGCCTCGAACGGGGCCATGTTCGAGTGGATGCTGAACAGCGACGGGTACAACCTGATGGCCGGGGCCGTGCGGGACGCGTGCAGGAGGAGCAGCGAGTCGGGGGACTACCAGTTCATGATCGTGGCGTCCGTCCCGACCGAGGGTGCCGACGGGATCAAGCCCATCATGATCTCGCCCGAACTCGCCCTGTGAACCGGGGGAACACCGAGATGCCCGAATCCGAAAGCACCGGAAACTCCGGAAGCGCTGCGAACACCGGAAACGCCGCAAGCGCCGGAATTCAGGCGATCCCCGATCTGGGCGAGAAGCGGATCCTGTTCATCGTGACCGGATCCATCAATGCCGCGCTCACACCGTACTGGCTGCACTGGCTGCGCCAGTCGTTTCCCCGGATCACGAGCGATCTCCTGGTAACCAGGTCCGCACAGCGTTTCGTGACGCTGGACGCCCTGCGCCGACTGGTGGGCGGCGACGTGTGGACCGACGACTACGCCGACCCCTCCCTCCCGGAATCCGCGCACGTGGAGATCGGCGAACGCGTCGACGCCTTCGCCGTCTTCCCCGCGACGCTCGATTTCGCGATGCGGCTCGCCTCGGGAAACTGCGACACCCCCGCCACCATGGCGTTGCAGATCACCGAAAAGCCGATCGTGCTCGCCACCGCCTTTCCGGCCGGAAATGCCGTCGTCGAACACAACATGGAGCTCCTGCTGCGGCGCCCGAACGTCTCGGTCAGCCAGACCGTGGCGGCGTACAGCGTCGGGAAGCGAAAATGGGAGGGCGAGACCGGCTTCTACCTGCCGTCGGTCCTGAAGGAGCTGGAAGGAATGTTCGATGCAAAGGGCCGCCGGTAGCACCAGCTCCCGGTGACCGGCCGCCCCGCCCGTGGAATCCCGCGCGGCGGACCGACCATGAACGAGGCGGACCGACCATGAAGTGGAACAGGGACGTCGCGGTCGTGGGCAGCGGGCCGAACGGCCTGGCGGCGGCCGTCACCTTCGCCCGCGCCGGGCTGCACGTGGACGTCTACGAGAGCCAGGACGAGATCGGCGGCGGCCTGCGCACGCACGCCCTCTTCGACAGCGACGTACGGCACGACATCTGCTCCGCCGTCCATCCGATGGCCGCCGTGTCGCCGTTCTTCCGCCGGTTCGACCTGTCGGCCCGCGGCGTCGACCTGCTCCGGCCGGAAGCGTCCTACGCCCATCCGCTGGCGGACGGGCGGGCCGCCGTGGCGTACCAGGACCTCGACCGGACCTGCGACGCGCTGGGCCGCGACGGCGCCGGCTGGCGGCGGCTGATGGCACCGCTCATCGGCCGCAGCACCGAGATCGGGGAGCTCTTCCTCTCCGACTTCCGTTCCGTCCCCCCGTCCCTGCGGACTCCGGCGATGCTCGCGTGGCGGTCCCTGGTCCACGGGACGGCGCTCGCCACGCACCGGTTCGCGACCGACGAGGCGGCCGCCCTCCTCGCCGGGGTGGCCGCGCACGCCGTCGGCAGGCTCCCCAGCATCGTCGGCGGAGCCGTGTCGGTCTTCCTCGGCCACCTGGCGCACAGTTCGGGGTGGCCGGTGCCGCGCGGCGGGAGCTCGGAGATCGCGGCCGGCCTGGCCGAGGACATCCGGCGCCACGGCGGGCAGATCCACACCGGTGCGCGCATCACCGACCTGGCGCAGGTGCGCGGTTCGCGCGTCGTCATGTTCGACACCGGGCCGAAGGAGTTCTCGGCCGTGGCGGGCGACCGGCTGCCCGCCGCCTACCGGCGACGGCTCCGCAGGTTCCGGTACGGGCCCGCGGCGGCCAAGGTCGACTTCCTGGTGTCCGAGGCGATCCCGTGGCGGAACACCGAGGTGGCCAGGGCCGCCACCGTGCACCTCGGAGGGTCGCAGGCGCAGATCTACCGCCGGGAGTCCGGGGTCGCCCGCGGTGTCGACGCGGGCGACCCGTTCGTGCTGCTGGTGGATCCCGGCGTCGCCGATCCCGACCGGGTCCACGCCGGGAAGCGGCCCGTCTGGGCGTACGCGCACGTGCCCAACGGGTACGCGGCGGACCCCACCGGCTCCGTCACGGCACAGATCGAGAAGTACGCGCCCGGGTTCGCCGAGACGGTCGTCGCCGCCCGGAGCACCAACGGCGTCCAGTACGAGGCGTACAACCCGAACTACGTCGGCGGGGACATCGGGGCCGGGGCCCTGACCCTCGGCCAGCTGCTCATGCGCCCGACCCCCCGGTGGAACCCGTACGCGACCCCGCTGCCCGGCGTCTACCTGTGCTCCGCGTCCACACCGCCCGGTCCGGGCGTCCACGGCATGAGCGGCTACCTCGCCGCCGTCTCCGCGCTCCGCCGGGAGTTCGGCATCGCCGCGCCGCCCTCGCTCGGGCCCTGTCCGGCGTCTTTGCGACGTGAACCGTGACGGCGGCGTCATCAATCGGAGAGGCTCCTCGGTAAGGGTGGTGGCGGCGGGTCCGCCCCGTGGAACCCCTGACGTTTTTGGAGGAGACCGATGTCCGCACCTGTTCAGCACCACCGCTTCGCCGTCGACGAGGACGGCAACGACCTGGGGTACGCCCTGTCGCTGCCGGACGGGTACGACGAGGGCCCCGGGCCGTGGCCGCTGCTGCTGTTCCTGCACGGCGCCATGGAGCGCGGCGAGGATCTGGCGGCGCTCGCCGTGCACGGTCCGGTGCGGCAGATCGCCGCCGGGGCGAAGCTGCCGTTCGTGGTGGTGGCCCCGCAGTGCCCGGCGCACAGCTCGTGGGTCGCGGAGGTGAGCGCGCTGGCGGCCCTGGTCGAGGAGGTGGCGCGGACGTACCGGATCGACCCGGACCGGCGGTACGTCACCGGGCTGAGCATGGGCGGCACCGGCACGTGGGCGCTGGCCGCCCGGTATCCGCGCCGGTTCGCCGCCGCCGTGCCGATCTGCGGGTCCGGGCTGAGCGAGGCGGCGCCGCGCCTCGTCGACCTCCCGGTGTGGGCCTTCCACGGCGGGGAGGACGACGTCGTCCCGGTCGCCCACACCGAGCGGGTGGTCGAGGCGCTGCGGGAGGCGGGCGGTCCGGTGCGGTTCACCCGCTACCCGGGGGTCGGCCACGACTCCTGGACGCGGACGTACGACGACCCCGAGGTCTACGCCTGGTTGCTCGCCCAGTCCCGCCGGTCCCACAGCGCGGGCTGATCCGCCAGGGTCGGCCGGACAGGACCTACTGCTGGGGGCCGGTCGCCTGACGGGGCCCGGTCCTGGGGCGGGTGGGGTTCGGGACGGACGCGGGCAGGGCGTGTCCGGTGCGGTCGTCGGTGTGCCAGGACTGCGACTGGAAGGCCAGGAACACCGCCGCCCACCGGCTCTCCGCCGGCAGGTGGACGAGCAGCGCGCCGTCCTGGTAGACGCCGTCGTCCGTCCGGAACCGCCCGCTGTTGCCCTGGTTCATGTGCACGTCGTGCACGCCGTTGCCGGGCAGGAAGCCGAACACCTTGTCCGGGACGCCGGGTTCGGGCCCGAAGCGCTGCCCGAAGACGTACACCGCGGCCGCCGGGTCGGCGATCGCCCGTTGGACGTGCTGGTCGAGCGCGTCGGCGAGGTCGTTGTCCGGGCCCGGGAGGTCGGGCGGCAGGACGCGCATCGCCGCGGGGTCGAACAGGCGCCCGCGGACGAAGTCCAGGCCCGCCGTGCCCGGCCGGGACGGCACCGGGTTCCAGCCGCTGCCGGCCGGCGGGAGGAGGCCGGTGACGGGGTGCCGGAAGTCCTCGACCGCGAGGTAGCGCAGGTCGGCGGGGGCCTGCTGGGAGAGGACGTTGACCGCCGCGCGGTAGTCGGTGCCCCCGGCGTCGCGCAGGTGGATCTGGTAGTGCGGGGTGTCGGTGGCGCCCTCGCGGCGCCGGTCGACGGCGGTGGCGGCGAGCACGCCGTAGTCGCTGATCGGCATGGGTGTCGTTCCTCGGTTCCCTGGCTGCTGGTCCTGGTGCCCCGTCGGCCGGTCGGCCGGGGTGCCTCCGTTATCGCGCACCCCGCCGACCGGGGACCGTGGAATCCGCAGTTGTTCATCTGCCGTCCCCCGAAGGGATTTTCGCGCCGCAGAACGTTGACGTCGGGGCGCCGGCGCCTGGGGGCCGGGCGAGGGCTGGACGGGGACCGGACGAGGGCTGGACGGTCAGTCGGCCGGTGCCGGCCTGCCCCCGCCGGGCGGAGCGTGGACGCGTCTCGACCGCCCCCGGACCAGCTCGCCGGTGACGAAGGCCGTCACCGCGGTGACGATCAGCAGCGGCATCGCATCGGCGGCCTGACCACCCAGCAACGCCGCCGCCAGCACCGTGCTGGTGACCGGAAGCCGGGTGACGGCCGCGCCGGAGGCGGCCAGTCCGGCGGCCAGCGCGGGCGCGGTGCCGAGGCCGGGCAGCGGCGCGCAGGCCGCCCCGAGCGCGGCACCGATCAGGATCGCCGGGAAGATCGGGCCGCCGCGCAGGCTGCCCAGGGCGATCCCCCAGCCGACCGTCTTGCACAGCACCAGGGCGAGCAGCGCGCCGATCGGCCAGGCCGCCGGGTCGGCCGCCAGCGCGCCCAGGGTGGCCTGCCCGGAGAGCGCGGCCTCCTCCGGTGAGCGACCGGTGAGCAGGGCGTACGCCGCGAGGCAGGCTCCGACGGCGATCGCACACAGCACCGTCCGGACGGCGGTCCGACGAGCGGTCGGCACCGGCCGGGGGCCGTCCGGATCGCCCGTGGTGAAGGCCTTGACCCGCCGGCCGAGGGCCTGCCCGGCCACGCAGACCACGGCGATCACCACCGCCAGCGGGACGCCCCAGAGGAAGTCACCCGGGTCCGGGACGCCGCTCTCGGGCACCCGCGGCAGCGAGAGCGCGCCGATCGACAGCCCGGTCCAGTGGCCGAAGCCGGTGAAGACCAGCGCACCGACCCCGCTGGCCAGCAGGCAGGGCAGGACCAGAGCGATCAGCCGCGGGCCGCCCAGCCCGGCCGCCTCGATCATCATCACGCCCGCCACCAGCGGGCTGCCGAAGATGGTGGAGATCGCGGCCGCCGCCCCGGCCGTGCCCAACACCGGTACCAGTTCCGGGTGTTGGGACCGCCTGGCGGACCGGACGGAGAGCAGCGCGAGGCCGCCGCCGATCGCCATCAGCGGCGCCTCCGGGCCGAGCACCGCGCCGAGCGGCAGGCAGGCGAGCGCGGCCAGCACCACGCCGGGGACGGCGCCCGGCGGGGTGGGCGGGCCGCCCAGCCCGTCCACCGGCACGTGGCCGCCGTGCCCGGGCAGCCGGGTGACCACGGGGGCGAGCAGCAGGCCGGCCAGCAGCAGCGCGGGCAGCGGCCACCACCAGGGGGCGCGGTCGAAGCCGGCGGTGACCGGCAGGCTCTCCCAGACCCAGTGCTGGAGTTGGTGCTCCAGGCCGACGAAGCCGAAGGCGACCAGCGAGACCGGGGCGCCGATCAGGGCGGCGACCAGCAGCAGGCCGAGGTAGCCCTTGCCGAGCAGCACCTGGCGCAGGGTGGGGCCACCGTTCTCCTGCTGGGGCGTCCCCGGCATCGCCGCTCCTTCGCGCTCCCGGGGCGCGCGGCCCCCGTCCTGCGACCGAGTCTCGCCCGGGGCCGGGCGGCCCGCACGGCGTGCGGCCCGTCAGTCGGGCGCCGGACGAGCGGAGTTGCGCCGTTCGGGTGGGAGCGCCCTCCGCGGCGGGTCGGCGTCGGCAGGAGCGGTTCGGCGTCGGCGGACAGAGCCAGCGGCCGGCGGTCAGAGCCGGTGGGCGTCGCCGAGTGCGCTCTCGATGCCCTGGACCATCCGCCACAGCGGCGCCCGGCGGCTGGCGACCAGCACCACCACATCGTCCGCCCCGGACTCCCCGGACTCCCCGCCCGCGCCGTTCTCGCCGCCCGGGCGGTCGTTCCAGGTGCCGGTGACGAAGGCCATCGCCGCGTCGACCTCGGCCACCCAGTCGCTCTCGCCTCCCGAGCGCAGCCAGGTGCGCAGGGCGTGGTTGTGCGCGGCGACGACGGCGGCGGCGGTCACGTCGGCGCGCAGCGGGCCGTCCGGCCGGTCGGCGAACCGGCCGCGCAGGTAGGCCGCGAGCGTGTGCTCGTAGCGCCAGACCACGGAGAGCTCGTACGCCCGCAGGCCGGGGACCTTGCGGGTGAGGCGGTAGCGCTGGACGGAGAAGGAGGGCTGTTCGGCGTACATCCGCAGGACGAGCCGGGCCGCGTCGCAGGCGTGCTTGACCGGGTCCTCCTCGCCGGTGCCGGACTCCAGGAACTCCGTCATCTCGGCGAGGCTGCGCTCGTGGTCCGGGAAGACCACGTCCTCCTTGGCCGGGAAGTAGCGGAAGAAGGAGCGCCGGCCGACCCCGGCGAGCGAGACGATGTCGTCGATGGTGGTCTGCTCGAAGCCGCGTTCCAGGAAGAGCTCGAAGGCCGCGGCGACGAGCGCCTCGCGCATCGCCGGCTTGGTGGGCCCGTCGTTCATGGGCAGGTCCTGCTCTTCCTTCTCGCTCATTCCCGGAACATAGCATCGGCCCCGAACGGCCGGACCGGGTGCTCGGCCCGGCCGTCGGTGCACCTCGGAGGCGCTGTTACGGCAGGTTGCGGGCCATGACGATGCGCTGGACCTGGTTGGTCCCCTCGTAGATCTGGGTGATCTTCGCGTCCCGCATCATCCGCTCCACCGGGTAGTCCCGCGTGTACCCGTACCCACCCAGCAACTGCACCGCGTCCGTCGTGATCTCCATCGCCGCATCCGACGCGAAGCACTTCGCCGCCGCCCCGAAGAACGTCAGATCCCCGTCCCCACGCTGCGACTTCGCCGCCGCCGCATACGTCAGCTGCCGCGCCGCCTCCAGC